>CAIVEW010000021.1 GCA_903905065.1 uncultured Bacteroidota bacterium | reverse complement strand
ATAACCTGCTAAAATAGATAATTTATTACCTCAAAAAAATCATTGTCATGGTTTTGTTTGTTTTAATTGAAGTACCTACATTTACTTTTTACTAAACAAACTGAAAAACGAAACAAAATGAAAAAAAGAATTTTACTATTTACCGCTATTGCAGGTATAAGCTATTTGATGGTCACTAGTTATACATCGGGCGCTGGCAGCCACCAATACGATTGTTCGGGTGCAGACGTGAACTCAGGATCAGGAAACCCAAATGGCTGCTCTACCGGCAGCGGGTGCCATGGGACCACCGCGCCCACAACCGGCATTACCGTGGTTCTTGAATTGGATTCGGCGGGGGTTACGACATCGAGTACTGCAACCGGAACAGGCCACTACAAACCCGGAGTGACCTATACCGTAAAAATAACCGGAACTAATACAACGACCAACAATTTGCCAAAGTTCGGCTTCCAGGTTGCGGCGACAATGGGCGCGACAGCAGCTACACTGCCAGTAGATGCGGGTGCACTACAATCGACAGGCTTGCCCTCGGGTGTTCACTATGTTGCCGCTCCGAGGACTTCGTCAACTTTTTATGCGAGTGTAGTAGAGCACACCACTCAATTGTCCCCTTCTTCGGGAACTGGCGGATCAGGTACTGTCTATGTGGAATCCTTCACGTGGACCGCTCCGGTAACAGGTTCCGGTACGGTTTCTATATGGGGCGCGTTAAATGCTGTAAACAATGATGGTAATAACTCATCAGCAGACAAATGGAATGTTGCCCAGCTTGTGCTGAATGAAATTTCTAGTCCGAGCTCCGTGACTAACGTTGCGAAGGATATGAGTGTTGTTACCTTCCCCAACCCGGTAAAAAATGAACTGAACCTGCAAATGAACAACGCGGTTCCTGGCACTTATTCTTTTGAAGTGTTTGACGTAATGGGCAGGAGTGTAGCGAAAGGCAACCTTGATGTGAACGGCATGAGCGATAAGACGACCATCAATACCAGCAACTGGGCTTATGGCACCTACAATGTGGTTATTGAAAAAGGTGGCGTGCGCCAGGTGGCGCAGGTTGTAAAGTTGTAAATACTAATCTCCCCTGATTAGATACGAAGCGGCTGCCCCGATTGAGGCAGCCGCTTTTTCTTTGTGTATCTTGCGCAAGAAAAAAGTTTTTTTTAGTGGGCCTGATCACGTTCCTACAACAGCATATGCTGCCCTGCCCTTCCAAGGCTTTGTTTCATATGGAATGCCCTGGATGCGGAATGCAGCGGAGTTTCATCTGCCTGCTGCAAGGCGACCTGAATAGTAGCCTTCATTACCACCCGGCAACGATCCCCTTGTTATTGCTACTGGGTTTTGTGCCGCTTCACCTCAAATACAAATTCAGCAAGGGGGCAAATATTATTGTTTTCCTTCAGCTTACTGTTGCTATTATCACCTTGGCTTTTTACATTTACAAAATCTACAACCACAAAATCTTCTGAGATCATGGAAAACCAGCAAGGCACAACTAATATCTTTAGCGGCCACCAGGAAGCGCTGCCCAATGCTACAGCAGTCCTTGTACTGGGTATTATTTCGATAGTCGGGTGCTTTTGCTATGGTGTACTTGGCAGTATTTGCGGTATAATTGCACTGGTTCTGGCAAGTAAGGACATGAGACGCTATAGCCTCGAGCCAGCGAGATATACGGCATCGTCGTACAACAACCTGAAGGCGGGGAGAATATGTGCGATCATCGGAACAATAATGTCTGCTATTTATATTGTAATTATCATTATCGCGATAGCCATGATCGGCATTGTGGGGTTAAGCCATCCTGATCAGCTCTTCCATCATTATCAAAGTTATTAAATCGAGTTGCTGCATTTGAAAAGCTCCGGAAAAACTCCGGGGCTTTTTTTTAGCCGAGTAAAACGAGGGCTGCATAAATGATCATTACGCCATCGGCGAGTGCGAGATAAGCTTTCTCCGAGGGATGCCTGCGCAGGTAGGTGACTATGCCCCTTGTAATAACCGCAGTGATCAATGCGCCGACGAGCCGCGTGACGGAAGGATAACGAAAATACTGCAGTATGCATAGCGCCACAAAAACCAAAAGAGTGAAATTTATGAGCAGATAGCTGTTCCGCAGGCCAACTTTATTGGGTAGTGTATTGATGTTGTTAGTTATATCGGCGCGAATATCGCGGATGTCGAAAATCACACAAAGCGTAAAAATGAACATAAGCCTTATCAATATCTCGATGGGGTAACTGCTGATGTCTTTTTGCCAGTACAATATGGGCAGCACGGAAGTTGCAGTTGTCCATACACCCGCCAATACTATGATCTTGAGCCAGCCGAAATCGCGCAGGCGCTTTTTGTTTTCGAAAGGCAACAATGGCAGGAAATATGCGAATGCAAATATGCTGAGGGTGAAAGACGCGAGTTGCAACACCGGCGGCTGCCCCCAAATGCCCACAACAGCCATTACAAAGCCAGCGAGGAAAAGAAAGGAGTGCCACTGCCTGTATTGCTGCTTTAACGGGTTGCCGGTATTGGGCCTGCGAATAACACGCGGCGTGTTATAAACCAATAAGGTGCTTCCAAATACCAAGAGGTGCAACTTGCTCACGATTGGGGGCGGACAGCCTATGATAAGTCGTTCCGTAGCCATGCACAAGCCCATAGCGCAACAGGCTGTATACAGGCTGGTGTACAGAAAGAGGTCTGCAATCCGGGAGAGCATTTTCACGGGGCAAAAGTAGCAACCCTAAATCCCTAAAGGGACTTTGCCGGAGAAAATATTTTCCGCTTCCGTATCTTCGGTGTGTTCTTGCCGTTATATATTTAGAGTATCCAGCACAAGATTCGAAAAATTAAGTGTTTTAATCCAGTTGTACCGCAGAGACATTGCAATGAAAGCTATCACACGCACTATATGGTTATTGTCGTTTGTGAGCCTGTTTACGGATGTGGCGAGCGAGATGCTGTACCCGGTAATTCCCATTTATCTAAAGAGTATCAATTTTTCGATACTGCTTATCGGGTTGCTGGAGGGCTTTGCGGAGGCTACTGCGGGCTTTAGCAAGGGTTATTTCGGCAAACTGTCGGACAATACCGGGAAGCGGCTGCCATTTGTAAGGCTGGGCTATGCCCTTAGCGCATTGTCGAAACCTATGATGGCTTTTTTCACGTTCCCGGCCTGGATATTCTCGGCAAGGTCGCTGGACCGGCTGGGTAAGGGTATAAGGACCGGGGCGCGTGATGCGATGCTATCGGATGAGGCAACACCACAGAACAAAGGAACGGTGTTCGGCTTTCATCGCGGCATGGATACATTGGGCGCGGTGATAGGGCCTGCTATTGCATTGTTGTTCCTTTATTTCTACCCCGGAAAATATAAAATGTTGTTTTACATAGCCTTTGCCCCGGGCGTTGTATCCATCTTGTTTACTTTTCTTGTAAAAGATAAAAAGAGTGAACCGAAAGAAAGTAAAATAAAAACGCACTTCCTGGATTTTATAAGATACTGGAAAGCAAGCCCAGCCGAATATAGGCGACTCGTCACGGGGTTATTATTATTCGCCCTGTTCAACAGCTCTGATATGTTCCTGATACTGAAGATAAAGGCAAACGGCCTTAGCGATACGGCGGCTATATGTGTATATATCTTTTACAACATAGTGTATGCGCTCTTTTCCTTTCCGCTGGGTAAGCTAGGAGATAAGACCGGCCTTAAGCATGTATTTGTAGCCGGACTGGTGGTATTCGCGATCGTTTATTTCGGGATGGGGATGAGCAATAACTTGTACGTGATCTTCCTGCTGTTTTTTATCTATGGAATTTATGCAGCGGCCACAGACGGCATCAGTAAGGCGTGGATATCAAACATCAGCGATAAAAAGGATACCGCTACCGCGATCGGCACGTATACGGGCTTCCAGAGCATCTGCACCCTACTGGCCAGCAGCCTGGCGGGGCTGGTGTGGTATTCTTTCGGGCCAACGGCGTTGTTCATAGTCACGGGTGCGTTTACCGTTGCTATTATTGGTTACTTTCTCACTGTCGTGGGCAGACCGGGCAAGATCGAGGCACAATAAACGTAAGGGATGTGCCGTTAGTAGATAGTTCTTTAACCCTAAACTACCCTATCATGAAAAAGATCCTGCTGATCCTTATATTTATTTATATTGTTGTTATGTCGCTGGCGCTGATTGTCTAAGCGCTACAAAGAGGTAATTTCTATTGGGGCGAACCATAATTGGTTCATCTGTTTGTGGCGCATTTCAAATTTTCGCACTAAATATCACATTCAACCCCGTTGGGGTTGGCATTTTTCACTCATTTTACCATCGGTTTCACCGATGGCTATTCATATTGAAGCCCTTTGGGCTTCTTTTTCTAATAAGTACTCGACGTTGCTCCCGTGCAAAGATCTGATATGCGCCCATTCATATTTTTCATTATAATTTTTTCATAGCTTTGGTGTAACAAAAACCCTTATATATGTACTCCTTCAAAAAATTATTTGCCACTATTTGCCTGGTTGCAGTTGCGGCGTGCTTAGTTGCCACTGGCGTTTCCTGTAACCGGATCAGTAAATGCGGAGCGGGTGTATGCGCTAATGGCGGTGTTTGTGATAATGGCAACTGTGTGTGCGCCACAGGCTACCAGGGAAGTACCTGCCAGACAGTGTCACGGAATGCATTTATGGGCAACTGGACTGCATTTGAAAGGAATGGCATCGCGCTGACCGAACCATACCCGGTAAGTATCTCGGCGGGTAAAACAGCCATTAACGACGTTACTATTTCCAATCTTTTTAATGAATTCACAGATCCCGTAAACGCATATGTAGTAAGCGACAGTGTGTTCATTCCCTACCAGAAACTGGCAGGCTACTCGATACGGGGATCCGGATGCCTGCAGGCCAACCATATACTGGTCATCAACTTCGTTGAAACCACGCTCCTGAGTAATTTAATTGTTGCAGGCGCGATAACGTTGCACTAAACGCTGCTTTTCATATTTATCAATATCTTTGATAAATAAAATTCCGGAGCCATGGGTCGTTTTGTAAAGTTGTTATCCGTGCTTTGTTTTGTTCTGTTTGCTGCCGGTATTACGATGACACCGTTCGGTTGTAAATCTGGTGCAAAATGCGGCTCATCGGTGTGCGCGAATGGAGGCGTATGCGATAACGGAAAGTGTAACTGCCCGGTGGGCTATGAGGGCAAAGGCTGCCAAACAGTGGCCCGCGACGCGTATCTTGGCAACTGGACGGTTTATGATACGGATACCGTGCACCAGGGTAAAAACTACGCCGTAAACATTATTCCCGGATCCTCTGCCCCCAATGATGTTGTAATAAGAAATCTTCTGAATTTTTACGGCCGTACGCTAAATGCATATGTGTTACATGACAGCCTGTACATACCTTACCAGTTGATGGTAGGCGCTTCTATACAGGGAACCGGATACCGGGACAGAAACAATACAATAGTGATCAACTACATTTTCACGTATCTGAGCTTTAATTTTCCGGTGAGCGGAGTAACCACACTGCACCCGTAGCCTGAAGCTGCTAATTATCACAGTGGTATATTGCCATGCTTGCGTTTGGGCATTTTCACCACTTTGTGTTCCAGCATTTTAAAGCCTTTTATCAGTTTGCCGCGGGTCTCCACAGGCATGATTACTTCGTCTATAAAACCTCTTGCTGCAGCACCGTAGGGATTGGCAAACTTGTCTACGTACTCGGCTTCTTTTTCTTTCAGCTTGGCATCATGATCGGCCGCCGAAGCGATCTCTTTTTTGAAAATGATCTCTGCCGCGCCCTTTGCACCCATTACCGCTATCTCGGCGGTGGGCCACGCATAGTTAAGGTCTGCCCCTATGTGTTTAGAGTTCATCACATCGTATGCACCGCCATATGCTTTGCGGGTTATGACGGTTATTTTTGGCACCGTGGCCTCGCTGAGCGCATACAATAGTTTCGCGCCATTAATAATAATGCCATTCCACTCCTGGTCTGTGCCCGGCAGAAACCCGGGAACATCAACAAGCACCAGCAAGGGGATATTGAAAGCATCACAGAAACGCACAAAACGCGCGCCCTTCTTACTCGAGTTAATATCCAATACACCGGCAAGGTATGCAGGCTGGTTGGCCACCACACCGATGCTGCGCCCAGCGATGCGCGCAAAACCTACGACAATATTCTCTGCATATTCTTTGTGCACTTCGAGGAATGAACCGGCATCTGTGAGCTCAGTGATGACTTCTTTAATATCATATGGCTGGTTAGGGTTAGCGGGTATAATATCGTTCAGTGCGGGCCTTGACTCATCCTGGGCTTCGTATTCATAAACAGGCGCATCGTCCTCGCAATTTTGCGGCATATAGCTCAGCAAACGCTTTATGTTCTCTATACATTCCAGTTCATTGGCACATGCGAAATGGGTGACACCTGATTTTGATGCGTGGGCATGCGCTCCACCCAGGGCTTCGCTGGTAACGGTTTCGTGCGTTACGGTTTTTACCACGTGCGGGCCAGTGACGAACATATAAGAAGTGTTCTCGACCATGAGGATGAAATCTGTTATGGCCGGGGAGTATACGGCCCCGCCGGCGCACGGGCCCATAATAGCGGATATCTGCGGGATAACGCCTGAGGACTGAACATTGCGGTAAAATATATCGGCATAGCCACCCAGCGAAACCACGCCTTCCTGGATACGGGCGCCACCGCTGTCATTGAGGCCTATTACGGGAGCTCCATTTTGAATAGCAAGATCCATTATCTTAACTATCTTTTCGGCATGCGTTTCAGAAAGACTGCCCCCGAAAACGGTGAAGTCCTGAGAGTAGACATAGGTAAGCCTGCCGTTTATGGTGCCATAGCCGGTCACGACCCCGTCGCCGGGATAAACCTCATTCTCCATGCCGAAATCGCGGCTGCGATGGGTTACCAGCTTTCCTATTTCTTCAAAAGAGCCTTCATCGAGCAGTAACTGCAGGCGCTCACGCGCGGTGAGCTTCCCTTTTTTATGCTGGTCTGCAATACGATCATCGCCACCGCCTTTCAGGGCAGCTTCGTTCTTTTGTTTTAATGCCGCTATTTTATCGATCATGGGGGCAAACTTATAGAAAAAACCCCAAACCCCTAAAGAGGCTTACTCGTGTTGTATAATTGTTGTTACGGCTACGGGCTTTTTCATAGCTATTTGTATCTATATCCTATTTTCCAGCCAAGGGAAATGGATGGTGAAATACCGT
>CAIVEW010000020.1 GCA_903905065.1 uncultured Bacteroidota bacterium | reverse complement strand
CATGTATGCCATGAAAGCCGGCATCGTATCAGCCAAGTAAACTAAGGGAAATTCCAAAGAAGAAAATCCAAATTCCAAGGTGCAATTAGAAACAGCAGACCTTCTATTTTTAAGAACCATTGAAACTAAACAGAGCCAGTTAAAACGGGTATTGCGTAACTCACTTTTAGGTTTTAACTTTTGACTTTTAACTTATCAACGCGCATCAAAATCTATCACCACCCTCTCTGTCCTTGGGTGGCTCTGGCAGGTAAGCACAAAGCCCTTTTCTATCTCATCATGCTCCAGTGCATAGTTCACCTCCATTTCCACCTCACCCTCCGTCACTTTAGCACGGCAGGTGCAGCATACACCACCCTTGCAGGCATATGGCAGGTCGGCGCCGTTCTTTAGGGCCACGTCCAGTATGCTGTCGCCCTCAAAGGGTACATCCATATCAAAGGTCGCTCCATCCAGGGTTATGCTCACCTTGCTCACAGGCCCGGTGGCCTTGGCGTGGCTGGCCACCCACTTCTCATGCGATGCTTTTGGCTGGTCGGGAGAAGTAAATAATTCTATATGCACACTGGCCGATGGCATGCCCAGGTCTATCAGCTGCTGGCGCACGGAGAGTATCATCTCTTCCGGTCCGCAGATAAAAGCCTCGTCTGTGTTTGTTACGTCCACCAGGCTCTTGCAGAACTCCGCGCACTTGGCGGCATCTATACGCCCGCTGAATAGCGGTATATCCATATACTCCCGGCTCAGCACATGAAACAGGCGTAGCCTGAGCATATACTTATTCTTCAGCGCCTCTATATCCTCGCGGAAGATGATGCTCGTGCGGGAGCGGTTGCCATACACCAGCGTAAAGCTGCTGTTCGGCTCATTCTCCAGCACCGCCTTCATAATACTCATGATCGGCGTTATACCGCTGCCGGCCGCAAAGGCCAGGTACTCCTTATGTGTCTTCTCTGTTTTCTTCGGGGTAAAATTGCCCATCGGCGGCATCACATCCAGCACATCTCCCTTCTTCAGCGCACCATGTGCATAAGTCGAGAATTTGCCTTCTTCCACTTTCTTTATCGCTACCCGCAGCTCGCCCTCATTCGGACTGGAGCAGATAGAATAAGAGCGGCGCACCTCCGCATCATTAAAGTGCCTGCGAAACGTCAGGTACTGACCCGGAGCAAACACGAACTTAGCGGTAAGATCAGCCGGTACTTCCAGCGATACAGACACACAATCAGCAGTTTCCGGACGAACGTCCTTAACCTTCAGGGAGTAAAATTTTAGCGCAGACATGGCCGCAAAGGTAATAAAAGAAGCGGTACCTACCCCAGCCCTTAAAGGGGAACTACCCATACAGCTTACACCCTACGTCTCACATACGCCGTCAGGCGTTACTGCTTGTAGAAAACCAACCAAAAACACGCTTATGCCTCGTAGAGGCTACCCAACACACTATGAAAAATAATCTACAACTCGTATCTTGCTATTACTTATGCCAAACACCTACACTCAATTATACGTGCATTGCGTATTCGCTGTAAAGTATCGCGCAGCCATGCTCGACACCCAATGGGATGATCGCCTGCGATTATATATTTCCGCCATCGTTCAAAATAACGGACATAAAATGCTTGCGATCAATAATATGCCCGACCACCTCCACTTTTTCATTGGCCTCAATCCCAAACAATCCATTTCGGACCTTCTGCGATTAGTAAAAGCAGATTCCTCTGAATGGATCAATAAAGAAGGATTTATGAGAGCCAAATTTCATTGGCAGGAAGGTTATGGTGCCTTTAGCCATTCAAAATCCCAGATCAACAGCGTAGTTCAGTATATCCACAATCAGCAAGTGCATCATAAAAAAGTAGGTTTTCTTGATGAGTATGTAAAGATGCTTACGGATTTCGGTGTGGATTT
>CAIVEW010000019.1 GCA_903905065.1 uncultured Bacteroidota bacterium | reverse complement strand
TCCACTGCGGCTGCGAGCCGCTGTAGTCGCCCCAGCGCTGCTCCTTGCCACTAAGTATTTTTATAGAGCTGTCTCCACTCTTTATATTGGTCATATCAGAATAGGTGCTGCCGTCATAAAAAATAGCACCATAGCTTGGATAAGTAGCCGGTCCGGAATAGTCAAAAGAGATGATCGCTTCATTGCTCCCGCTTACATTACCTGCGTACGAGATATTGGGGTAACCCATATCCAGTGTGTCTATGGTAAATATCTGTCCTTGCAGTACAGGAGCCGTACTGTAGTTGCTGATAATACCGTGATAGATACCCGAAGCCCCGGTGGCCGGAACTACCGTGGTGCTTACAAACTGTATTTGATTCGCTGTGATAAACCCGCCAAGCACCCGCCCGTCGTTAGTAGCGAGGGTAACCGAAGTATCCGGCTGGCGGCCGTCGGGAGGAACGCCATAAGAGGTGGCGGACACCAACGGTGTGACCGTAAGTATATTGCTGCTGCTGCCTATAGTATCAGGCACCTTCACTAAAAACACACTGTCGTTCGTCACGTCAAAGTCCCTGTTCGACAGGAAGTATTGCGAAGGCCCCTGGATCCCGTCACCGGGATTGAGTGGGTAAAGGCACCGGAGTGGCTGGTTATTGTATTGCACACTGTCCCATATCTGGTAGGTAAGTGTGGCAGCCGCATTATACCCATCGGCCTTACGCACCTGGTATATCACCGATTCTTTAAACCCAAATTTTGCATTAGGAAGTGGTTGTAAGACTTAATGGCAGTTGTGCTTGTTCAATAAAGCTAAAAAGGCTATCATACCATTGCCGTCGTTTGAGGGGTACAGACATTTTTAGTGATGGGGTATCGGAGGTTTTATCTATCCAGCTTCCAACTGCAAAGCAGTTGAACTTTAATGTGGAAAGTCTAGGCGTGGGTTGGGTTTGCAGTGTTAGATGTCTAAATAAACTCATCAGATTATAAGCCACCATCGTAAATCTCATAGCTGTTTCTGTAGCGCAAAAATCGTCCATGCAAAATCCCTCCGCTCCAAAATCCTCCTTTAGTTCTTTTATCCTGTTTTCAGCATCACCTCTGCGCTTATACTGGTTCCATATTTCACTGGCCGGTAGCGTTTGGTTAGTAACAAATGCGTGATAGCGGGTATTATATATCTTATCATCTGCAATGCCCAAGCTACTAAATAAGGTTTTTAGCTTTTTGCCAGTTGCTTTGGGGCGTATTTCTTCGCTTTGTTTTATCACCACTATGCGCCTGGCGTGTTTCCAGTCCCCTTGCTTGTGTGTGAGCTCACTTATCCACAGCCCTTCACCTATGGCTACCCAGTTCTTAACAGCGTAAATTTCATTTTGCAGGCGCGCATATAATTTACACGACATTACATAGGCTATTGCCTTACTTTCTACATAGTCCAGTATAGAACTTGTACAAAAACCGCTGTCAGCCCTGAACAAACCGATCTTCTTGTTCTTTAGTATTGTAAATGTTTCTTCCAGAAAATTGATACAGTTACTGCTGCTGCCTGTATTGCCGCTGCGGTTCCAGCAGTTTGCCACCATCCGTATATCATTGACAAAGGCAAATAATGGATGATGGCTGTTCCTGCCGGGCTTTTTAGGATTATATCCTTTTTTGCTCCCTTCCTGCTCCCCGTAACGGGTTATTACACTACTATCTACATCAAGGGTATAATTATCGAAGGTCAGTTGCTCAAAAAACCAGCTATACAGATCAATGAATAGCTGATGATTCATTGACGGTGTGAACTTTTTGAAAAAACGCCCGAACGTTGTTCCTGATGGCACTCGCTTCCAGCCAAATATAGTGCGCAAAACCTCATCAACCTTTACAACAGCAGTTTGGCTGAATCGGAAACAACCTATCCAAACGCTTACCCAAAAGCTTTCAATAATCGTAATAGCATCAATTGTATTATTACTTTTACCTGAAGGAAGACCTAATTCAAGCAGTTTGTTGCTGATCCCGGTATGGTCAATCAACTTTTTCATCTCCTGCATACCTCCCCAAGGGGTCACAGGATCATCAACATATTGGTGACGAAGAGCCATAACTTAAATATAGACATTTTGTCAGAATCTATCTAAATGCAAAATTTGGGTTAAATCCCGCCTGCCACGAGCTGTCGTTCTTTATCTTATTCCCAGTAAAGAAAACCTCGTTCTGTGTAATGGAAATAGCCGGGTAGTCGAACCAGGTAGTATCATTGGCAAAATTGCCCGGGAACTTATAAAATGCCCATGAGCCCGAGGGGTCGTTGGTATTGGAAAAGCCCATGGCTATATAGTTGGTGGCATTGGTACCGCACAGCATGATACAGATGAATCGATCCGCCTGCGGATCATACACCACCTTAGGGTCATAGCGGTAATACGTGCCGGGCGACAGCCCTATCGATGTAGAGAACAGGCTAAGGGTCTTCCGCGTGAGGAATGCACCTGTAGTTGCATTGTGCACAGAAATAAGGTCGTTCATCACACATACCGATTTATTACTGTCGCTGACCGCCGAATAGTTATCGGGTGGTATGCCCGACATGGAATCGGAAACATAGCTGACAAAAACAACGGGCGCGCCTACTGACGTGGTCCTTTCCTGCACAGCGCTCCGCTGGTGTGGAAATGTCTTTTGCATTTTTGCCTTTATTTCCGCCAGTTTTTTCTGTTCTGCCTGCGCATCTGGTTCCGGCATTTCCAGGCTGTAGATAAGCGCATTGTATTTATCATCTACGTCCTTCAGCACCACCGTTCCGCATAGCGGGGTGGTGTACTTTTTCACCTTTGCCTGCTGGGCAAAAGAGCTATGATTGAAAGCAATGAGCAGTATTATGGCAAATAAAGATTTTTTCATTTCCGGTATTTGTATAAAGTTAAAAAACCTCCGTCAATAAAGACGAAGGTTTTTCTGAAAGTATCTGCTAACTTATTGGTTTTAACTTTTGACTTTTAACTTAACACACTACCCCTGCAATGCCGCTGCACCGCTCACTATCTCCGTAAGCTCGGTGGTGATGGCCGCCTGGCGTGCACGGTTGTAGCTGATCTTCAGCGATTTCAGCAGGTCGTTCGCATTTTCGCTGGCCTTGTCCATTGCCGTCATACGTGCGCCAAGATCG
>CAIVEW010000018.1 GCA_903905065.1 uncultured Bacteroidota bacterium | reverse complement strand
TGTTTGCTACTGCAGCAAACAGGAGGTCTTTTACGGCTATGTTTTTCCAAAATCCGTTGATGGTATTTCTTCGCAGCAACCAGCTGTATCCTTCACACACTATTTCCAATGGCATGTTCAGGTCACGGCGTTTTACAAAGCCGGAGAACTCGGTTTGCAGGTCACCGTTATAACCCAGCTTTATTGTGACCGGATCACCATCACTAAACTGTTTGCCGGTGATAACATTGTCAGGGGCTGACTTACCTTCTGTAACAATGCGGGATATTGATGGCAGCCGGATAGTGGCAGTATCTGCAATGCTGTGCAGGCTGCGGGTGATGCGTACTTCATCAACTCCGCTAAAACGAAAATTGCCAATTGTGATATCGCTATTCAGTACAAACATCAGGATATGGATATAAGGTTAAAGGGCTCATCACTCAGCATATGTATTTCATAAGGTCGGACATTTTTTATTCCGGCAACGGACGGGAATTTTAATTCCGTGATCGCGACCTGGTCGCTGCCGCTTCTGTCCGGCCTTAGCAGGAATATATCTGTGAGCGGGCATTGAATGGATAAGGCCACATTCTGTTCGTATATGTTACGCAGGGTAATAACATCAGTTTCGGGAAATTCATTGGCATCGCTTATGATAAATCCTTTTACCACTATCTCGTAGTCCCGGATGTTTATCAGTTCTTTTACTGTTCCGCGTCTTTCTGTCAGCGGAGTTTCCACTATTGTCTTCCTGCTCGTTATAGAAATAACGGGATACGGCAAATCCCATTTTTTAAGCGCACCTGCTGCACTGTCTGTGGCTTCGGGATAAGTGATGGTAACGGGCATGTAGTATTCGTTACCAAGAGCATCATTTGCGTAGTAAGGCGCGCCATAGGCGCCTTGCTCGGAACGGGCGGGCGCATTGTATCCCGTTACCGGAGAAAAGTCAGGATCAAATGCCTGCGTCTTATACCCGAATGTCTGCTCAAACAGATCTGCTAAACTGAAAGATATTTCTGCCATGATTATTGAATTGCGTTTGCACTGTTAAGTATCTCCAGCAGCACTTCTTCCACTTTATGCTTGAAGTCGTTGAGGCCGTTTTTTATTTCATTTGTGTTAATGGTAAAGTGCTCTATCATTGGTTTGTTCAGGTTGATGGTAATGGTTCTTCCCCCGTTACCAGGAACAGGTAGTAGATATGACCCTGCTCCCCGGTTTGTTCGTCCAGTTACAGCTGATTTTGCAGGCAGACCTTGCTTTTTAAGATTGTAGTCCTCCAACTCCTCTTCTGTCGCAAGTCTTACAGACACCTCTTGTACAGACGCAGCCTTTTCAACAGCCTGCTGCACTTTGTTCTTCTTGTATAGCGCCGCTATTTCCTTATTGGCCCCTTTAGTATTTATAGGCCCTCCGAAACTCTCGTACGCCCAGCGGGCTTTTATTGCGGCCACCTCATTTGCCAGCTCTTTAGTATTTAAGAACCCAAGTTTTTGATTTGGCGTCTTTTCGTTTTTACCATCCGGCAATGCGCCACCAAACAAAATGGCATCCGTCTCCAG
>CAIVEW010000017.1 GCA_903905065.1 uncultured Bacteroidota bacterium | reverse complement strand
GGGGCATCCGTTAAATTCAGCAAGACCGAACACCAGCGGGCATTCATCAACTTTATCAGGTACTCCATCTCCGTCGATATCTCTCGGAGCGCCTATGAAAAACCGTAATCCTACAGTAACACCATACGATTGAACATTAACTTGTTTCATGCCGTCTGTTAAAGATGTATAACTGCCGACCGTGTTTGTGATCTGGTAACCATCAGTTTTGGCGTTCTTATAGGTCTGGTAACTAAAGTAACCACCTATATCGGCTGTCATACGGTAATTAAGCTGATAAGACACACCAGCCTGAACTAAAAATCCAATTGCAAAGGGATCATAATGCGTAGTCCGTGACTTATTGTTCGGCGACTGGTTGAGGCCGACGTTATAACCAAGGCTTTTCATGCTATTAAAATAGGAGTCAACCTTGGGAATACTTGTCGAACCGTTATTATATTCAAAAGCAGTTTTTGTAATCAGCCAGTCGGTCTTGCCGGGAGTACTGCTTGCGTCGTATACGCCGCTTCCATCTCCGGAAAATTGATAAATTGCTTCATAATCAAACGACGCATTAGTTGTTGACTTGTTGGTCGACATTACGCTGAACATAGGTCCGGCATCAGCAAATATGCCCCAGTCTTTTGAGAATTGATGCTTGAATTTAGCAAGAATAGGAATGCTCAGGCTAGTGCTCTTAACGTTTTCCGAGATCGGGCCGTCCGATGTGATCAGTTGCCTGAAAACATCATGAGTGGGCAGTCCATCCGTCGACTGGAACTCTACGTGAAAAGGGGCGCCCATCGATATATTATAGCTTTGCGAGCTTGAGTAAAGCACGCCAGCCCCGATACCAAAATTATGTTTTTTTCCAAAGAAATAGCCTAATTGTATATCCCCACCTGTAGTGTTAGTGCTGGATATTTTTACCGGCTGAATGGAAGATAAGCTGGTGATCGTGTTAGGATATGTCGCATTCATATCCACAAAAGTAGGGGTGCCATTGTAGGTCCCATACTTGAAATTGACATCTATACAAAACCTTGGCAGCAGCTCATCGTAGGTTTTCAGCAAATGGCGGGCAGCAGTCGAATCTTGAGCCTGTGCTGTTACCGAAGCCAAACCCGTGCATAATATAAGCAGTATATTTTTCATTTCAGGAGCTTTAATGGTGGTTAATTAGTTTTTGATAAATTTAGCAACGGCTACTTTAATACCATTTTTCCGGCATTCCACTATGTAGTACCCTGGGGTTAGATCTGCAACCGACAATTGGGTAACATTATCCTTTATCGGGGTAGTCATCAGTTTACGGCCTGTAAGATCAAAAATATCTGCAGAGAAATCACCGCCGATGACGTTACCCAATTCTATATTGATCATTGTTTGCGCCGGGTTGGGGTACATTTTCAGGTATTGGTCTTCTTGCTCCGTCACAGAATGTCTTGCATGGAGAAATGGGCTTTTGTAGTAAGATTTCTGCGAACATCCAACGTGTGTAGTCTCCACCCAATAGAACTTGCTGAACGTATCAGGAGCCGGGTTATAGTAGTTCTGGTTTATCTGGCCATATAAGGTAACGGGGGCCAGCGTAGCAGAATCATCATATCCCCATTGGTAGCCCATGCCGTCCACATCATTCTTTTCGGCAATGAACATACCGTTGCGGTACAGTATCTTAACCGTATCGTCTGCAATGCCGCTCTTCACGAACACTGAATCAGTCCGATGGCTGGTGCAGCCATAACCATTTACATTAGCGGTAACCGTAACCAGGCTGAGGCCCTGGCTGATATTGAAGTTCACTAGTATATTACTGTTTGCCCCGTTTGTTATAGAATCAAAAATATTGCCGTTGTCAACGTGCCATATATATAGCTCGGTTGGATCAGGAATAGTTGCACCGAAATTCTGGAAGTAAGTATTTCCACATAATGAGTCTGGTGTTGAAATAGTGATAGCAGGTTTCGTCGGGCGGGGGTTAATTCCAATGATCGCATTTTCCGCCGGGCTCACACAGCCCCGCGAATAGAGGATGAATTGATAAGTGATCGAATCCTTCACCAACAGATAGCTCGATGAAACGCTGTCAGTAATAATACCCGTCGAATCCAGGTTGGTAAAGTTTTGCAGGCCCGAAATGTTGTTATCACGGGGAAGCACCCTCCAGGTGTATTTTGTGTGTCCACTTGGGTCAGAGGAAGAATGCGCAGTATACGTAAACGGCACTTCACTACATATGGTGGTATCCCCTGTACTAATGAGCCTTGGAATGGGATCTACGCTTACAGTGAAAGTGGTCGGTGGCCCCCAGCACTGTGCTGCAGAGTAGGGTGTTACTGAGTACACTACCGTGCCAACCGTGGTGTTGCCTGTATTCACAAGGATTTGATTAATACTGGAAGCGGCCCCTAAAGCGGAAGTATCTGCACCAATGACATTCGCGGCGCTGACAAAAGACCACATATAAGCGCTGGGTGTAGATGTAACACTTACCAGGTTGATATGAGGGCTGGTACTGCTACATATGCTGTCATTAATCCCCGCAATGCGCGGAAGCGGGTTTATTGTTACAGGTATGGAGGCAACTGCACCTATACAGCCGGCCGGCGAAGTAGGGATAACCGTGTAAATGATCACCCCGTAGGCAGTATCGCTTGAATTAATAACTGTATCGGTAATTACCGGCGCAAAAGAATGCAGGCCATGTGATTGGTCGTTGAGATTGATGGTTTCGCTGTTCATGTTCCATTCAAAATTCGTTCCTGCCCCAGTTGTTGCTGTGAGCGAATACGTTAGTGCCGGATTCGTATTTGGCAAATTTCCGCCGCCGCAAAAGCTGGTGGATATCACATTCACCTGGGGAGCTGGATTCACAACGACCGCGATTTTTGTGGTTGAGTCCGGGATACACCCGATGTGCGATGTAGGTAGCACAGTGTAGATTATTACACCTAGCAAAGCAGAGTTAGGGTTCGTCAGAACATCATTGATAAGTGCAGTGCTGTTCGCTGAGGCGCCCGTGATGCCACCCGGGTCAGAACTTTGGCCCCATGCAAAAGTGGCGTCTGGCCCTGTGCTCGCTACCAGGTTAATATCAAGTGGCACGCCGCTGCATACCGTATCTGCGACAGCGCTGGTTATTACAGGGGTAGGGTTAACTACTACGTTGATCGTAGTCTGGACCAATGAAGTGCAGGCAGAATCTGAAGTGGCGGTTATAGTATAAGTAACATTTCCCGAGATAGTATTGCTTGTATTATGCAGCAGGTCATTGATTAGCGATGTATTATTTCCTGTTGATGAATTGATAACACCGCTGACCGTATTCGCTCCCCAGGCAAATGTAGACGCTGTACTGGCAGTAAGTGTGATATTAGGGCTTACATCGCTGCAGGTACTTGCTGAAGTGGCATTGGTAACCACAGGAGATGGATTGACAACAACGGTTATCGCTTCCGGGTTGCTGGGGCAGTTACCTACGGTAGAAGTAGCAACTACGTTATACACCACTGTACCCGGTGAAGACGAGCTGGGGTTGTAAAGCGTGTCCACAATATCGCTGTGGCCGCCATTTGCTCCCGTCACTGCACCGGTAATAGTACCAACAGACCATGTAAACGAACTTAGCGTACTGGCTGACAACGGAACATTGAGTTGTGAGTTGTTGCAGACGCTCGCGCTTGCCGGTGTGGTTACCAGGGGTACTGCAAGTACTCCTATTGTAGCGAACGATGTAACGCCAACGCAACCCACAGTGGAGGTTGGAGTTATCGAATATTCCACGCTGCCTGCAGTTAGATTGCTTGGGTTGAACAGCGTTTGATCAATAACATTACCCGTGCCTGTAATAGCGCCCGTAATGCTGCCGGTGATAGCATCTGGTCCCCAGTTATAGTTACTCGCAGTGGTGGCCGTAATTGTATAGGCGGGGCTAATATTGCTGCATATGGTCTCATTTGTTGCAGAAGTAACAACTGGTGTTGGATTAACGCTGATGGTGATCGTTGTTGTTGCGGCTGCCTGGCATAATCCCATTGCTGCCGTAGATGTAGGAATGACTGTATAAACAACTGTTCCCTGTGCGTTATGGTCAGAATTTACCAGCAGGTCAGTTATGGAAGGGGAAGTGACATTTGTATTATATCCGGTAATAGTACCGGTTGATACAAAGTTTTCGCCCCACAAAAATGTGCTGGCTAGTGCGCCGGTGGTAGTTAACCCCAGGTTTAGAGCGGTACCGCTGCAGACTGTTGCTGAGGAGGCTGACATTACCGGCAACGGGTTAACCGTCACAGTCAAGAGCGAAGAAGATCCGGAACATCCCCCGACATTTGAAGTAGGTGTTACACTATACGTCAAGGTGCCGAAAGTAGTATGGCTTGGGTTAATTAAATTATCTGTGATCGTTGTTCCAGGTCCGCCCGGGTTGCCGCCAGTTATACTTCCGGCACTTTCTACCGTCCAGGTAAAGTTACTTGGCGTACTTGGGTTCAGCGCTAATGAAAGGCCGCTGCCGCTGCATATCGATGTGCCGCCACTCAGCAAAGCAGGAGACGGATTGACGTTTACGGTCACAATTGATGATGAGCCCAGGCAAGAGCCAATAATAGAAGTTGGTGTAACAGAATACAGGACAGTTGCAACTGCGGAATTGCTGGTGTTGGTCAACGACTGGATCAAGTTGTTGCCGCTGCCGCCCGATGACGCAAGAGTGGTCCCGGGGTCAACTACGGTCCACGCAAACGAGCTGCCGGTTGTGCTGGCAGTAGATGCGGTAAGCGGTATATTAACCGTGCTGCAGGTGGTTGCGATAAGGGGCGACGTCATTACGGGGGTAGGGTATACGCTTATAGTAATGGTGGTGGGTGCAGCAGCTGTGCAAGAGCCTATGCTGGCTGGCGAAGTAGGTAGCACAGTATAAGTTGCCGTGCCAATGTTTGTATGGTTTGAATTTAACAGGTTATCAGTGATGGCTGTTGTTCCGCTGGTGCCCCCCGAAATACCGGGCGATTCGGCCGTTTCTCCCCAGGTAAAAGTACTGCCCGGTATAGATGCGCTCAGCCCGATATTCATTGCGATACCGCTGCAGGAAGCTTGTGATGTGGAGGTGATAACCGCAGGTGACGGATTAACGGTTACGGTAATCAGCGAAGATGCCCCCGTACAGCCGCCAACGCTTGACGTTGGTGTTACGCTATAAACCAGGTATCCAGGTGTTGTGCTGCTTGAATTGGACAAAATATCAGAGATAGTTGTTCCCGGTGCACTGGAAGGATGCCCGCCGGTCATTCCCCCGGTATTCGCAACCGTCCAGGTGAAATTACTCGAAGTACTGGAAACCAGGTTAATGGTAAGCTGGTGCCCGCTACAAACCGATTGGCCGCCGTTTGAAATAGACGGAGCAGGATTGACACTTACCGTTAAAACGCTGCTCGTACCTGGGCAAGCGCCTGTTACAGACGTCGGTGTCACTGTGTACTGAACACTCCCCACAGCAGAGTTGCTTGGGTTTGACAAGCTCTGAATAAAGTTGTTCCCCGATCCGTCTGACGCGCCCGCAATAGCCGCCCCGGTCACGGCACCTGCTGTCCAGGCAAATGTGTTTCCCGTTGTGCCAGCTGTGGACGAAGTAAGTAGCAAATTAACAGCCCCGCATGTCGATACAGTTGTGGTAGACGTCATTACAGGTGTTGGGTTTACCGTTACATTGATTAATGTAGGGGCGGCGGACAGACAAGACCCGATGGTGCTGGGCGAAGTAGGCCGCACAGAATATACAGCCTTGCCAGGCGTGCTATTGCTTGTGTTTGTCAGCACATCATTGATCGTATTGGTAATGCCGCTGGTAGCGCCGGAAATACCAGATTGTTCAGAGCTTTCTCCCCATGTGAAGGTACTTCCGGGTATGGATGCAGTAAGTGGGATATTCAGCTGAACTCCGTTGCAGGTACTTTGCGACGTAGAAGTAGTAACAGTTGGCAAAGGATTGACAGTAACCGTAACTATTGCCGTTGAGCCGGAACAACCGCCGGATGAGGACACTGGAGTTACATTGTAAACCTGTGTTCCGTAAGACGTATTGCTTGAATTGCTCAGGTTATCGGTTATCGATGTGCCTGACCCTCCATGGGCGCCGGATATACCACTCGATGCAGTACCCACGGTCCAGTTAAAATTGCTCGATGTACTGGAGGTTAACGGAACGGTGAGCGGTAGGCTGCTACACACACTTACATTTGTCTGGCTTGTCAATGCCGGGCCCGGGTTAACGGTAACTGTTATAGTTTCCGAAGTGCCAACGCAGGAACCCGTGGTAGACGTAGGTGTTACAACATACTGAACGCTACCGGGTATGCTGTTGCTTGTGTTTGCCAGCGATTGACTAATAGTGCTGCCAACGCTTGCTGTTGCACCGGTGACGCTGGTAGGGAATGGCGAAATTGCTCCTATCGTCCAGCTGAAATTGCTTGCAGCGCTTGCGGTAAGTGGTAAACTTAAGGCACCGCAGGTAGTAGCTGACGTCGTTGCCGTCATCACTGGTGTCGGGTTTACAGTAATGACTACGGAAGCCGCAACGCCCGTGCAGCTGCCAACCGCAGACACTGGCGTCACGAGATATTGCAGCGTATTGGCTACTGTATTGCTGGCGTTCACCAGAGGATCTGTTATTTCTCCACCGGAACTGGTAGAAAACCCTGAAATATTGTTTCCCGGATTCGATCCGATTGTCCATGATATGTTGCTAGGGGTAGTTACATTCAGAAACAGGTCGACATTTATGCCGCTGCAAATGCTCTTGCCGGTCACAGTTATAGTAGGAGTGGTGTTCACTACTATCGAAGGATTGGTAACTACCGTAGGGCTTTTGCAGCCCACACCTGTATAAGTTACAGAAACACTGTAAATGCCTGCCGCCGCGGTCGAAACATTCGTAAGTGTTTTTGAGTTTGCCGCCGTGGTTGCGGAGAATCCTGCCGGCCCAGACCAGTTATACGAAAGTACAGAGCCTGTTCCCGTAGTTAAGTTAGCAGTTAATATTATGGAGTTTGTAGAACAATACGAAGACTGATCGGGAGTAATACTTGAAATTTCGGGCACGGCGTTTACAGCGGCCGAGGTTGTGCTTAACGAAGGGTTTACACAACCGTTGCCATCGGTAACCGTCAATGTATAAACTCCGTTGGCCCCGGCTCCAACGGTTGGAATAGAGGGGTTCTGAGCAGTCGAGGTATAGAAACTTGGTCCATTCCAGAGGTAATGCAACGTTGCAGCGCCGGTTGCGGTAGCACTGAACGACAAAGTAGCGCCGATGCACACTGGGCTGTTATTGGTAGCCGACGTGATATTTGGCAGCGCATTTACCGTGAAAGTTGTTGTTGTCTGGCAACCGGTGGCCAACGCAAAAGTAATAATGCTATTACCCGCACTAAAACCGTTAATGCCGCCTGTGCTGCTGACAGGAATGGTCGCGTGCCCGTTACTGCTGCTCCAGGTTCCTGTCCCAACATCATCGGCATCGGTTAAGGTTGTGGTTCCCGACAGGCAGACCGCAGGCGTTCCTGATATAGCAGCTGGCAAAGGATTTACGGTAACAATAACTGCACCCGATGATCCGCAACCAGTTGTATAGGATATTTGTGCTGTGCCCGCATTGGCGCCGGTGACCACCCCGGTTGCAGCGTTGACACTTGCTACCCCAGGATTATTGCTTCCCCAAGTGCCGCCGGCAGGGGTACAATTCAACGTTGTAGTAAGGAGCTTACATATTACCAGGTTGCCGGTAATGGTCCCCGCAAGTGGGTTCACTGTCGCCGTCGTTGTCCCTGATGTGGTGCACCCGTTACCGTCTGTCACCGTCAGACTGTATATTCCGTTTGCATCTGTGGTAACGGTCGGAATGGTTGGGGTTTGGGTAGCGTTGGCAAAAGAATTCGGGCCAGTCCACGAATACTGTAGAGTTGCAACTCCGGTGGCAGTTGCGTTCAGTGTTAGAGTGGTTGTTGCACAAGTGGGGCTGGTATTCGTTATCGTAGTTATCGATGGTAAATTGTTCACAACCGCAGTGGTAGTAGAAGATTTTGTGCAACCATTGCCATCGGTCACGGTCAATGTATAAATTCCTCCTGCATTTGTTGTAGCTGATGAAATAGTCGGGTTTTGACTAGGAGAACTGAACGAGTTTGGCCCATGCCATGCATACAGCAGTGTGCCGGTGCCGGTTGAGCTATTGTTTAATGTCAGGTCTTTTGCGGCACAAACCGGACCGCTGTTTCCGATAGTGTTAATAGCTGGCTGTGCAAGGATAGTCAGGGTGTTTGTCGTGAAGCAACCTCCAACGTTGTAGGAGATCGTGGCGGTTCCGGCAACTGCGCCAAATATCGATCCGACAGTATTAACAGCGATGGTGGCGTTCGCGTTACTGCTGCTCCAGGTGCCGCCGGACGTATTACTGCTCAGTGACGTTGTTGAATTAAGGCAAACGCTAAGTGTGCCATTGATAGCAGACGGAGTAAGGGAAAGCGCTCCCGAATTAATAGGGGTCGTACCAAATACATGCGATAAAGCAGACACAGTAATATTGCCCCCGCCCGATGTGGTATTAATGGCGTTAACACTCAGGCCTATTACTTTAAAAGCATCAACAGTGTTGTTATTATCGCCTGCGAGAGAGATCACCAGTGAAGAAGTAGTAAACGAACCTACGGTAACAGTTGAAAGGTCCCCGGCCGCAGAAATAATGGAAAATGTCGGAGCCGTAGTCGTATTAAACTGCCAGCCCGCTGGCGGAGACAGGGTAATACTTGTGGACGCGTTCCATACCCCTCCGGTGTTTCCAAAATTAGAAGATCCATTTTCGGAAATGGTGATATCCCCTAATGTCGTCGCAGCAGGTGTTGCACCATCTAGGGCGGTATTGCTGCATATATTGGTACCGCCGGTACCAGGCGTTACCGTTATTTGGCCGGAAACTGCCACAGAAATAAAGGACAATAGCGTGACAATAAACAAACATTGTCTGCCAAACACAAAGTTCATCATAGGAAATTTCTTAAATGAAGTAATTTTCTTTTTCATGTTTCAGGTATTTTTGCAAATAAAGCATAAACATACTGACATAAAATGTTTTTAGGTAATAATTGGTAATTATTTTTTCGCGTTTTCAAAAAAAAGTCAACTTGATTTATTAAATTTACCGCAATTAAATTTTCTCAAAATTATATCGTGTAATGAAAAAGATATCTGCGTTTTTTCTGGTTTTCTTATTTCTAATGCCTTTTTTATCTTTTTCGCAGGACTTGAACATAGATGGGGATACTGTAAAAATTTCAGCTACGTCGTTTCCAAGTATGCGTTTCCCGGATGAAATACAGAATGCTAAAATTTCTTGTCCAGACGAAAATTATAAATTGCAGTACAATGGCAATCGGATAACAATAAAACCAGATGTAGATAAGCCGGTATCTCCTTGCCAGCTGTTCATTGATGAAGGCACAGAAAAGAAGCCGCGTAATCATCGCTTTATCTTGATATTTACAGAGCCTACAGAATCCTTCGAGGTTTATCACGACCTGCATACCAACGATCTTATCCAGCAACGTATCGATTACCTGCAGTCCAGCAAAATTAAAGTTGCAGAGCAACCCGCGCCAAAACCGGACGTTAAGTCTGCGATAGCTTCGTCGGGCACGACAAAAGACAAACCCGCAGCAGTTAAAGACAACAATGTCCTGAATGGCAACGATTCAGTATTTGTACTTGACGGCGGCAGAAAATTATATCGTTCTGAGCTGGAGAAAAAAATAGGAGATAAAACGTACATGCTCACCAAGTGCCTGGAACTACTCATCAAGAAAAAAGAAAACTACAATAATGCGATTGATTATGGTATGAAACTTTTTAACTATGATGAGACCCGTACCGTGCAAATAAGCAACAAGAAAACCAATACCATTGATACCCGGCCCATCAAGAAATACTTTATCAAGATGTCGCAACTCCAGTATGACCGGGTAGATATCAAGTGGAGGACAGGGGTATTTATCAGTAACATTGTAAAACAGGAAGACGGCACTTACCGCGGTGTTGTAGCTATTGAGCAGGAATTTACCGGGTATAACGGAAATGAGGCCAACTATGCGTTTCATGATGTTACCAAAAAGAAGCTGGAATTCACAATTAAGATATGGGATGCTATGCAGGATGGAAAAGAAAAGACATTTATGGATGTTTACCTTGGTAATATTGGAGTTTCGGAATCATTGAAATAACCCGTGCATTGTCATACCTGCCACGGCGGATCTGGTGAAATCAATAAAAAAATAGAAAATGAAGACAATTGCAGGTGTTTTTTTACTGTTTATGTTCGTTTGTCCTGGCAGGTCATCTGCTCAGTTTTTTTCCACAGATGACAAGCTGAAGGATGAAATGTTTCTCCGTGAGGTGAAGGTAATTGACGAGTTTATCGAAAGGTTCAACGATGATAAAACGTCCTTTATCCGAAAAGAATACCAGAAGCAAAACAGGGCTTATGATCTGCCTCGCAAAGAAATATTCATATCCTTGTTTAACCTCGACAATCCGCAATGGAATAAAAATACCTACCTGGAAGAGTTTTTTCGTGATGTTTCCGATTCATTAAACCCGCCCCACCTTTCTTTTACTGATACTAACTGGTATTCGGAGGCTAGCTGCACTTTTGTATACAATAAGAAAAATATCGAAATTCCGTTGATCCTGCAGATCCAGGTAGCTAAAAACCATGGGGCTAAATGGATGATCGCCGGAATTGGTGACAATCCTGTTTTTAGCGGCGCACCGTCTTCTATCCAGGACCCGGATAGCCACAAAGCAAAAGAAGGGTTTAAATTCATTCCCACATCCAGTTATGCCACCAATTTTGTGGAACTACGTAATTCTTTCGCGGATAAAAAAGACATACTTGATTATTTTGAACCGGCTCTACTCGCAACTGATAGATCGAAACAATTCATCAACCTGTTACTTCAAAATAAATTAGAATTCAAATATGTTAAAGACATAAAGTTCCATTTTTATCAGCTGCCCAATTGGATTTTTATTGTAGAACAGTTCGACAGAAAGAGCCTGAATAGTGGCTGGCTGATAAATGATGTAAAAAAAGTGCCCGAGTTGGAAAAAGAAGTTGCGAAAAAACAGCTGTTGCAGCGATAAATGAAATTTACTTTATACTATGTCTTGCTATAAATTTCTATGTAAGAGCTGGCTTATAATTTTATGCTCTTTATTAGTTTTCCAGAATGTTCACGCACAAAAAAGCCTTAGTGTCAAAGACACAACGAGCATCTATTCCGCAGCTCGGGATATTCTTACTGGAAACAGGTCATTTGTAACTTTGCTAAATTTTCTTGCAGACCCTACCAATTCTGAAAGTGACCGGAAGGAAAGTATTGGGAATAACATAGAACAGCCCAACAACATCTTCATGAGCAAAAAAGCAGTTATTGAAGAAGATACCGACCCGGACCACACCGCACCAGGCAAGCACGAGGAATCAATTGAAGATTACCTTACTTCCTTCAACAGCTATTATCACACGTCAATAGATAACTCGATTGAACTCATCATAAAATCGGTGTCGCCGATAATGAGGGCTGACAATAAGTTGCCATACGTCAAAGTACACTACAGCCAGTTGTTTAAAGGCAAGAATAGTGATGGAAAAAGCTTCAGCCGGTGTTATAGGGTTGCAGAGGTCTTTTTTGTAAAAAAGGGAGACGGCAACCAATGGCAGGCATATATCAATTCTGTAAAATTTGAAGATCCTAATGCCGCGCCCGACGATGCGAGCAAATTTATTCCCGTTACTTCCGGTAATTCTGATGCAGAGCCGGAAGTTCGGGTGGAAAAAGATGATACATACTATAAGTCAAACCTGCTGAAGGGCACCTACGCACTGTCAGAGAATAAATATGCCGATGCTTACCGGTTCCTCAGAGAAGTGCAGGAATCAAATAAATTTGCCACGGATGCTAACGTACAGTTTGCTAAACTCAAAAGCCAGATCAAAAGTTCTGTCACAATGGAAACTGATAGTTTCTTTCACAGCCTTCTTAAAAAAAGAGGCCATGACATTGAAAACAACCATAAGTATGAGGAGGCAAAAGTGTACTATGGTTATGCCAGGGAGTGCGATCTGTCTGATAAGACGTTGCCCGGAATCATGGCGCACCTGGATGATAAGATAAACCTGCAGAAAGAGTTGGAAGCAGCTTACAACAAAGGGCTTTACGATCAGGCGGTTCTGAATTATGGGGCAGCTATTGCCAATGACCTCTATAATTCGGACTTATATGTTGGCCGGGCAAAATGCTATGTAAAGCTAAACAGGGATGCAGATGCTCGGGCTGATTTTGCTAGTGCTATAAAATATGATGTGGGAAATGTATCTATCTATCTTTGGCAGGGTCGCTATTACGAAGCTAAGAACACTACCGCATCTTACGACAGCGCTTACGCCTGCTTTGTAAATTATGTGAATAAGTCCTTGTATAGTGATGATCCGGCACTCAAACCAATACATGCGGAGGCTACTTACTGTAAAGGAATGAATTTATACAAAAAGAACAACTTTCTTGATGCTATAGATTCTTTCCAGGTGGCTATCGGTCAGAATGAAAATTATTATCAGGCGCTTTGCTATCTTGGCTGTTGCTACCTGGAGAAAAGAGATTACGCGCAAGCGATAGAATATCTGAAAAAAGCAATTGAGATAAACGGAAAGTACGCAGATGCGCACTATTGGTATGGTAAAACCTTGCGGCAGAAAGACTGGGCAAAATATTCTGATGAAGCGATCAAGGAAATGGAATTGGCAATAGCAATAATTGATAACGACAAAAACATGAATTGGTTTTCATGGAATAGTGAACTTGCCGATATCCTGCAGCGCAGCAAGAAATATGATGACGCTATAAAATACTATACGAACTGTATCAATATTGACCCGGGCAAGAATTTCCTATATTATCTCTATAGGGGAGAATGTTACCACCAGGGGGGGTACAACGAGAACGCAGGGAAAGACTATTATGCGTACAAAACCTGGTGCGATAAATACGGTATTTCTACGGATACAAACCCTGCGTATAAAAAAGATATGGACCAGTTAAACACGGGAAAATGATATGGCTGGGAATATAGACAAGGAGTTACTTCTGAAGGAAGTCTTGCATTTGCCCGAGGATTACAAGGCCACGGTTATTGCCTCAGAACTTATTGAGCATGGCTTCCCCGTGGAAGATATTTATTTCAGGAACGTGAGCCTTTTCAGGAGGTTTATCTCAAAAGATGTAAACAACATACTGTGGGAGGAAAATGAAAATGAAACGGATAAACTGGTAATCGAGCTAAACCGGGAAGGCCTTTACGACATGCTTCCGGATGGCATCACTCATGCCAAAACTCAAAAAAGTGCACAGCAGAGCGTTCAAAGCGAATTTGCGATGCACAGAAAACAGGAAGAACATGCCAGGAAATTCTTTAGCACATTTGAAAATGAATTCCTGCATTTTTCTTTGAAATTGGAACGGATCGAACGGGATCTTTACGATAATAAGAACGAGATCATAACGCGCGATTTTTTTGAATATTTTTATGGAGACAGCAGCGTGCTCACAGACATCCAGGTGCTCACTTTACTCTATATATTACCACTTTCAAACAAAATAAGGGCGGACATTAAGCTCATCTCCCAGACGCTTAGCAAAATACTTAATTACACGATTGTAGTTTCCAAACAGAAGAATCAGCAGCAGATATTAAACAATACAGCCGATACCGCCCGGCTTAATCAATCTGTATTAGGAATTGATACCGTTATTTCGGACAGGTGTATGGTTCACTCTTTCTCTTATTGCCTCACGGTGTTTGATATTAATTTCGACAAGTTCGCTGATTTTGAAAAGAATGGAAAGTGCAGCAATGTGCTCAATTTTGTGCTTCCGTACTTTTTCCCGGTAGGTGCAAATGTCAATATTACTTTATTGCCCGATGAAGTATCAAGGGATTTAAAAACTTCGACCTCAGAAGAAAGTTTCTTTTTGGGATTTAATTCTTACATTTAAGCTCAAATTTTACAACAAATGTTAGTATCCGTAATTCTAATGGCTATCGTGTCCCTGATCAGCATTATAAGCGTTTATTTGATCAATAAGGATAGCGGGCAGTTGAAAACCATGCGACTCTTGCTGCTATTCGTGCTTTTTGCCTTAGTAATGTCTGCGTGTGGGATTTTGGGCCAATCACCTGCTTCTATGACCTTTTTCTACGTGTTGCAGGTGGTATTCCTGGGTTTGGGTTATCTCGCGTCCTACCTTATCAAGAAGAATTTTTTTGGCGAATTCACCCGGGAAAAACTAACTGCGGCGCTCTACGTACTCTCTATTGCAACCGCTGGGATGGCAGGCTTTACGTTCGTTTTTAACCACTTCAACACACTCGGACTGGCACCTTATTATTCGTTTTGCATCTTCACTTTTGTATTACCACAGTTTCTCGTTATTAGTTTCGAGGCGTACGCAAGTATACCCCAGGAAATATATAAAGTTTGGTATTACCCGGATGAGGAAAAGGAGATCGACTTTGATAAAATTGATACCAGCAAAATATTTATGCTGGAAATGGAATTTTCTAAATCCTTAAATGATCCCAAGCTTGTAAACAGTAAGGCAAAAGCACCGCTGGGCATGCAGTTTGGCGATTGGTTCATGTCGTTCATCGAAAATTACAATCACAAGTTCGACCAGGAGCCGATTGTTTATATGAACGCCGACCGCACACCGCACGGATGGATATTCTATGTAAAGCCGTCGTTTTTTGGAACGCCCAAATATATTGACCCTGATGTTTCGATATCAGACAACAAGATTGTGGAAAAGCATGTAATCATTGCACGCAGGGTAGGTGTAGTATAATATTTTTGGGTTAACGCTTGATTTCGTGATTTATATTTTATAGGTTTGTTTTCCCCACTTTTTACTAAAATTTAATAACTATAATGTTACCTAAGCTCCAATATCACCTTACAAACTGGATTGACGGGATGAAGATCAGCCGTCAGCACTTTAGTAATAGTGAAAGCGCTGTTTTGGATCTTCTTAGAGATGTATCGGCTGTTATGGTTTCTGCTAACAGCTATGGGCTCCTGAGCCCAGAACCTGGTGAAAAGAATGCCATTGATTGTGAGGTTTTATCGTCACAGTCCAAAAAGTTTAAGATCAGTGTTAAGCTCTGCCGCGCTATAACTATCGGTGGCTGCCGCATTGAGATCATTCCCGGTATTGATCCTGAGTTAGTGAGCGATAACGAGATATTCACCGGCCTCAATAATAACGATGACAGGAGAAAGAAT
>CAIVEW010000016.1 GCA_903905065.1 uncultured Bacteroidota bacterium | reverse complement strand
GATCAATGACGAATTAGTACCGCCAAAACCAAATGAGTTAGATAAGAATATATCAAACTCCTGGTCGAGCGTGTTGGTAACGATATTAAGTGGCGCCGAGTCTTCATCGGGATTTTCGAAGTTGATATTTGGAGCGATGAAATTATTTTCCATCATCAGCATAGAATAAACTATTTCGCTGGAGCCGGCCATCCAGCATTCGTGGCCAGTCATAGATTTTGTGGAACTGATAAAAGGCTTTGAAGCCCCAAACAATGTATTTATAGCCCGGGCCTCACTGGCGTCGCCAGCCTTGGTGGATGTTGCATGTGCATTGATATAGTCAACCTCATTTGGTTGCAAACCCGCATCCGTCAATGCTTTTTCCAGGGACCTTAACGGCCCTTCAACGGTTGGATTTGAAATATGGGAGCCATTGGATGAAAAGCCGTATCCGATCACTTCGCCCAGGATTTTTGCGCCTCTTTTTTGAGCAGATTCGAGGCTTTCCAGGATCACCGTCGCGGCGCCACCGCTAGGTACCAGCCCATCCCGGTCCCTGTCGAATGGCCGTGATGCCTTTATCGGATCATTTTCCCTTGTTGAAAATGCTGCGATGCTATCGAAATAGGACATGGAGTAAACATTCACTTCCTGCGCACCGCCACAAATGATACAGTCCTGCATGCCATTTTTAATGAACACATATCCCAGGCCTATGGCGTGCGAGCCGCTGGCGCAGGCCGCGCTGATCGTAAAGTTTATGCCTCGTATCTTGAAGATAGTGGCAAGATTCATGTTCACCGTTGAATTCATGGTCTGGAATACGTACCCCGAACCAAGAAGCATAGTATCCTTTTTCTCGCGGACAATGTCCACACCTTCTATCACTGGTTTTGCAGAGCTGTCATTCCCAAACAAAAGGCCTATTTCGTTTTGCTCCAGGTAGGCGTTATCTATTTGCGCCATTTTCAAAGCTTCCTCGGTAGATACGTAGGCGAATTCGGCCTGCTCGGGCATCATGAGGCGTGCACGCCTGTCCAGCACTCCTTTCAGATTGGGGCGGTTTACAAAGCCAGTTAACGCAGATGCGTATCCAAAATCTTTTCGCTCCGGTGAATAAATAATGCCCGACTTACCTGTGTATAACGATTGCCTTACCTCGGCAAGGTTTGAGCCTATACATGAGTAAATGCCAAGGCCGGTTATTACTACTCTGTTCATTCTTTGGTCTGCTTGCGTTTGCTTAATTTTTAAAAGTAGTATTCTTTAACTAAAGGTCAAAGTTAGCGGACTTGTTTGTTACAATCATCTTGCGTTAGTTGTTCTGTATCACAAACGGAACAGATGCTGAAAAATCGTTGCCAACGGCGTGCAGGACATAATTTTGACTAGGTAGGTTGGGCACAGCAAGTTGCTGACGGGATAGTACTTGTTCGTAAGAGCCCACACGCCGGTCTGGGATCCAGGTATCGACTGGCTGAGAACTTCTAAGTGCTTAAAGTTTTTTTAGAAAAATTTGTGTTAGTAAATACTTACACATACATTTGCGTAAGCAAACACTTACAGATTATGTCATCAGTGGCAAGAAGAGATGTGTTCCAGGCAATAGCTGACCCAACAAGACGGCAGATCATCAACCTGATCGCCAGTAAATCGATGAATCTGAATGCGATAGCAGAGAACTTTGAGATGAGCCGACCGGCCATATCGCAGCACATAAAGATTCTTACAGAGTGTGGTATGGTCGTGATTAAGCAGGTGGGCCGTGAACGATTTTGCGAGGCAAAACCGGATGGCCTGGATGAAGTGGCCGATTGGGTGACGCAATACCGGCAGTTATGGCATGAGAAATTTAATTCGCTGGATGCGTACTTGAGTAAAGTTCAATCAACCAATAAACGAAAAAAAAGTAACATGGAAAATCAAACAAACAAAGAAGTTGGACTGAAAATAGTCCGCGACTTCAAAGCTCCGAAAAAACTGGTGTTCGAGGCTTTCTCATCAGCAGAAGCATTTGCGGAATGGTGGGGCCCCGCAGGTATGCAAATGACAATGAAAGACTTTGACTTCAGGCAAGGTGGTAAGGCCCATTACAAAATTGAGGCGGGCGGACAAACCATGTGGGGACTCTTTAAATATGGCAAGATCGCAGCGCCCGATCTTGTGGAGTTCGTAAGCTCCTTTTCCGATGAAGAAGGAAATATTTGTAAAGCACCTTTTCCAATGGACTTCCCAATGGAAATTTCTAATCAAATGACGCTGGTAGAAAATAATGGCGTTACCACGTTGACACTCCAGGGACAACCAATTAATGCCACGCCGGAACAGGACGCGACGTACCTCGCAATGGTCGCAAATATGCAAGGCGGTTTTGCTGGCACATTTAACCAGCTCGATGCCTACCTGGCAAAAATTCAGGCGTAACCATTCTGCCCCGCCGGGTCCCCGGCAGAGTACCCGGCGGGAACAGAAAACGTTTTCTATTTTTCTGTATAGCGTGCGTTCAATTGTCTCAAGTGGTAGTCGGCGTGTTTGTAGACCATTTGCCTGTCGATCAATTCGTCCCTGGTCGTTTTGTTGACTACTGTTTTCCTTGTTGCTATTGTTAGCAGATGAAAGACAGAAAAAACTTAGGCAAGTTCGTGACGCACGAGACATCGGCACGAGCTGGCCTTAATCAATAGCTGATGATTGCACCGACCCCATGGGAAATATCATTTCTAAAAAATCCATCATTGCACTGCTTTCCGATGCGACGTGATTGAACATATCTTTTACGATTTCGATCGTATCTGCGTAGGATCTCAGGTTATGATCTACGATGTTTGAAAATTTTATCCCGCTGTTATCCTCCCTGTTTATTGTTTGGTATGACGCTGTAAGCTCTTGCTCCAGTAGTTTCATCTCGGAAATATCACATACGTGAACGAAGAAGCCTTTTACGTCGCCATCAGCAATATGAGGAAAGTAAATGGCGCGCGAGTAGCGTTTCCCCTTACCCAAAAGAACGGGTATTTTCCGCTCAAATGTTTGAGGCTTTCCTTTCAATACTCCCTCGATGTACGGAAGATTCGAATTGAATATCTCCAGCCCTAAAAGCTCGGACAAGGTTATTTTATTGACCATGTCACGACGGTGTTTGCCAAACCAATGTAAATACGCGTCATTAGCAAAACGGCAGATCAAATATTTATCCCAGTACGCCAGCATAGGTTTAATTGGGTTCGTCGTTTGATTTGCCGATGTCGATCGTTCAGACATTCAAGTCGTTATTTAATACGTTTGTAAATATACGTCTGAATCCCGGAACTATATATATTAAATAAGTGAGAGCTGCGTAGATGTGATTAGAGATTTAGTTGGTGGCTGCTGGATTTTTCGGGGGCGTGATGCGGCACACCAAGTGCGCGGGATGGCCTGCGGGAAGGCTCAATCGAAGACTATCTTCAAAGAGGGCAATAGAAAAAGCAGAGCACGGCACGATTATTACAGTAGTATCATATAACCAACAAAAATCATGATCATTCAAATCAGCACGGATCACAACATCACCGGCAGTGAAAAATTCAATTCGGAATTGGCGGAACTTGTGACCAGGGAGCTAAGTCACTTCAGCGGGCATTTAACGCGAGTTGAAATGTACCTGGCAGACGAAAACGGCAACAAGGCCGGGCCCGGCGACAAGCGGTGTACGCTGGAGGCACGCATGGAGGGAAGGCCACTAATGGCAGTTACCAGCCACGCAAATACCTATGAACAAGCGGTAAGTGGTGCGTTGCATAAACTCAAGTCGTCGTTGGACAAAGTAATGGGGCGGTTAAAAGAACATTGAGTGAGCATAATGGTGAACGATGCGGGCGGTAGGTCAAAGTTCGATGGGCTTTACGAAACTGACGTTGGCATAATTATTCAAAAAATGAAGATCGATGATCAATGTCGAATTGATAGGGCGACCGTCTGAAATTGCGGGTTGCCAGTCGTACAAGCCATTGATGCACATTCTTTCCGTATTCTTTACGTCGGACATATGCACCTCGTCTTTGATGCTCTTAACACATGAATGACCAGTTGAGTCTACCTCAATCTCAAAATACTTGTGGCCGCTGGTACCCACCCATTTTTGCAATCCGTGGTCCATGGCGTATTGCAGACGTTCATGGATCCTTTTTTTATAATGGGCCATACTGTCGCCGCAATAATAACATGGCTTGACGCTATTACAGTCTTTATATTTTTCGTTGAACAAAGCCTGTGCTTTAGCATTCACCGCAGAGAGGCAAAGAAAAAGGCATAAATATTTCATACCGTTAAAATACAAATTTCTTACGATGAATACAATCGGATGAGAACGCAGCTTCTTTACTCCTTCGTCACCTTCATCATTTTCTGTTCGCCGCTAATGTTGGTCACCTGCAGTAGATATACTCCACTGGCAAGGTTCCCCAGGTCTATGGTTTGCTTATTGGTGGTGATGGATTGCTGCAATACCTGCTTGCCCAGTACGTCGTATAGCTTTGCATCGCTGTTAGCAGCATTCACTAAGTATACGATACCTACGGTCGGGTTGGGGTAAATGAAAGTATTGGCAGGAGCGATTTTATTGACTGCGGGCGCTGCAAGGGGAGGTAGGCTTGTTTTTCTCACCCGGTGGTTGTTCTCATCCGCAATGTAAAGGTTCCCGGCATTGTCCCAGGCCATTCCTCTCGGAAAGTTTAAACGCGCAGCGGTGGCAGGGCCACCATCGCCGCTAAATCCTGCTGTGCCATTGCCGGCAATCGTGCTGATGATCCCAAGGGTATTGACCCATCTTATCCTTTGGTTGTCAGGATCCGCGATAAAAAGGTTGCCCGCAGCATCTGCTTTAATGCCCTCGGGTACTGCTAGCTTCGCATCAACAGCAGGGCCGCCGTCGCCGGAAAAACCTGCTACGCCAGTGCCTGCTATGGTGCTTATATTTCCCATAGTATCTACCATACGAACGCGATAATTACTCTCATCGGTGATATACAAATTGCCGTATCCATCTACAGCTATATCGTCGGGATAATTGAGCTCAGCATTGGTTGCGGGGCCGCCATCACCGGAGAAGCCCGCAGTGCCATTGCCGGCCACGGTTGTAATGACGCCTGTGACATTGTCTATTTTACGGACACGAAAATTTCCCTGATCGCATATGTACATATTCCCTGACTTATCTAACACTATACCTGTGGGATTACGAAATTCAGCCCCGGAGGCAATAACGTTGTCAACAAACCCATAAGCGCCGTCACCGGCAAAGGTGCTGATAGTGCCTGTTGGATCTACCATCCTTATGCGCCCGTTATCCTGGTCGCAAATATACATGTTGCCGGAACCGTCGAATGTCATGCCGCAGGGAAAGAAAAGGTGGGCAGCGGTGGCAGGGCCCCCATCTCCGCTAAAGGCATCTTCTGCACCGGAAATACCGCATCCGGCAACTGTGGTGATGGTGCCGGTGGTTGTATTGATCATCCGGATGCGCTGATTCTCCACATCCGCTATATAAACATTCCCGGTAGCGTCTGTAGTTATATATTGCATGTAGCTGAATTCAGCGTTCAGTGCGGGTATGCCTTCTTCGAACAATCCGTTCTGACCGGCAAAGGTGGAAATGGTGCCGCCGGTATTCATCATTCTTACGCGGTTATTATAGTAATCGCAAATAAATAAATTGCCTGCCGTATCGAAGGCGAGCCCTTCGGAGGAATTGATCTCTGCAGCCGATCCCGGGCCTCCGTCCCCGCTATATCCACCCGTGCCATTTCCACACACGGTATTCACGATGCCGGTAGTGACATTTACCATACGGACCCGGACATTATTACGATCTGAAAAGTACACATTGCCTGCCGTGTCTGTGGCAAGGCCTGTGGGGTAACTCATCCTTGCTGCAGTAGCGGGCCCGCCGTCGCCGGTAAATCCGTAAGTTCCTGTCCCGGCAATAACATTGATGGTACCGGCTGTGTCCACTTTATAGATACTATAGGTGCCCGGATCACCGATATATAAATTTCCGGTTCTGTCCAGCGTGATCCTGAAAGGATAGCTGATAGAGGCCGCTGATGCGGGGCCGCCCATCCCGGCGAATCCCAGGATACCATTCCCGGCCACGGTAGAGATAATGCCGGCTTCATTTACTTTGCGCACCCGATAATTGTATTCATCCGATATATAGATATTCCCGGAAGTATCAACGACCACAGTAGTAGGCTCATTTAATTTAGCGGATGTTGCAGGGATCAGATCGCCGTTGTAACCGTATGTTCCCGTGCCGGCAACAGTACTGATGATTCCCGATGTGTTCACTTTGCGGATCGCATTATTATTGTAGTCGGCGATATATACATTTCCGGCTGTGTCGACAGCTACACTGAAAGGATAGCGTAAACGGGCCGCAGTAGCTGGGCCTCCATCTCCGCTGTAACCATAACCACCTCTCCCGGAGCCGGCAAAAGTGGTGATAATGCCGCTGGCATTTACTTTTCGCACTACGTTGTTTTCATAGTCCGCTATGTAGGTATTCCCAGAATGATCAAAAGCAACCCCCATCGGCAGAAGTACCTCAGCCCTTGTTGCGAGGCTGGACAAGAGTAAACGGTTTTTCATGATATAGTTTTTGAGAAAGTAAATATAAGAAAAAAATAGATTGCAGTTGCGTCTAAATGATAATTATAATATAGCGTAGAACGCAGTAACGGCTTGGGTATTTTGATGCCATTAGGGTCACTCTTTTGGTTGCAAACGGAGCCTTGGGTCCTCGATCACCGGAAAGCAAACTATTTTTTTATGCATTTAATTCGTTTCATTACATATTTTTTCGTACTTTGATCGCTTGTCAAAAATTATTGGTTTGTAATACAAAAAATTATTTGAACACAAATAATAATCTACCCCCAAAATCAACACGTATGAAAAAGAAAGAAGTAAAGGCACCCAAGAAAGTAAAGGCATCAGCGGCAAAAAAACAAAAAAAAGCAAAAGCACAGGTAGCCGCAGCAGTCGGAAAAAAAAAGGCAAGCGCGGCAAAACAGAACCCTGCTAAAGCCGATAAAAAGGAGCCCAAGCCTGCTAAGAGCGATAAAAAAATAGTGAAGGCCGCTAAGGATGTAAAGAAAGTGGCCAAGCCTGCCAAGAGCAAGAAAAAAAAGGTACAGCAGGCTACAGTTCCTGCCCCTGAGCGGGAGCATACGCTACCGGTATACCCCAAGGCGCCTGCAGACAACATAGCTCCTCAGCCAAGACAATATGCAGAGAAGAAGTTCGTGCCGCTGACCGGACCGACTGATGCAGGTAACGCAATAGACTATACTGCCTACAATACTTTTTCAAAACAGCATGGGGTGCTGCCGGTTCCTGCACCGAGGCCCGGGGCCAGCATGATCATGAAATTGGAAGATGTATTAGGACAGGCCGCTGTGGAAAAGATAACACAATCGGGCACGCTGGTGTTCCATTCCGTAGGCGATACGGGCGCTGATAAACCCAGCCGCGTTGGCGACGAAGCAGACGTGGCCGCGATGATGGCTAAAGATTTGAATAATGCGGCTACAGGTAAGACTCCTGCATTCTTTTTTCACCTGGGCGATGTGGTATACGAGTTCGGGCAGGCAGGCAGCTACTATGCGCAGTTCTATGAGCCTTACTGCATGTATAACGCGCCCATCTTTGCTATACCCGGCAACCATGATGGTATGATATGGGAAGATGATATGATTACGTTACAGGCGTTCCTGAATAATTTTTGTGCGGCTGTGCCGGGCCCTGCCGCCAATGCTTCGAGCCTGTCGAGGACCACGATGAATCAGCCCGGTGTGTATTTTACGCTACAGGCGCCGTATGTATCCATCATAGGTTTGTACAGCAATGTGTCAGATAAAGGATATGGTGTTATCTCTTCAATGGGCGATGCCACCTCACCTGTGACCGATGCGCAAAAAGATTACCTCGTATCTGAATTGAAGCGCCTTGCGCCCGACAGGAAAAACAATAAAACAGCCATCATCCTTGCGGTGCATCACCAGGCCTATACTAACACTGCCGAAACGGCGCCACTTACAAAGGTACTGGATGCGGCCTTCGCAGAAGCAGGTATCTGGCCGGATGTGGTGTTGTCGGGCCATGCACACAACTATTCGCGCTACGTAAGAAATATTGCTGGTAAGCAAATGCCTTACATTGTTGCCGGCTGCGGCGGTTATAACATTGATCGGTATTCGCCGGCCAGCAACCCTGATAAAACCATACCCGCAACATTGGCTTCAAACGCTGACCTAAAATGCTATGTAAAATCTTTCGGGTATCTGAAAGTGAAAGTAACCGCGGACAAACTTGCCATAGTGTTCAATTGCACCGAAAAAGCCTACGGCGACGCGTTTGACTCCATAGTTATTGATCTGAAATCGAGCGCCCTGACGGAATGCCCCAAGGGCGAGGAACCTTTATAAGGCTGCGTTTTTAACCCGGAAACGTGCGTACTTGGGTTTTAGGTATGGATGCTGCGCTAATTGGCCCGTGGGTATTTTCGAATTGAGGCAGTTCCTTTTTTTGAACGAAAGGGCACCCGTCAAATTAATATAATTGCCTGAACCTGAAATACGCCACCATGGCCGCAAGAATAAGTATAGTGCTGAGCAGCGGCAGCATTTTATATTCCTTTTTTATCGTGTGATTGACAATGCCTGCAGCCATGATCAGGCAAAAGCAAAGGGCTGATACCGGTGTAAGCACCGGCATAATACCTGTGAGCCACGGTGCTATTATTCCAATACAGCCAAGCCATTCAAGTATACCAAGTATCCGTATTGGAACTACGGATGCTTCTGGTTTTATGTGTCCGTCTGCTATATGCTGTTTTTTGCTGTTACTGATTTTGCCAAGACCCGGCATAATAAAGAAAGCGGCGAGTAAAGCCTGTATTATCCAAAGTGCGGTATTCATTCCCCGGGTGAGCTGTGTTCAAAAATAACATAGTAATCGATAACATACTAATCATTGTAACACCTCCATGAGTGTCAGCATAATAAAGATGATCTCGAGGATGTCACTGCTCCTTGTTGCAGGATGTCTTTAATGACCTGCAGATTCTGCTGTATGTTGCGGAAGCGCGGCAAATAGAGCCGGTGTTTTAAAACTACTTTTAAAACCTTTGAAGTCTTCTATGCCGTCCGCTACCTGGTAGGCGGTTACATTCATGTGTTTGAGAAATTAGGCATCAGGCGGCATGCAAGGTTAGTTGCAACTGCTGTGTTGGTAACTGGGGTCTCGGCTGCCTCGTTACATAATGCTTCCGCAGGTCGGGAGTTGTTTTCAAAGCCATTTTTACTGCATCGATCACACTGCCGGCCCTGCAGCTTTTTTTCGCCACACCCTTCGTTCTTTTCGCCGTCACCAGGTACACTTCATCTTCGGTGAGTGCGTACACGACCGGAATATCTTGAAAACAAGTACTGCCCAAAACGCTATTGTAGGCAGAATTTACTTTCTCGTCCATGTTTACGGAATCAAAAAATATCACATCCGGTTTTATCTCCGCGATCAGCTCTTGTATGTTATCAAGGTTTGTGGCCGTGTATACGTACATGCCACTGTCTTTTAGTAGCGTGCTGTCTGCCATCAAAGTCATGGGGTTGTCTCCCGTAATAAGTATCCGCGTATGCATAAGGATCTTGGTTTAGCTATTATCAGGATAAAAATATTATGCCAAAAGTCATATTAATAGGAAAGTGAGGCAATGATAAGCGAGGGTTGTGAATGATGTTGGTTAGGGTAGGTAGGTGAAACGCTGCTGGGAGCAATACTTAATCTGCGCTCTTTGCTATTTCAAAAAACCAAAGTATATTTGCCGACTGTTTAGTCAGTCGTAAGTGAAATGGATAAAAGACAGTTATTATTGGATGCTGCCCTTAAGCTCTTTGTAGAGTATGGATTTCATGGCACACCCACCAGCCTCATAGCAAAAGAGGCGGGTGTGGCTAATGGTACGCTGTTTCATTATTTTAAGACCAAGGATGAACTGATAGTGGCGCTCTATGTGGATATTAAAAGCCGCATGGGGAAGTATGTATTTGAAAACGCAAAAGGGCAGCCGACATTTAAGGAAACTGTAAAGGAGCAATACCTGGCCAGCCTTTATTGGGCGCTTGATAATCAGCTGCAGTTCAGGTTTACAGAGCAGTTCAAGAATTCACCGTATTTGGCCCGGATAGCACCGCAGGAGATAGAGGCTTCGTTGAAGCCGTTTCATGATATGCTGCATAAGGGCATAAAAGATAAGATCATAAAGCCACACCCGGTGGACATGCTTTTTACGCTTATCAGCAACCAAACCTTTGGTATCAACCAATATTTAATATCCAACAATTTTTCTAAAGCCAAGCAACACCAGGTCATCACCGATTCGTTTGAAATGTTGTGGGCCATGATAACGTGATTTTTTTAATTCAAATATAGAGTGATTAGTCAATCAAAAAAAACTTAAACACACCAAAATATGAGTAAAGTAGCATTAATAACGGGCGCATCTTCAGGCATAGGCATGGAGACCACAAGGTTGCTGGTAAAGCAAGGGTATATAGTATACGGCGCAGCACGAAGAACAGACAAAATGCAGGAGCTGAAACAGGAAGGCGTAAAGCTGTTAGCAATGGATGTGACCAACGATGCGTCGATGGTTAACGGAATAGATGAGATATTGAAGGCAGAAGGCAGGATAGACGTGTTGCTGAACAATGCTGGCTACGGCTCCTATGGGGCGCTTGAAGATGTGCCAATGTCCGAAGCCCGCTACCAGTTTGAAGTGAACATTTTTGGTATGGCCCGGCTCACACAGTTGGTACTGCCGCATATGCGGGGGCAACGGTCGGGGCGAATCATCAATATTTCGTCGATAGGGGGTAAACTCGGTGAGCCACATGGAGCATGGTATCATGCCACCAAGTATGCGGTAGAAGGCCTTAGCGACAGCCTGCGTATGGAGCTCAAGGAATTTGGCATTGATGTGGTCATTATAGAACCCGGAGCTATTATTACTGAATGGGCCGGTATAGCCCGTGAGCATATGCTGAAAACATCCGGCGATACGGCCTACGGTGCACTGACCCGTAAGCATGCGCAAATGTTTGAGCGCGCTGACAAAATGGGGTCTAAACCAATAGTGGTTGCAAAAACAATAATAAAGGCCATTACTTCTAGTCGCCCTAAAACCCGGTATGCTACAGGTGGCGGTGCAAAGCTCATATTGTTCGTAAAGCGCATTTTGCCAGATCGTATGTTTGACAGTGTGATGATGAGCATGATGAAGTGATCGTTTTGAAATAAATTGTACAGTTTTTTAAAAGCTCAGAACAAGAGCAACCACTCACTAATATGTTAGTCGTCGTAGTAATAATCATAGCATTCGTGGCTGCTGTGGCCATCTTTATTCGCCTCCCCAGATTTGGCAGCAAGCCCTCTGCTGCCCGGCTGGCGGCAATAAAACAATCGCCCAACTACAAGGATGGAGCCTTCCAAAACCAGAGCCCCACACCCAGCCTCACAGACGGAGCTACCTACTCCTCAGTGATGAAGGAGTTTTTCTTCATGCGCAATAAAAGGGTGATGCCGGAGCTCCCGATACCATCTGTAAAAACAGATCTGTTGTCGCTGAACAGAAATGAAGATGTGCTGGTATGGTTCGGGCATTCATCTTACTTTATACAGATCGATGGTAAGCGCCTCCTGGTAGATCCGGTACTGAGTGGCCATGCATCGCCATTCTCGTTTACCACCAAAGCCTTTCCTGGTAGTGACCGTTACAAGCCCGAAGACATACCGGACATTGATTACCTCTTTATTACCCACGATCACTGGGACCATCTCGACTACAAGGCCATCACCGCGCTGAAGCCTAATATAAAGCAAGTGGTAACCAGCCTGGGCACAGGCGCGCACCTAGAGCGCTGGGGCTACGACAAGAACATCATCCTGGAAAAGGACTGGTACAATGAGATCGTGCTTGGCGATGGATTTACCGTTCATACCGTGCCCGGACGGCATTTCTCGGGCCGTGGGTTTAAACGCAACCAGGCCATGTGGTGTGCTTTTGCATTGAAGACACCTACGATGAACATCTTCATCGGCGGAGACAGCGGTTACGACAAGCACTTTGCCGAGGCCGGGAAAATGTATGGCCCGTTTGACCTCGCCATACTGGAGTGTGGCCAGTACAGCAAAAACTGGAAACACATACATATGCTGCCAGCCGAAGTGCTGCAGGCAGCCAGAGACCTGGATGCAAAAAGGCTGTTACCGGTGCATTCCTCAAAGTTTGCACTCAGCACGCACGATTGGGATGCGCCGCTAAAGACGCTCACTGAACTAAACAAACAGGAACACGTAAACATGATCACGCCTATGATAGGGGCGCAGGTGAACCTGAAAGATACTGCGCAGAAGTTTTCTGCGTGGTGGGAAGGGTAGTGAAATCTTGAAAAGCTGATATGTAGAAGGGCTCATTCCAGCACAAACTTTTCATTCATCGGCGCTTCATAAGGAGCGTTGCCTTTCACAAATATTTTGGCTCCGTTTATTCCGCCGATGAATAGCTCCCGGGTCGTGGCAAAATCAGTATGTATATTGATATAAGCGCCTTCGCGCAGGCCTATTACCGGTGTGTCATTTTCCTGGTGAAACTCTGCCAGCCGCTGGTCGCGGGTCTCGCCCTTATGGCTACTGTTTGGCTCTGGGTCCAGGTAGTGCGGGTTTACCTGGTAGGTAAACAAGTTAAGCGCATCAAAGCCACCGGCAGGGTAGACAATAGGCATATCGTTGGTGGTGCATATGCTGCGTGTTGCCAGGTTAGTGCCTGCGCTGCTGCCCATATACTTCATTTTTCCGTTAAGCACCGCATCGCGTATGTCCTGCATCAGGCCCTGTTCCTGGAGTGTGTGGAGCAGGCGAAAAGTATTGCCGCCACCAACAAATATCACCTCGTGGTCGGTAACAATTTTCTTCCGTGGCACTTTGTGTATGCCCACAACCTTTATATCCAGCGAGCGGAAGAACTCACGCACTTTATTGGTGTAAGCATCCCATTCACTTTCAGCGGCAGCATAGGGCACAAACAGTACCGGGGTTTTGATACTCTCAGTTAATTTTTCTATGGCTTCTTTATTACACTCCAGGTAGCCATAGCCATGCACGGCCGAGCTGGAAATAAGCAGTATGGGATATTGCACGTTGTAGATTTTAGCAGGTAAAAATAGTCAGAAACCTCAGACCTTGCCTAACTGCAGGCGGGTTAATTGCAAAGTTATGTTGGCATGGAATACAGTGGCGATAGCAATTCAAAAGTGTTATTTTTGACTAAAATGCTATGAAGCAGCTATGTCTTTTTATTACACTAGTGGTGCTGTTAAGTGCACGCATATCTGCACAGGAGAATGGCGAACCGACATCCCAAACGCTGCAAAAAGTTATCAGCCTTAAAATAGACCGGGCGGGAAATACAGATGCTGCCGCCGTGGCATGGCACCCGGTGCAAAAAAAGTACTACGCGGCCCAGGCCGGGATGGATGCACCAATGATGGTATTTGACGAGAAAGGCAAAAAGATAGCGGCCACCGGCCTGAAAACGGGTGTGGACGTACGGGGATTCTGGTACAACCCGGCTGCGAGAACGCTGCAGGTGACGACGGCGGGAAACGCAGGCTGGTATGAGTATGCTTTAGATGATAGGGGAGTACCCGAAAACAGGAGGAAGATAGGAATAGAGACCAGCCAGCAAGACCTGCAGGCCGTAGGCGCATATGCTGCGGGTATGAACTCCGTTTATTTTTTTGACCACAACACCGCAAGCGTGGAGAGCCGTATGCTCACCGGCCTGCCGGGCGCAACCAAAATAAAACTGCATTTGGGAAGTGCGTTAAAAGACAACATAAGTGACGAAGCGATTGCCAAAAGAAAGAGCCGTTATAACCAAACGACAATAGTATACACCGGCATCGCTCACGCAGAAATAGGGTTATTGAACATTGCCGATAAACAGGTGGAGCTTTACGATGGAGAGACAGGGCTGATGACCCAGGTACTAAAGCTGCCACCGTCTGCGCCTACGAGCGCGAGCCTCAATTTTTCTTACAGTAATAACATTTACTGGCTGTACGATAAGGCGGCTAAAGAATGGGATGGGTATAAAAGTAAATGACGTAAAAAAAATAAACCCGGAAATGAGCTCATTCCCGGGCTTAACATTCGTAATCGGATATTAGTAGAAGAACTGCTCCAGAACCACTTTACCGTCTTTTACCTGGTATACACATACTTCATCCATGTTCATTCTGCCTTGTCCTTTGAAAGTTGCATCCATGCCCCAGGTTATGGCAAATGAGTTGCCGGCAACCATAGGGTCAGAAATGGTAGCGCCATGAAATTCTTCTACGCCTTCCTGGAAAGCCTTTGTTTTTTGCTTTATGGCATCCATACCTGTTACCACGCGTGGGCCCATCATATCGCCAGCTTCAATGCTCTGTACATTATCTGCATACAGTTCCTGCTGAGCTTCTTCTATTTTGCCCTGGCGGCAAAGTTCTACTAATCTATTAGCTACTTCTGTTGTTGTCATTTTTTTAAGTTTTAGTGTGAGCGTTTAAGTAAATGTAGGCTGATAAACGGTGGGCTATTGCTTGCCGTCATTAAGGTTTTATTAATAAATTTTTAAGGAACGCATCCTTTTCACATTGCGGTAGTAGGGCGGAGATTTGCTGTCTGGGGGATAGTCAACGGCTCAACGGTATTATACTCACTTCGCTTTCCACCCGGCTTCTATCAATCCTTTCAGCACTTTCAGATCAATATCGGCCAGCTTATTTACGTAAACACAACCCAGGCCGGCTTTATACTTACCCAGCTTTTCAAGGCCTGCGGCATAGGCATCAGCATCATTGCCGAAGTACAGCGTCAGGGCAGTTTTGCGCGGCGCGAAGCCTATATGCATCCAGTCGGATTCGCGGCCTGTTGTGGCGCTTACATGTCTTTTGATACCAAAACCGATGAAGGAATTGTTCCACAATACCGGCTCCTGCTTGCTGATTTTCTTCATCATTTCCAGCAGTGCAAAGCTGTCTTCGCGCTTTTGATTTGGTGTTATGGTATTGAGGTAATCCTCCACGCTTACGTCGGACGGCTTTATCTTGTTGTCTGCCAGCTTTGATTTCTTTTCCGCCATTTTTTTGAGTTTTACGTTTCATTTTCGAATTCACTCGTCTCACTCGTCCTCGTTTGCAACGAGGATGCTCCGGTGCCGCGTCTGCGACGCGAATATTATAAAACCGTAATTCACTCGTCCTCGTTTGCAACGAGGATGCCCCGGTGCCGCGTCTGCGACGCGAATATTATAAAACAGTAACTTCACTCGTCCTCGTTTGCAACGAGGATGCCCCAGTACCGCGTCTGCGACGCGACTATATAACTGTTACTTTCACCAATCCTTTCTTACCACTGTAATCATACGCACTACTATAAAGGTAATCGCACTCATTTGCTACGATCAATTGGCGAACCGGATTTTGGTGGATGTAGTTTAGTCGTTGTGCCACCCACTCCGGTTTCTCCATGCATACAGCATGGTTGCCATCTTGCCACACTTTGTAATTTTCAGCCCTGCCGGTACTGTGCGCGGCAAACTTAAATTTGTGCAGTAGCCATTCTTTTCTGCTTTCGTTTATCGTTTCTATTGTTTCAGAAATACTCTTAGAAGTGAATTTCTTTAGATCGCGGATGATATCCGACAACCTTGCCGGAGGGTTTGCACGAACAATAAGATGCAAATGATTGCTCATTAACACCCACGCAAAACATTCCAGTCCCTTGTGCTCTATGCAGTAATTTAGTGAATCGACAATGATGATCTTGTAGTCTTTGCGGGTGAATACGTCTATCCAATCTACAACCGTAAATGTGAGGAAGTAGGTGGCATTTTGGTTAGTGATGAAATATCTGTCGCCGGACATAAGACCAAAATAATAAAAATCTTTTTAAATCGCGTTGCAAACGCGGCTCCGTGGCATCATCGTTGCAAACGAGGACGAGTGGCATAAATTTTACTCCAACTCAGAGTGTTGCATCTCCTTGCAAACGGCGAGGAGTGAATTTTTTATGGCTTTGGCGAAGAAAGCCAACATAGGGAAGATTTGGTGGACGTAATTTTTTCTTATTTTAACGCCAGTAAATGAAACATGAAATCAAAATAGTAACGTGGAATTGCTGCGGAGCATTCAGGAAAAAGTTCTCGTCTATCGAGAAGATGGGTGCCAATATTTATATAATACAAGAATGCGAAGATCCTGGTCGAACAAATGATCTCAATTACAGAGAATGGGCAAAGAATTTCATTTGGACTGGCGACAACAAGAATAAGGGCTTGGGAGTATTTTTTAAGCCAGGCGTTTTATTTGAAAACCTAAATTGGGAAACAGACGGTTTAAAATTTTTTATTTCTTGTAGGATAGATAGTGATTTCAATCTTTTAGCGACTTGGTGCCACGGTGCAAATTCTTCAACATTCGCGTATATAGGTCAAATGTGGAAATACCTGCAAATACACAAATCGAAACTTGGTAAATCAATAATTGCCGGAGACTTTAATAGCAATTCCGTTTGGGATAAACGAGACAGATTGTGGAACCACAGCGATGTGGTCAAAGAACTAGCAGAACTAGGAATTGAAAGCGTATATCACAGATTTATGGACGAGATGCACGGCAAAGAATCTCAACCGACGTTCTTTTTACAGAAGAATTGTAATAAACCATACCACATTGATTATATATTCACAAGCACTGAATTCGCTGATTTTTTGGCTAGTATGACTATTGGAGCAATCGACGAATGGCTAGCTCTAAGTGACCATCTGCCAGTTTTCCTCTCAATTAATAGAGGGAAAATCATAATGCAATAAAACCAACCCTGTCTCAGTTTCATTAGCAACGAGCACTACGCTGTTAGTGTCTGTGGCGCTTGCTAAACAACAATCCCCCTCCCTGTGGATATCTTGCCCCTCCAAATCCTTGCTAATTTTCGTTACTTAGTAAGACACCGAAAGAGCCTCCCACCCCACTCGTCCTCGTTTGCAACGAGGATGCCCCGGAACAGCGTCTGTGACGCCAGTTATATAATCCACCCGCCTGTGGAAAACTCCATTTTCCCCCTCCGCCCTTTTTTCGTTACTTTGTAAGACGCCGAAAGAAGAATGAACCGAGATTAAAAGGATGGAAGGATTTGCCTGATTCAGGTTAACATCAAGAAAATCATTTAATCAGGCAAATCTAGGTTCCAGTGCGGATTAGAATGAAATTCTCCCACTTACATAATCATACCCAATACTCCCTGCTCGATGGGGCTTCTAATATTTCGAAGCTTTATGAGAAGGCACGCAAGGACAATATGCCGGCTATGGCCATTACAGACCATGGCAATATGTTTGGCGTATTCGACTTTGTGGCGGAGGCGTGGAAGAAGAAAAAAGTGGTGGGCAAGACCGAGGAAGGAAAGGATATAGAGGAGCCGGAAGTGAAGCCTGTGGTGGGCTGCGAGTTCTACCTCGTGGAGAACAGGCATAAACGGGCCTTCTCTAAAGATGATAAAGACCTGCGCTACCACCAACTATTGCTGGCCAAGAACGAGATAGGGTATAAGAACCTGGTGAAGCTGTGCTCGCTGGGCTATATGGAAGGCCTGTATGGCAAGTACCCGCGTATAGACAAGGAACTGGTAGAGAAATACCACGAGGGGCTTATTGCTACCACCTGCTGCCTGGCTGCGTCTGTGCCGCGCACTATTTTGCGTAAGGGAGAAGCGGAGGGAGAGAAGGAGTTCAAATGGTGGCTGGACCTCTTTGGCGAGGACTACTACATAGAGCTGCAGCGCCATGCCATAGGCGACCAGGACAAGGTGAACCAGGTGCTGCTACGCTTTGCCGAAAAGTACAATGTGCCCATCATAGCCAGCAATGACAGCCACTATGTGGACCAGGCGGATGCCAATGCGCATGATATACTGCTGTGCATCAACACCGGCTCCAAGCAGGCCGATCCTAAGTGGAAGGAACTGGGTGATGATGACGAGACGCAGCCGAAAGGCGGCCGTTTTGCATTCCCCAGTGACCGGTTTTATTTTAAGACCACAGAGGAAATGGGCTCTATTTTCACCGACCTGCCACAGGCGCTGGACAATACCAACCACATACTCGATAAGATAAAGCCACTAAAGCTGGAGCGCGATATTTTGCTGCCCCACTTTAAGGTGCCTGCAGAGTTTAACGATGATCAGAACGCCTTCCTGGAGCACATAACCTGGACAGGCGCTAAGGAACGATATAAAGAGATCACTGCCGAGGTAGAGGAGCGCATAAAGTTTGAGCTGTTTACCATCCGCACCATGGGGTTTGCGGGCTACTTCCTTATTGTGAGCGACTTCATAAAGGAGGGGCGCAATATGGGTGTATTCATAGGCCCGGGTCGCGGCTCTGCGGCTGGCTCTGCAGTGGCGTATTGCATAGGCATTACCAACATTGACCCCATAAAGTACAAGCTGCTGTTCGAAAGGTTCCTGAACCCGGACCGTAAGAGCATGCCCGATATAGATACGGACTTTGACGACGTAGGCCGCCAGAAAGTGATAGACTATGTGGTGCAGAAGTATGGCAAGAACCAGGTGGCGCAGATAGTGACCTACGGCACCATGGCTGCCAAGAGCAGTATAAAGGACGTGGCGCGCGTGATGGATCTGCCGCTCAGCGAGAGCAATGCGCTGGCCAAGCTGGTGCCGGAGCGGCCGGGCATAAGCCTGAAACGCTTGCTGCGCGCAGAGCTGAAAGGGGAGGGTAGCCTGGACCAGAAAGAGGGCCTGGGTGCAGAGGAAATAGAATGGGTAGGCAAGCTGCGAGAGATACTGGGCCAGCAAACCCTGCATGGCGATGTGCTGCGTGCGGCGGAGAAACTGGAAGGATCTGTGCGCAACACGGGCATACATGCGGCGGGCATCATCATTGCCCCCAGCGACCTTACCGACCTGCTGCCGGTATTCATGGCCAAGGATGTGGACTCGCTGATCACGCAGTATGAGGGTAATGTGATAGAGAATGCGGGCGTTATCAAGATGGACTTCCTGGGGCTGAAGACCCTGACCATTATTAAGGACGCGCTGGCGCTGATAAAAAGAAATTACGGAGTTGAAATAGATATAGATACCATTCCGCTGGATGATGAGGAGACCTATGAGCTTTACCAGGCGGGGGATACCAATGGTACCTTCCAGTTTGAAAGTGCGGGGATGCAGAAGCACCTCATCAATCTGAAGCCCGATAAATTTGACGATCTTATAGCCATGAACGCCCTGTATCGCCCGGGGCCAATGGAGTATATACCTAACTACATAAAGCGTAAGCACGGGCAGGAGGAAATTTCCTACGACGTGCCGGAGATGGCCGAATACCTGAGCGACACCTATGGTATCACGGTATACCAGGAACAGGTGATGCTGCTGTCGCAGAGTCTTGCTGGTTTCAGCAAGGGCGATGCCGATGTGCTGCGTAAGGCCATGGGTAAGAAGCAGAAGTCGGTGCTGGATAAGATGAAGGGGCAGTTTGTGGAGGGGGCCAAGAAGAAGGGGCATCCCGAAGACAAGCTACAAAAAATATGGACCGACTGGGAAGCTTTTGCACAGTATGCGTTCAATAAGTCGCACTCTACTTGTTATGCGCTTGTGGCCTATCAGACTGCCTACCTCAAAGCCCACTACCCGGCTGAATACATGGCGGCGGTGCTGAACAACCAGGGGAATATAGACAAGATAAAGTTCTACATGGAGGAGTGTCAGCGCATGGGCCTGCAGGTACTTGGGCCTGACGTGAACGAGAGCCTGAAAGGGTTTGCGGTGGCAAAGGAAAATGTGGTGCGCTTTGGGATGAATGCGATAAAAGGGGTGGGCGAGGCCGCAGTGGAAGACATCGTAGCTGAGCGCGAGGCCAATGGCCCCTACCTTACAGTATATGATTTTATAAAAAGAGTAAACCAGCGCACAGTAAATAAGAAATCGATGGAAAGCCTGGTGCTTGCCGGCGCGCTCGATTGTTTTCCGCAATTGCACAGGGCGCAGTACTTCTATGCACCGCCTACGGACCCTATAACGGGATTGGAGCGGCTGGTGCGTTTCGGTAACCAGTTCCAGGCGAGCTCATCGATGGCGACTAATAGTTTGTTTGGCGCGAGCGCTATGCCGGAGGTAAAGCCGCCGTTAATGCCGGATTGTGATAAATGGGGTCTGCCGGAATTGCTGGACAGGGAGAAGGAAGTAGTGGGAATCTATCTCAGCGCCCATCCGCTCGATGGGTTTAAGTTCGAGATGGATAACTATGGCATGACACCCATAAGCGAGCTCGATGCCAATCGTGGCCGCAACATACGTATAGCGGGCTATGTGACTGACGTGGGCCATATGACAACCAAGAAGGGCAGTAAATTCGGCAAACTAACTATTAACGATTACTCAGGGCATTTTGAGATACTGCTGTGGGAAAAGAACTATGTGGCCTATGGCAACTACCTGGTCAACGGCCAGAAGCTGATGATACAGGGCGTGTATGACGAGCACAAGTATCGCCCCGGCACCATGGAGTTCCAGATACAGAATATGATGCTGCTGGACGAAGTGCGCAAGACATTGACGAAAAAAATACACCTTTCGCTGCCCCTGCTGAAAGTGAATGAGGAGTTTGTAACCTTCATGGAATCCAATCTAAAAAGCCACCCCGGCAATACGGAGCTCATTATGCACATAGCAGACTGGGACGGCAGTGAAGTAAGGTTAAAATCTCAATCGCGGAAAATCGAGGTCAATGATGAACTGATCCGCTTCATACATGAGCATGAGGATATACGTTACTCGCTGGATAAAGTATAGCGCCTGGAAAGGGGACACTCATTCGACATCACCCGCCCCCGAAGGAAAGACTTCTAATTTGTAATTGCCTCGTAAGATTGGTCCTGTACATTTGGCAGGTGCAGGCTATCGTACCACTCATGTTCGGCAGTAGATACTATGTGAATATTGGATACATTACTTGCCGGGAAATAACCCATAGCAGTTGTAGTGAGGTATTGCAAAGGTGGGGTAACAATGAAATCTACTTCGCTCGATAGTTGCCAGTTAACCTGGAATTCTTTCAATGTGGAAGAAGAACTGTCATTCAAAACGGTCAGGTAGAAATAAGTGTTAGGAATGTGAAAGTTTACAGTATCAATACCTCTTTCCGGGAAAATGTTGAGTAATGAGTCCCAGATCACCATTTTGCCATATGTGCCGGCGGTGGTTGCCACGCCTTGCAAAGTATCGCCATGAGCGCCGGTAAAACCTTTTGAATGCCCGGCAGGTACCGTATAGGCCTGGTTATTTAAAGTGAGCGTAATATCAGTAAAACCATGGTTCCAATATACAATGGTACTGGTAACGCCAGTTTCGCAGTGGTCGCCCTCATAGCCACTAGGGCAGGAGCAATACCCGTTTACGCAGGTTCCACCGTTCTGGCAAGCCACATTTTTACAGCGGTCTTTTGTGCAGGACGAATAAATAATAGCCCCGAAAGTCAATAGAGTAATGATAGCCGTTGCAATAACCGTTTTTGTTCTTTTCATTTGTATGCTTTTTATTTGGCATTATGAGCATAACCACTCATAGGTATCCGCCTGAACCTGTTAAGGCATAAAATTAATAGTTTCTTTCAAAGAAACCAGAATATTATTGGAAATCTGGTCCCGATGGCTATCGGGATGGGGTTTTATTGATTGGGATTTGTATTTTTTGGAATTTCTTTTTTTTGTTAGCATTATGTGGATAGATTATATGCCTATACTTCTATTCTATTCACCTTCCATCGCTTAATCATGTAACTTTGTGTTTCATTTTAAAATAACGATAAAATTAAAGTTACAATGGCAGCAGTATTTACAGATTCAAATTTCGACACTGAAGTTCTCAAAGCTGATAAGCTTTCCGTAATAGATTTCTGGGCTCCATGGTGCGGCCCATGCCTTGCCTTAGGCCCAACAATTGATGCTCTTTCGAAAGAATATGAAGGGAAGGTGAACGTAGGCAAGGTGAATGTGGACGAGAACCCCAATCTGTCTATCAACTATGGTGTGACCAGCATACCCTGTGTGCTTTTTATAAAAGGCGGCCAGGTAGTTGATAAGCAGGTAGGCGCAGCGCCGAAGAATGTGTTTGACAAAAAAATACAAAAGATACTGGGCGCATAATTTACAGAAATTCCATCCCGATAGCTATCGGGACCAAATTCCAAACCGTTCCGATTTCCGGGACGGTTTTCGTTTTTTATCGCGGTGAAGCCTGTCCAAATTTCACATTTTCAACTCATTATTTTTCCTACCTTGCTGCTTACATTATTTCTCACTGAAAATGAAGATATTAGGCGCAATCACCGATCCTATGGGCGTAGCAAAGCCAGCTACTGCCGCTGACCGTTTTTTTGTTTCCCTGATCCGTGATGAGCGCGATCTTCCGTTTATTTACCTGACCTTGAAAATAACCTTTACGCTGATACCGCTTGCGGTGCTGCTTTTCTGGCCGGGCCTGCCGGGGGCTATTTGGTGGGTAGCAGCTATTCTGTACCAATTTCTGAATAATGTAACGTTCAAAGGGCCATACGGGCTCATGATGCATTGCACCAGCCATCGCCCCTGGTTTAAAGCAAAGTACGGATTCATGAACCATTACCTGCCATGGGTCATAGGCCCGTTTTTCGGACAAACGCCTGAAACCTATTATGCGCATCACGTAGGCATGCACCATCCCGAGAACAATATGCCTGATGATGAAAGCACTACTATGCCCTACCAGCGCGATTCAGTAAGCGGTTTTGCCCGTTACCTGGGCACATTCATTGTTCTGGGTATTTACAACCTCTGCAGCTACTTTGTGCGCAAACACCGGAAGCGCCTGCTATACCGTTCTATCCGGGGCGAAGTATTATTCTTCGGCATGTGCATTGGCCTCTGCTTTGTCAACTGGCCGGCGACGCTCGTAGTTTTTATCCTGCCGTTTTTCACTTTCCGCATTATTGCTATGACGGGCAACTGGGCACAGCATGCTTTCATAGATGAGCGTGAACCCGACAATGCCTACAAAAACAGTGTCACCTGTATTAACACCAAGTATAACGTTAAGTGCTGGAACGATGGCTATCACATCAGCCACCACTTACAGTCCACCATGCACTGGACAGAGCATCCTGCTTATTTCCAGGAGACCATTAATGATTACATCACCAACAATGCCGTTGTGTTTGACGGTATTCATTTCCTGCACGTGTTCGTCTACCTGATGCGTGATCGTTATGATCTGCTGGCAAAGCATTTTGTGAACCTCGGCGACCGGTTTGCGTCTGATGAAGAGATCATTGCGTTTCTCCGTTCCCGCACTGGTAAGATAGATATGGCGCCGTTTATGGCACCGGCGGTTGCTTAACGCAAAAAGGTTTCTCGAAAGAAATTGCTCGCAAAGTCGCAAAGCTCGCTATCCTTTTATTTCGTTATTAAGGCCGCAACACCCCGAGGCATCCCCACAGTATGCTGGAGGATGGATATTGAGTAAAAAATAAAACAGGCGAACCGTCAGGTTCGCCTGTTTTGTTTTAGTTGATAAAGATCAGTTACCGGATCACAAAATGGAAGGTCTGTGTACCTGTTTCAGTATTTACGCGGAGCAGGTAGCTGCCTGCGGCTTCGTAGTCCAGCTTTATATCGGCTTTTACTGTGCCGTTTTGAGGCGTTGTCTTGCCTGCATAAACCGTTCTGCCCAGCATATCCATTACTTCGAGTTCTACTTCCTTGTTCTGGGCTGCGCTCAGTGTGCCGCTCAGTGTGAAGCTGCCCGTGTTCGGGTTAGGGAACAGCGTTAGGTCGCTGCTGCCAGCCTGCACATTGTGCACAGATAGCCAGCCCTGGCCATAAATGATCGCTGTATTGCTTGTGCCGTTATAGCTGCCCGTATCGCACGGCGAGTTGCCGTTCACTACGCAATACACACTGTCGTTCTCATCATAGATATGTGTCGTGAACACAGGGCCGGTAGCGCCGCCGATCGGTGCATTATTTACATACCATTGATAAGTGGGGCTTGGGCCGCCAAAGGTAACTGTGGTATAGAACGTATACACCTCACCAAGGTAGGAGGCTGTATCTGGCTGTGTGTAGGTCAGCACCACTATCGGGCCACCCTGCGGCCATACATTCAGTGTCACATCCTTGCTCACTACTGATGGGGTAACACAGGCGCCGCTTACCGTCATTACGCAGGTCAGGAAGTCGCCATGGGTAGGGTTGTAAGTGTATGGGTTGCCTGCACCGATGTAGGAACCAAACAACTCCCAAACAAAGGATGGGGTGCCAACCATTGGTGTCACCGTTGCTGTTAACGTAACCGGTGTGTTGTGGCACAGGAAGCTGTCTGCAGGTGAGGGGGCTACACTCAGGAATACCGGGATCGGTGTCTCCACATGGAAGGGCGTAACTGTATAACAACCGGAGATCAATGTATAGCTAATAGTCACGTCCCCTTGCACCACGCCGTCCACTTCGCCGGTAAAGGCCACGGCATGTGCAACGGTGCCATCACTGCTGCTCCATACACCACCTGGTGTGGCGTCAGACAATATCACCGATGATGCAGGGCAAACACTGTCTACACCCAATATCGGGCCGGGTGCCGGGGATACCGCTATTGGTGCAGTAACATAACAGCCTGTAGGTATGGTATAGGTAACCGTAACACCGGCTGCCGCCGAAAGGCCGGTAACCACCCCAGTGGGGCTGATGGTGCCGCCGGCGCTGGCGCTCCAGGTGCCTCCGGGTGTAGCATCACTCACGGTGGTGCTGGTACCCTGGCATATACTACCCACACCAAGGATTGCTGACGGAAGCGGGTTTACCAGCATAGGGAAGCTTACCGTGCTGCAGGTGCTATACATAGCAATAACAGAGCCAGCTGTGAGGCCGGTAACAATGCCGGTAGACGGGCTTATGGACGCTGAACCAGAACCCGAAGCGATACTCCAGGTACCTCCCGTAATAAGGTCGGTAAGCATCGTAGCGCTGCCAACGCACACCGTTGAAGAACCATTGATGGCGGTTGGCGCAGGTGTTATAGTCGTTGCATAAATACGGAAGCAAGTGGTAGGCAAAGTATAAGTAATGGTAGCTGTGCCTGATGTGACACCGGTCACCAAGCCGGTAGGGTCAACACTGGCAATGGCAGGGCTGCTGCTGCTCCAGGTGCCACCGGGGCTGCTCTCGTTGAAGAGCGATGAAGAGCCCTGGCAGATGGGGCTTGTGCCCGAAATAGCTGCAGGCGCAGGATTCACGGTGAACACGATGCCGGCATTGCAGCCCGTACCGGGAACAGTATAAATAATATTTGTAATGCCCGCAGATAAAGCGGAGACAAGGCCGGAAAGTGAGCCTATTGTTGCCACACCAGTGTTGCTGCTGCTCCAGGTACCGCCGGCAACCGCGTCAGTGAGCGTCGTTGTGCCGCTGATACAAGCGCTGGTAGCGCCATTTATTGCGCCAGGCAATGGATTCACCGTAACGTTTGCAGTAGCGGTGCAACCGCTGACGGGTAAAGTATAAGTGATCGTAGCCGTACCGGTAGCTACGCCGGTGGCAAGGCCAGTACCGCTGATCGACGCTATAGCAGGATCGCTGGTACTCCAGTTGCCGCCTGCCGTAAGATCACTAAGTTGGTTACCAACGCCCACACAGAGGTTGAAGTTACCAGAGATCGCAACGGGTGATGTATTCACGGTGACGATCGCGGATGAAGCGCAACCATAGGTGTTGGTATAAACAATGGTTGTATTGCCGCCTATATAGGCAGTTACCAGGCCTGTACCGTCTACAGAAGCAATACCGGGTGAACCCGAAGCCCAGGTGCCCCCTGTCAGTACATCTGAAAGCTGCGTGTTAAGGCCTGCGCAAACTACGAGGTTGCCGTTGATGGGCTGTACGGGGTTCACCGTTACTACCATACTTACCGGTGTGCAGTTCAGATCTGTATATACAATAGTGGCTGTGCCAAGAGCAAGCGCACTCACCACCCCGGTAACGGGGTCAATGCTGGCAACACCCGGAGCGCTGCTGCTCCATGCGCCACCCGCTACAAGATTACTGAGCGTAGAAGTGAGCCCAAGGCATATCGTAGGGTTACCGAGGATAGCCGACGGCGCCGGATTGACCGTAACCGGGGTGGTAACATAACAATTGCCCGGCATAGTATAAGTGATCGTAGCAATGCCGCCCGCGCCTGCTCCGGTAACAACACCCGTGCCACTTACCGTAGCAATACCCGTATTACTGCTGCTCCAGGTACCACCGCCTGTGGCATCGGTTAGCGCCGTTGTTAACCCGACACAAACATTAGGTGTGCCTGTTATCGCTGAAGGAGAAAGATTAACCGTAACGATAGCTGGTATGGAGCATGCGCCACCAGCCATATAATAAACTATTGTAGAAGTGCCGGGTGTAAGGCCGGAAACAACTCCCGTGCCCGTTACCACTGTGGCTACTCCTAAATTACTGCTTGTCCATGTGCCACCTGCTACGGCATCGGTCAGCGCGCTTGTAGTGCCCGTGCATATAGAACGGTTACCCAGTATAGCGGTAGGCACCGGAGATACGGTAACAATAAACGTAGCTGCGCAGCCCGTAACCGCATAATTGATAGTTGCAGTGCCCGCGCCTGTGCCGGTTACAAGCCCTGTGCCGCTAACTGTAGCGACGCCCGGTGTACCTGAACTCCAGGTACCGCCCGGAGTAATATCTGTAAGCTGAGTATTGCCACCCACGCACAACAGGCCGTTACCCGTAATTGTGCCCGCACTGCAGTTGACCGTGATGATTACCTGGCCATTTGCGCCAGGGTCTACGTTTGCAGCTATGACAATACAATTGTAACCTTGAGTATGTACAACAGAAGTGGTATAAAGGGGATTTGTATAAGAAGATCCACCGCCGCCTCCGCTACTATATGCACCGGATGCGCCACCGTAGTAGCCACCGCCACCGCCGCCGCACGTCACCCCGCCCGACGTTACCGAATTTCCTCCTGCGCCAGCAGATCCATTCATCGCGGTATAACCTGAGCACGCCAAAGCCGCACCACCCGCCACTTGCGTACCGCCTTGACCACCTTGTCCAATTCCACAGCCATCAGAGTTTCCCGCAGCACCAATCAGCCCACCACCATTTCCTCCATGGTCTCCGGCGCCGGTCAAAATACCAGCAGAAGTACACCAGTTACCGCCGCCGCCGCCACCGCCGCCAGCAACTACTAAAGTCGTTCCGGCAGTTACGTCAGATATTGTAGACCCCCCCCCGCCGCTGGCAGCCGGATAAATGTTATTCCACCCGGGTACAGTGCCGCCGCCGCCATATACCGCCGCGGTAGCCGTACCGTTACCGTATCCTCCGCCACCCACCGCTATATTCAGCACATGGCCGGGAGTGACATTAACTGTAGCCTGAACACGGCCACCACATCCGCCCGCAGACTGGTATTCTGCCCCACCATATGCACATTGCCGCCCACCTCCTTGCGCTCCGATCACGTCAACTGCTATACTCGTAACCCCTGCAGGTACCGTATAAGTTTGTAAACCACCGGTGTAATTATATGTACTGGTTTGCGCACTGGTGTTAAAATTCGAGGCTAGTAGAGCAAGCAGAAGAACCGAACTGTACTGGTATATTTTTTTCATTTCCTGGGTAATTTGTAATTGAAATGCTGTATTTATAAATGGTTGTTATTGCGTTAATTTACAGACCTGTGTCTGGGGTTAAATTTAGGTAAAAATATTATTATTTTATTAACAGCAAAAATCAGGCCGAAAAATACCCGATCGGTAGCTTCGCCAGCTTACAACTGGCCGCTTCGGGAGCGGACGTATTACAGACTCATCCTTTTTAGACGTCGCGAAAAACGTTACCTTCGTACCAGCTTAAAAAAATGCAACATGAATAGAATCTCTACGTTATGTTCGGCGATATTTATTGCCGGCTGCTTCTCGTGCTGTGGACAGACGGTATCCCCTCAAAAAGCAAAAGACGTGAGCGCTGTCTTTCTGAAAGATGTTGCACCTACTGATCTTTCCAAACACAGCCAGGCTACCTTCGCGGCAGGCTGCTTCTGGCACGAGCAAACATTGTTTGAAAGCATAAAAGGCGTAGTGGCGGTATTCCCGGGCTACGCGGGCGGCGGCAAGACATGGCCAACGTATGAAGAAGTGGAGAAAGGCACTACCGGGCATACTGAGACTGTGAATATTTATTACGACAGCGCTAAAATATCTTATTCCACACTGCTGGATATTTACTTCGATGCAATGGAAGACCCTACACAAGTAAACGGGCAGGGCGTGGACCAGGGTACCCAGTACCGCAGCATGATCTTCTACCGCACGGCAAATGAAAAGAAACTTGCCCAGGAGCATATAGATGCGCTCAACAAGTCTGGAAAATACAAGAAACCAATTGCCGCGGAGGTTGTTCATTTCACCTTATTCTGGCCGGCTGAAGATGTACACCAGCATTATCTGAATACCCATACTACGGAGCCCTACGTGGTAAGATCGTTCAACGAGATCGCCCGCTACCAGGCAGCTCATCCCGAACTCATCAAACCGGAGCATAGTTTTGCCAAGTAAAAACAATCATTTTTTGATCGGTAAATAGTCAAGTAATCACATAGCAAGGAAAGGCGGAGCCTTAGCTCCGCCTTTGTTTTATTAATTGATTGTTATTGATCAGTTTGACGGAGACCCTGTAGTGAAAAAAAACATGCTATATGTTGCGAAATTCTTACTTTTAGGTCAATTCCATATTAAATCCAGGTTTTATGAGACTTAAGTCTACTTATTCTATCGCGAATACGGTTAGGTTATTTGTGCTTGGCGCAGCCTTCACGCTGGGTACTTTGCGCGGCAGTGCGCAGATAACGGTTACGGCAACCGCAGGCACGCTTGGGCCGACGGTCTACACGCAATTACGCCTTGCTTTTGCGGCGATTAATGCGGGCACCCACCAAGGGGCGATAAATATTTCCGTGACGGCAAACACCACAGAAACCGCTGTAGGTACTTTAAATCGGAGTGGCAGCGGCGCAGCCAACTACACGTCAATCCTGGTAAAACCGGCTCCGGGGGTAACTGCAACCATCACAAGCAATATTGCGGGAAATGGCCCCATTTACTTTTATGGAGCTAATAATGTCACAATTGACGGGTCTAATACACCGGGTGGTACTACTCAGAATCTCACAATAAGGAATACTAATGCGGGTTTAGGATATGTAATTCGTATGGGCAGTCCTAGTGCCGCTTTTGGAGTTTCCAACGTTACGGTGAAAAACTGCGTCATCACCGGTGGCTCCGTCAACAATGGTATTGCCATCACTTCAGGCAGTGGAACTACTTTATATCAGAATGGGGAATGCCTTAGCTCAAATATCACCATTCAAAATAATGTTATATCTGGAGCCCAACTTGGCATTTACAGTTTTGGCCCGAGTTACGCTTCGTTGACAACCTTGGATAATAACTGGAATATAAGCGGAAACAATGTGAACACTTGTGGTTTAGGGGGGATTTGGCTTAACAGTACGCAGAATTTCTCAATAGCCGGCAATACGGTTACAAATATCGGAGGGATACCTGCCGGCACTTTTGCTGCGGGAACTGCATTCACTACTGGCATTGTATTATCTTTTTATGTTGCGGGTGGCAGCGTAAACAATAATCAAGTGAATAATGTTTCAGATGCGGCCACCGACGGGTCTTATGGCTTCTATTTTGACTACATTAGTTCTGGAGGCACAACCCAGGTTTACGACAACTATGTGGCCGATATTAAAGCACGAGCCGCTGGAATTGCTACAGCTACAAATGCCACTATGGGCTATGGCATTTACATGGACTATGGTGCCAATGTGAACTTCTTTGAAAATTCAATCGACCAAAGTGTGAATTCAAACCCAACCGGAGGTGCCGTTGCTATCGCCATATCAAATTTTGCTGCTATTTGTTTCAATCCGTTTGCCGCCGGAGGAATCACGGGTGGAGTGGCCGTAGTCAATAACATCCTCGTGAATACGGAAAGTACTGGAAATCCCTATGGAATTATTTCCACGGCGCCAGCCAGTATTTTTTCAAGTATTGACTACAATGATTATTTCGTTAGTTCCGCTGCCGGCAATTTGGGTAACGTAGGCCTCGTAAATTGCAATACACTGGCAGCCATGCAGGCAAACTTTGGAGGTAACTTAAATTCGATAACGCCATATGGACCGAGTTGGGTGTCAACGACCAACCTCGACCTGAACACTGTTCCAGCGAACAATGTACTCAATGCAGGTACATTCGCTACTGTTCCCTCTATCACTACAGATATTCACGGTACCACAAGAATAACGCCAACCATAGGGGCATATGAACTTATTCTTTGCCCACCGGCTATTACGGGCACACCCATTGTGTGCCAGGGTGCAACAACAAGTTTAACGGACGCTACAGCAGGCGGCACCTGGAGTTCTACAGTAGCAGGCGTTGCAACGGTATCGGCAACAGGTGTGGTAACCGGCTTATCGGGCGGCACCACGACTATTTCCTATGTTATCGGCACTTGCGGCGTTGCACAGGTAGTAACTGTAAACCCCGCAACTCCTGTTTTAGGCACACTGTTATTATGCCAAGGGGCAACAACCACGCTGACAGACGCTACTACCCCCGGTACCTGGAGCAGCAGCACTGCCGGCGTAGCAACAATAGTTACCGGCTCCGGTTTTCTCACAGCTGCCGGTGTTGGCACCTCAACCATTACTTATACTACGTCCCTGGGCTGCCCATCAACAGCTGTAGTTACGGTAACCCCATTGCCCACGGCAATACTGGGTACTCTTTCGGTATGCTCCGGCGCTACGACATTACTCACTGATGCAGTAGGCGGCGGCGGATGGACCAGCAGTAATCCTGCCGTTGCCAGCGTAGGCGCGGGCACAGGGCTCGTTTCCGGCTTTGGTACTGTAATGGCAAATGCCGTTATTACCTATACGCTGGGCACTTGCAGTGTAAGCGCTACCGTTACCGTCAACCCATCACCCGGAGCAATAACAGGTACCCCTAATGTATGCGTAGGCCTTACGACCAACCTGACGGATGCTGTGGCTGGTGGCACCTGGAGCAGTAGCAATACGGGTGTGGCTACCGTAAGCGGTACGGGTGTTGTTACCGGTGTTGGCATCGGCGGCATAGCTACCATTACTTATACACTGCCCGGCAATTGTTATGTTACTACCCCGGTTACTGTTAATCCGGCTCCATCGGCCATACAGGGCAACCCGGTTGTATGCCAGGGCTCAACTACGTTGCTCAGCGACCTGGTAGGTGGCGGAGCCTGGAGCAGCAGCGCCCCCGGCATAGCCAGTATCGATCCGGTTACCGGGTTGGTGAGTGCGCTTGCACCCGGCACAACTATCATAACTTATAGTGATCTGAATTGCACGCCAGTGAGTGTGGTGGTGACCGTTAATCCGGTTGCACCTATTAACGGAACTGTCGTGTTGTGCGCGGGACTCACGACTTCGCTTACTGATGCCCTTACCGGTGGCACCTGGACTTCCAGCCTGCCTGCTATTGCAGCCGTTGGTATTTCAACGGGGGTGGTAACCGCATATTCAGCGGGCAACACAACCGTGGTTTACACCAATACTTATAACTGCCCTGCTACGGTGGTCGTTACTGTGAACACGTCTCCTGTAGCGATCGTTGGCAACTTCAACCTCTGTGTCGGACTTTCCAATTTGCTGACCGATCCTACCGCAGGCGGCGCCTGGAGCAGCAGTGCGCCTGGCATTGCGAGCATTGACCCGGTCACCGGACTTGCTAGCGGTATGGCCACCGGCACGGCCACGATCACGTACACGCTGCCCATAGGCAGTTGCACTGCGACAAGTAATGTTACCGTGAACCCGGTGCCAGGTGGGATAAACGGCACCACCAGCGGCTGTATCGGTTTTTCAACAACACTCACGGATGCCACAGCAGGCGGTACCTGGAGCAGCAGCAACACTGGTGTGGCAACAATAGGCTCACTTTCCGGCCTTGTCTCCGCTTTGTCTGCAGGTACTACAACCATTATTTATACGATCCCAGGTTCCGGGTGTAATGCCAACACAGTATTTACTGTAAACCCTCCACCTGCAGCTATTTCGGGCACAAGCCCCATCTGCCAGGGCTCTTCATCGCTCTTCAACGATAGCAGCCCCGGTGGCACCTGGAGCAGCAGCAATCCTGCCACTGCTACTGTGGACCCTACCGGCTTGGTGACCGGTGTCACATCAGGCACAGCTACTATTACTTATACCTTGCCTACTACCTGCTTCCGTATTTATGCAACGACTATAACACCTGCGCCAACCGCCATCAATGGTTCTTCAACGGTGTGCGTGGGCGGTGCCACCATGCTTACCGACCTTATTACAGGAGGCACCTGGAGTATTGCTTCGGGCTCAGGCTCAGCGTCCATAAGCCCGTCTACAGGCATTGTTACCGGCCTCACACCGGGCTCTGTTATTGCTATGTATAGCACCTGCAGCACGGTAAGCTTCCCTATGCTGGTAAACCCGCTTCCGTCGGCAATCCTTGGTGTGGGTAGTATATGCCAGGGTACCAGCACTACCGTGAGTGATGCTACGCCCGGAGGCACCTGGAGCGCCAGTGCCGGCGGCACCATCAGCCCCACTGGGGTGGTTACCGGCCTTTCACCGTTGACAGGCGTTACCGTTACTTATACCATACCTACAGGCTGTTATGTTACTGCTCCAATAGCTGTATCTCCTGCACCAGGCCCGATATTGGGTGTGGACAGTGTTTGCCCTGCATCATCTGTGATATTGTCTGATGCTACACCAGGTGGTGTTTGGAGCAGCAGCGATGGCACCATAGCACACGCCATAGCCTTTACCGGCGAAGTGGACGGCGTGGTGCAAGGGGACGTGACGATTAGCTATACATTGATCTCCGGCTGCTATACGGTTACGCCCTTCCATGTGGAGACACCTATCCCGGTATTCCTGAGTGTTGCCCCCTCACCTGCAGACTCGTTCCTGTGCCACAACACACCGGTTACGTTAACGGCCACTGTAACGCCGGTAGTAGGCACCCCATCCTTTGTATGGGAGTTGTTTGGTTCCTACATCGGCGCAGGCAACCCATACACTTACAATCCTACCCATGGCGACTTCCTGACCTGCGTAATGACGGTAAGCGGCGCCTGCGTTACCCCATCGGTGGTGAGCAAGGATGTGACACTGAATGTATGGCCGCAGGGTGGCCCGGTAGTGGTGCTGACCTACACCCAGCCAGATACAGCCTCCTACCTTGGTGAGGTGTATACGTTCTATACCACAGTTACCTTTGGCGGCCCAAGCCCCACT
>CAIVEW010000015.1 GCA_903905065.1 uncultured Bacteroidota bacterium | reverse complement strand
CAGTATCCTGGTTGAACCGGAACACCTGTGGCTCAGGGAAAAACTCGCCATAACGGGTATTGAACCGATGTGCGAAGTTTCGGGCCATCTCCAGGTGCTGCTCCTGGTCTCGGCCCACAGGCACCTTTACGGCACGGTGTATGAGAATGTCCGCGGCCATGAGCACTGGGTAGGTGAGCAGGCCGGCATTTACATTGTCGGGCTGCGCGCGCACCTTATCTTTAAAAGTGGGCACCTTTTCCAGCTCGCCTACATAGGCCATCATATTCAGCATCAGGTATAGCTCCGGTATTTCCGGTACATCGCTTTGTGCGTAGAGTGCTACTTTTTCCGGGTCAAGGCCACAGGCCATATTTTCCGCAACAACATGGAATACATTTTGTTTCAGGTCTTTGGGATCCGGATGCGTTGTGAGCGAGTGATAATCTGCAACAAAGAAGTAACAGTCATGCTCTTCCTGCATTTTCACATAGTTCTGTATAGCGCCAAAATAATTACCGAGGTGCAACTGCCCCGTGGAGCGTATGCCGCTCACTACAATCTCCTTGCTCATGGCGCAAAGATAATGGGTAAGGGAAGAAATATGCCGCCTGGGAAGCCGGAAATATAAAATTGGTAACTTTTATTAGTTCCCTCTCACTTCGCAGTAATATTCCAAACAAGAAACTTATTGTATGGTTTATCTAAAATAATTTATTAGATTTGCCTAATAATGAGCGCAGGCAAAGACAGATCGCTAAATGAGGTTCACCATAAGATAGACCCATCAAAGGCGGGAAACAAATGGAAGAAAGTATTTGCTTTCTTCGGCCCGGCATACCTGGTGAGTGTGGGATACATGGACCCGGGGAACTGGGCTACCGACATTGCGGGTGGCAGCCAGTTTGGGTACGGCCTCATCTGGGTGCTGCTGATGAGCAACTTTATCGCCTTATTCCTCCAGTCGCTAAGCGCCCGCCTGGGCATAGTGCAGGGGCGCGACCTGGCGCAATGCAGCCGCGAAGCCTATCCACCAGCGATCAATTTTACCTTGTATCTACTTGCGGAAATAGCCATAGCCGCCTGCGACCTTGCCGAAGTGCTGGGTATGGCGATAGGGCTTAACCTGCTGTGTGGCCTGCCTATAATTTGGGGGGTGCTGGTAACCCTGCTGGATACGATACTGCTGCTGTACCTGCAAAAACTGGGCATGCGCAAACTGGAGGCCTTTATCATTAGCCTCATTGCTATCATAGGCGGCTGCTTTCTTATAGAGATGTTTTATGCAAAGCCCGATCTGCACGAGGTGGTAAAAGGCTTTGTGCCCCGCCTGCCAAACCATGCCGCGCTTTACATCGCTATCGGCATAATTGGTGCAACGGTGATGCCGCACAATCTGTACCTGCACTCGGCACTTGTGCAGACCCGGAAAATAAATCGCAACCACGGTTCCATAATGAAGTCGCTGCGGCTTAATAACCTGGACAGCGCTCTTGCGCTCAATATTGCCTTCTTTGTCAATGCAGCCATCCTCATACTCGCCGCCGCGGCCTTCTTCAATACCGGCCATCATGAGATCGCATCGCTGCAGGATGCGCACAAGCTGCTGGCCCCACTGCTGGGGAGCAAATGGGCGCCAATATTGTTTGCGGTGGCGCTCATCGCGGCAGGACAAAGCTCTACCGTCACCGGTACACTGGCAGGGCAGATAGTGATGGAGGGTTATTTGAGAATCCGTATCAACCCGGTCGTGCGCCGGCTCATAACCCGCCTGCTGGCTATAGTGCCCACACTCATCGTGATTTTGGTAGCCGGCGATAAAATGATAGACCAGTTGCTCATCTTCAGCCAGGTGTTGCTAAGCATGCAGCTGGCTTTTGCTGTGATACCACTGATACACTTTGTAAGCGACCAGAAAAAAATGGGCGTTTATACGATCAGCAAACCAACAAAGATAGCAGCGTGGTGTGTCGCAACAGTGATCCTGGTACTGAATTTGAAGTTGTTCCTGGAGAGCATTTCCGACTGGATGCATGGTACTACCAGCCTGGCGGTACAGATGTTGTTGGTGCTTTTCGTGGTACTCGTGGGGATATTGCTGCTTATCACCATTATTTATCCATTTTTGTTGAAAAGACGGGCAAGAAACATCAGTGTGCATGGCAACATACCGCACACACTTACAGCAGAAGGGGTAAAACCCTTTACCCGGATTGCCCTTGCCCTTGACTATGGGGACAACGACCTGAAAATTATTCACTACGCCATGCGCCTCGCAGATAAGGGTACTGAGCTGGTACTGATACATGTTGTCGAAAGTGTGTCTGCACATATGATGGGCCATGAAGCAGACGACTATGAAGCGCGCAAAGACCAGGAGCATATCAATGAATATGTGAAACTGCTTGCGGAGCAGGGCTACAAAGCCACGGGGATACTAGGCTTCAACAAACGCTCGGCCGAAATTGCAAGACTAATAAAAGAAAACAATTGCGACCTGCTCATCATTGGCAGTCACGGACACACCGGTGTCCTGGACTGGCTTTTCGGGGAAACCATCAACACAGTAAGGCATATGATAGATATACCGGTGTTTATAGCGAGGTAGATTAGTAAACTGCAGCGCTCAATTTCACGAGCATATAAGTAAACAAATCAGCTCAATAGAATTACTTAGCTAAAGTCGATAAGTCAGGCAAAATGCGTGGTTCCCCTTCAGGGGACAGGAGTTTCCCAATGGCCATTTAGTTTCAGCACCTTTTCTATGACATCGCGCACACAACCTTTGCCACCGGCAAATGGCGAAATATATTTAGAGACTTGCTTCATCTCTGGTACCGCATCACAGGGGCAGCAGGGTAGGGCGCAAAGCTGTGCCGCTGCATAGTCCGGTATATCGTCGCCCATGTAAAGCATTTGATCGAAAGTGACTTTATTTGTTGCTGCCAACTGCAAAAGAAGTTCTTTTTTATTTTCAACACCGATATGTACCTCGTCGATGCCCTGGCTATCCAGATGTATGCGTATGCCTTCAGATTTTCCGTGCGAGATCACCCATATCCTGTAGCCCTTCTTTACCGCAAGCCACAGTGCATAGCTATCCTTCATGTTCAAGGTGCGCAACATTTGCCCGTCATCCGTGACGTAAACGCTTGTATCAGCAAGTACGCCATCAACATCAAAAATGAAAGTGGATATTTTGGAAAAAAGGTCGAGCATTGCTTATTTTAAAAATTACCGAATTTGTCCCGATAGTTATCGGGATGAAAATACTCTTCGGGGTAAATTAATTGCCAAATTATTTCTGGTTATCGCGCCATTCATATACCCAGCCTGACTGTATCATCTCCAGGTGGCCTTCGTTGCAGTCTTCGCGCTTGCCTTCGAAGTTGGGGATCTCCAGCACCCATTCTATGAGTTCAGTGAATCTGATCCTGTATATCTTGCTTTCACCAAAATCATCGCCAAAGCGTTCATAAAGCTTCATAGCAATATCTTCGTGGTCTTTCCAGTTTATGGGTGGTTCGTAATGGGCCATGTTCTTAGATTTTCAAATTCCCTAATTTTCAAATTAACTATTCGCCGAGAAACTGCGTTTGGTCGGGCAGTGTCACTTCTATTAGTCCGCTACCCGCTTCAAGGATACATTGGCACCCCAACCTCGAATTAATCCTTGGACTGACCGCACGATCAATAAAATCTTCCTCCTTGTCGCTAAGCTCGGGCAAAAACTCATCGCCTTTCTCCACATAGAGATGACAGGTGCTGCAGGCGCAAACCATGCCGCAGTTATGGTGCAACTCTATTCCATTGTCGAGGGCCACTTCCAGTATGCTCTGGTCTGGTCCAATATTTTCGAGGGTGATTGGTGTTAACCCCTTTTGTTCAAAATTAAACTTGATGGTGTACATTAAACTTTTATCGAATTTGCGGCAAAGGTATGACGAAAAACCCCAAACCCCTAAAGGGGCTGTTGCTGAAAAAGATGTTTTCCGTATTTCGCAATTATCGAAATGAACCACGAAGTCAACATCTCCTTTTACCCTAAATGGATGTATGGTTATAACAAATTGTGAGTGCTTCATTACAACCGCCGCTATTGTCTTTTCTTCCGCTGCGCGTTTAAAAAATCCTCAACCTGTGCTAGTGTGAAACTGCTAAGATTGCTTTTAGCTGTCAGGCCGCCTTTCTGCGCCACCATCACACCGTAATAGGTATCCCTGAATCCGTCGATGGAGTGCGCGTCGGGATTCACAGATAGCAGCACTCCCTTTTCCATGGCATAATCTATCCATCGCCAGTCTATATCCAGACGGCGGGGATGAGTGTTGATCTCGATGACTACATTGTGTTTGGCGCAGGCGTCTATAATCATTTGATGATCAAGTGGATAGCCCTTTCTTGATAAGAGCAGCCGCCCTGTGGGGTGCCCCAATATTGTTGTAAATGGATTGCGGATGGCTGTCAAAACTCTATCCATCGCCTTTTCCTGGGTCATTTTCAGATTGCTATGGACACTTGCAATGACCAAGTCAAAAGTATTGAGTACCTGTTCATTATAATCTAAGTTGCCATCGTTCAGAATATCTGACTCTATACTCTTGAATATTTTGAACGGAGCAAGTCTCTGGTTCAGAGCGTCAATCTCCTGGTGCTGCGCAGATATGCGTTCTGGCTTCAAACCGCCTGCATAACCAGCTGATTGTGAATGATCACTGAGTACAAGGTATTCCAGCCCCAGAGCCTTTGCGGCTTTAGCCATTTGTTCAATAGTATTCACCCCGTCGCTCCAGTTAGAGTGGGAATGTATGATACCTTTTATATCGGTAGGCTTTAAAAAATCTGGCAGTTTGCCTGCCGCTGCTTTTGTTGTGATTCCAGAAGTTTCCCGTTGCATTGCCTGGATGAAAGCCAGATCATTCAGTGTGAATATCTCTTCTTCTGATGCAAGAACTTCGGGGATTTGATAAT
>CAIVEW010000014.1 GCA_903905065.1 uncultured Bacteroidota bacterium | reverse complement strand
TCCGTATCTGCATCTATGAAATCAGTGATGCCATTTACAAGTGCATGTTTCAGGCGCTCTTCCACCGCATTGCCGCGCCATACATCATCTTTCTTTTCTTCCTTGCCTTTGGCTTTTACAGTATCGGCAAAAGTTACCAGGCGCTCCGTGGCGTCGGGGTTCCTGTTGAGTATTACATCTTCACACAGCTCGCGCAGTTTAGGTTCTATTTCATCATAAACCACCAGTGCGCCGGCATTCACAATACCCATGTCCATACCCGCTTTTATAGCGTGGTATAGGAATACGCTGTGCATGGCCTCGCGCACCGTATCGTTGCCGCGGAATGAGAAGGAAATATTACTAACTCCGCCACTCACTTTGGTAAGCGGCATCTTCTGTTTTATGATGCGTGTAGCTTCAATAAAATCAACGCCGTAATTATTATGTTCTTCAATGCCCGTTGCTATGGCAAAAATATTTGGGTCGAAGATGATGTCCTCAGGGTGGAAGCCGATCTGCTTAGTCAATATATTATACGCGCGCTCAGAGATGTTTACTTTTTTCTCCAGTGTATCTGCCTGGCCGGTTTCATCGAACGCCATCACTATGACCGATGCGCCGTAACTGCGGCAGATCTCCGCCTGCTCTATAAACTTCTCCTCTCCCTCTTTCATGGAGATAGAGTTTACGATACACTTACCCTGCACACATTTCAGCCCGGCTTCAATGATCGCAAACTTGGAAGAGTCCAGCATAATGGGTATGCGGGCTATATCCGGCTCAGCTTGCAGCAGGTTCACAAAAGTGGTCATTGCCTGCACACCATCCAGCAGAGCGTCGTCCATGTTTATGTCGAGTATCTGCGCGCCGCTTTCCACCTGCTGCCGGGCCACAGACAGAGCTTCCTCGTACTTATTTTCCCTGATCAGGCGCGCAAATTTCTTTGACCCCGTCACATTAGTACGCTCACCAACATTTAGAAAATTACTCTCCGGCCGCACCACCAGTGGCTCTAAACCACTAAGCCTCAAAAAAGGTCTTATTTCAGACATTATTAATATTTATAAAAACGCTGCAAAGGTACGGGTTTGGGGGCATTTATTTAATCAGCGTTCTTTGATGCCTGAAGTCGTGCATTTCCCTGGTAAATGACCTGCTACCAGTATTCATATCTATGATGGTCCCGGCAACCGTGGCGTCTTGTAGCACAGGAAGAGAGCATCAACGCAGACACCACTATCACACACAATATTATCCCTTTCGTTTTCATGCTATATATCCAGCAGGAAACGTGCCAAAACAGGGAAACAATACGTTAAAAAGCCGGCTATATCGCGAAAAAGCGGAAACCAAAGCTGATGGGATGTTGGTCCATACCTGTGCCAGCGCCGAACATATTGGTGATCTGGTAAGTGCCATACAAACGCACAGTGTTAGAAAGACCGATCTCCCCCGTAAGGCAGCTATTGAAGTTGGAAAAACCAAAGTCGTCATGAAGTTTCATCTTATGTCCTCCCTCCTCCTGCTTGGTCCAGGTGGCGATGCTATAACCTGCAGTAATACCTATACCATAAACCAGCCATTTATCTTTATGAAGCCGTGTTTTGAACGTGATCATCAACGGCACGTTCAGATAATCAAAGGCAACCTTGTCTTTCTTAAAACTCAGGCTATCCAGCGTTACGGTATTCGAGCTATGTGTAAATGTCACGGGGTTCTCGTACCTGAAATTATACAATTGCAAGCCTATGCCTGTCGAAATGTTTATCTTTTGATTTTTTCTCTTTAGGGCATATAGCGTTTCCATAAACGGATAGATATTCACATTTATTGACTTACCCTGCTTAAGATCCAAAAGGCTGGAATTTTGCCTGCTTGCGGGCACGTTTAAAAAAGTTTTTACAGCAGGTGAATTGTAATTGGTGTTATCGGCAATGGTATTAAACCCAAGGTCCAGGATGCCCCAGTGCGTATCGAAGTCACCTTCAACTTTATCGGTTTCGCTTTTATAGTCGTTGCCTGGTGGATCAGTAATTACACCTGTGTAAATAAATATTGTTCCTTTGAATCCCTTTAAGTCGTCGCCACCGTGCCGGCTATCGTATGGATGAAAATGAAGGGTTACACTTTCCGTGCTGTCGATGATCATCGCTGGAATAGTTGTACAAGTTGGGTCGGAGGATGTGTATGGAGCACCTGGTTTTGAATTCGTATGTTTCCAGACAGTAATAAACATATTTCCGGTGTGCACATTCCCCAATGAGTCTTTAAAAACCAGTGCGACGCTGGTGATCTGTGTATCTGCACCAACGCCGTAATAGCCGCGCAGATTGGGTATTGTATAAACGTAGTCGTTGCTATCTATTTGCTTCATCGCGTAGTAAGAGCCATTTGCTTCCCATGTCGGGTTCGTATGTTGCCATTCCCGGCCACGGGTTATTTTTAATCCCCGTGATCCAAGACTGATAGTGTTAGCCCCTTTTCCCTTTTTGGGCTGAGCGTCCTGTGCATGTGTCTTGCCAGTTACTAATAGACCTGCAATCAAGACCATTGCGCAAATTGTTTTTTTCATAAATGTCATTTTTTAAAACGAGACTCTAAGTTTGTTATCTTCTACGCTCACCGTGATTTCACCGGTATCAAGCTCTTGCTTTACTTTGCTCACTCCGTTGTAGGTACCCTTCACGACACGAAATAATTTCCTGAGCTGATTCTTGTTGGACTCATCTATTGGCAGCCTGTCGATAAGCGATCTCTTCTTCGGCATTCCATCATCCTGCGCTTCGGGAACTGGCAACGCGGCAACAGCGGCTGTGGTATCAACACGAATAATAGGTTGTTCTTTCTCTACTGCTACCTGCGGTTGTTCAACCGGCGCAATTGGTTGCACAGCCCTTGTTGTTGTATCCTTTACTGCAGCAACACGGTGTTCCTGTTTCTCCTCCCTTGCTATAGGCGCCACCTTGTGCTGCTTGCAATCTGTAACCGGTGCAATCTTTCGCTGAGGAGTTACTATCGCAACACCTGATTTGGGTGCTTGTATTTCCTTCGGTACGACAGCGGTATTTGTGTCCATAATCGGTTGCACAGTCTTTGGCGTAATCGTCGCGGGGATGTTTGTCACCGCAATACTGTCAACGATTTTATTTACTTCTCTGTATTTATAGAAAGACAAGGATAATAACAAGGCAACACCAGCAGCTATTGCATATCTCCACCATTGCGGGAAAGCAATGACACGTTTCGCCGGTTCTGTTCTGAGCAATGAATCTTTACCGGTATAAACAACAGTTTCATCAGGAGATAAGCGGGTAAGGCTGTAAGCTTTCAGTTCGGCCTTCAGCTCCGGGTGGGCGGAAACAAACTCCATCAGCTCCCGCTCTTCAGCAGGCTCCAGCTCGCCATCGGCGTGCATCATCATATACTCCTCATAATTGTCCCAGCCGATCATAACTATATAATGTTTTCAACCCTCACCAGGTACTCTTTCAATATTTTTCTTGCCCGGTGCAGGTAAACTTTCACCTGCGTGTCGGTAAGGCCTGTTATTTCCGCTATCTCTTCATAACGGTAGCCCTCGTAATCTTTCAGCAGCACCAATGCCCTAGCCTGCTCATCGATTTGCGCCAAGGCACGTTCCAGTATCTTCTTCAGGTCCGGGTTGTGCGGTGCGTATGATTCTTCCGGCGGGGCTACATAATTTATTTTCACACTTTTCCGGTAGTTGTCTATCGACTTCCGATAAGCCACCTGGAAGAGGAATGCCTTTGCCTTCATCGCATCCACCTCACCTTTTTTCTGCCAAAGAACTTCGAATGAACTCTGTACTACGTCATGTGCATCGCTTGCCTGCCCGGTACATTTGCAGGCGAACCGGAAAAGGGCATCGGCCCATTCACGTACACATGCATTGTACTCCTTAGCATCCATTCAGTAGTATATCGGGTGAACAAAAAAAAAGTTACAGGAAATTAAAAAATAAACCCACAGCGGTTGCCATGGGTGCTTTTCAAATAAAAAGGCCTATCTACTTATCCGCAGCAGCAGAGATAATATCTATCGTTACCGAGCTGGCGCCCTTCACATGGGTAGTCTTGATTTTGAAATCCATGGAGCTGCCTGGCTTTACAACATCATCAAGTGTTTCTTTCTGCTTTTCTATCACCGCATTGTCCTTGTCCAGGAAAGAGACCTGCACCTGGATATTTTTATAGCTGACCAAAGTAGCTTTATTGGTTATCTCTCCCTCCACGACCGTCTGGTTGAGCAGGTTGCCATGATGTGATGCATTTACCCGTAGAAATTTTAACGGACTGTCCCGCTCCATTTCTTCAAGCGTGGCTTTCTTTTCTTCGTATTTAGCAGAAGGCTGTTGCTCACCAGAATGACAGCCCATAAACATTGCAGAAACAACTAAAAGAATGATAATACTTCTCACGGTAGAATATTTACTTCAAACATAGCAAACAATGCATAAATAATTTAGTGCAGAACGTTAAAAAACAAATGGCCATGCCAACCGCACAGCCATCTTGCCTGTTTATACTTCTTTTTTAGTTACCTGATGATCACTTCTGCATCGTTATGGTGGTGATGCCAGTGATGATGCGGATGCCCCTCCTCAACATAACAGGAAGAAAGGCTAAAACCAATGAGCATCAGTAAGGCGAATATTAAGCGCTTCGTTTTCATTGCAGATCATTTTAATGAACTTTTATTGATCTCACAAGGGTTGGTCGCAAGACCATTTTTTCATGCTAACATTATTAAAAACGTGCCAGCACACATTGTCCGGAAAAAAAAATAGTCATAAAGTAGTATTATTTTATTTTGTTTTCATAACTTCAACACTGATTCATAACACTAACAAAAACACAGGCAATTATCTTCACTAACAAACATTTAAATCATGGCAACTTCAAAGAAAAAAGCAGCGAAAAAAGCAGCACCTAAAAAAGCGGCAGCAAAAAAGGCAGCGCCTAAAAAAGCCGCTGTAAAAAAAGCAGCTCCCAAGAAAGCGGCACCTAAAAAAGTTGTAAAGAAAGCAGCACCGAAAAAAGCTGCACCTAAAAAAACAGCAGCGAAGAAGGCCGCAAAGAAAGCCGCACCAAAAAAGGCAGCTCCTAAAAAAGCGGCACCCAAGAAGGCAGTAAAAAAGGCTGCACCTAAAAAAGCCGCAGCAAAGAAAGCTGCACCAAAAAAGGCAGCACCCAAAAAAGCAGCACCGGCAAAAAAAGCAGCACCTAAAAAAGCCGCCCCTGCAAAGAAAGCAGCGCCAAAGAAAGCCGTAGCAAAGAAGGCTGTACCTGCGAAGCCAATGCCGGAAATGCCTATGGTAATGGAAGTGATAGAAACAATAGAAGCAATACCTATGCCAGACAATATGATGGATGGCGATGCAGTGATAATTGTAGCGACAGAAGAATAACAACCCGGAGGCATCCGGTTATTACATATCCAGCGGCACAAAATGTGCCGCTTTTTTTTATGCCCGCCTGCAGCCAATAAAAAAGGATGGGCGTACGCCCATCCTTTACAAAGAACACTAACCAATTTTACGATTGTGATTCCTGAGCGGTTTCTTTAGGCTTCTTCATAATGGCGTAAACCTCTACAAAGAACCCCAGCAAAACAACTATAGGTGCTAATGTGATACGGCGGAAGCTATATATCTCGTCATAATGAAACTCATGCGGATTGGCGCTTTTGCCACCAGACATCAGCATAAAGCCTATCAGTATAAGCGCCACACCACCTATCATCCACATATAGTTCTCCTTATCAAACAAAAAGGACACTTCTTTTTTCGGCAGCGCAGTTTTAATCGGCTTCGCTGCGGGGGTTGCCCTGGCTACGGGTGTCGCTGCTGCTGGCGTTGGTGTTGTTCCTGTTTTTCCTGTCGACATAATCGCAATATTAAGTTAAAAAAATTAAATCAAAAAAATCAATAGAGGTCGTCAATGTGCATTTTCAGATACTTCACGACCGACCTGTGTGTGCTGATCATAGAGATGATAATGCCCAGCACCAGCATACTCACTATAAGCACTGCAAGCAGCACGGGATCGGTAAGGGTCTTGAGCACCGGCAGCTGCGCATTCGCAAATGACATCACGATCCACAAACCGAGCACCGCCACAACGCCGCTAATGAGGCCGTTAATAAACGCACGCATATCAAACGGCCGGGTAATGAACGACCGCGTTGCGCCTACCATCTGCATGGTCTTGATAATAAACCTGCTGCTAAACATAGCCAGGCGCACCGTATTATCAATAAGGAAGATGACCACAATAAGCAATATAAACGTGATGCCCCCCAGTATAATACCTATTTTCCTCAGGTTGCTATCCATCTGGTCAACAACCAGATTGGGCCATGTCATATCCCGCACTACATTGCTTTGGAGTACGAATTTTTTGATCTTGCTGAGGCTGTCCTTATTTACATATTCCTCATTCAGCTTCATGGTTATAGAAGTGAACAGTGGATTGTAACCGAGGAAATCCATCATATTGCCCCCCTCCACCTGGTTTTCCATCTTCATAGCCTCATCTTTGGTTATGATACGGGCCTCCCTCACAAAAGGTTGCTTCATCAGTATCCCTTTCATCTTATTCACACTCTCGTCAGTTACATTGTCGTGAAAATCAACATTCACTTCCAGTTCCTCTTTGAACGCACGGGACAATGCCCGGCCATTGATCAGCAGCCAGCCAAGCACTCCTATCAGGAACAGCACCAGGGCCACACCCATAATGGCGTTAAAATAAGTTGCTTTCCCTTTTTTCCCTGTAGCCATATCTATTATTCCCTTTGCAAATCCGGGGCCTTCATCCTGTATTGAATGTCTCGCTCAAAAGTATAAAAAACCACGGTCATTTAAGGATATAATAATATAGCGGTTAACTATTTTTAACAATAATGTATTTCAGCGCGTACACCTTTTGAAGCGGCCTTTCGTGCACTGTCTTTTTGAATTTACATTTGCGTACTTTTAGTGCCAGTGTGAAAGATTTTAGAAGAAATACACTACAGCATTTTTGATTTTTGAATTTTAACTTTTGACTTTAGTATATGCAGGACCTAAGCGCTTTTTTTGAAAAGGACCATTTTATTGAAACAAAACAGCCCGATACCTATCAGTTACAGCAGTGGGGAGCGAATATCAAATGCAGTACACAAAGGTCATTCGACTGGGATGATGCGGACATCATCATAGTGGGCTGCGGTGAATGGCGCGGAGCTGACTCAACTGCCGAATACAATAACGGACCAGATGCAATACGCGAACAATTGTACAAAATGTATTATTGGCACACGGGCATTAGCATAGCAGATGCAGGCAACATCAGGCAAGGCGCTACGCTGGGAGATACCCGTGCAGCGCTACTAATTGTGCTGCGGGAGATACATGACGCCGGTAAGATAGCCCTCGTGCTCGGCGGCAGCCACGACCTTACTTTGCAGCAATATGAAGTGTTTAAAAAAGCAGAGCAGATGGCCGTAGCCTCCGTCGCAGACATGCTTATAGACCTTGACGAAACAGAATCGGTCACAGACCGCAGCTACCTCATGGATATGCTCACAGGCACACCGAATTTCATGTCGCATTATAACCACATTGCTTTTCAAAGCTATTACGCACACCCACAGATGCTGGAAACGCTGGACAAGCTTCGGTTTGATTTTTTCAGGCTGGGAAAGGTGCGCGAGCATATAGAAGACATGGAACCGGTGCTGCGCACCAGCAATATGTTTAGCTTCGACATGTCGGCAGTGCGGTATTCCGACTGCCCGTCAAATATAAATGGCTCGCCAAACGGGCTTACCGGTGAGGACACCTGCCAGCTCACCCGCTATGCAGGTATGAGCGATGTGCTTACTTCGTTCGGCATATATGGCTACAACGATGCTGATGATGTCCACAACATGGGCGCCATATTGATTTCGCAGATGATCTGGTATTTTGTAGATGGTTACCTGGTGCGGAAGACCGAGGCAAAGCTATCGGACCGCGAAGAGTTTATCATGTTCAATGTGGCCTTTACCGATAATGATACTGTGTTCCTTAAGAGCAAGCGTACGAACCGCTGGTGGATGAGGCTACCCGACCACTCCTACGTCCCCTGCTCTTATAATGACTACCTTGTAGCGAGCAAGGATGAGATACCGGAAAGGTGGTTGCGGTCGCAGGAAAGGCTGTTGTGAAGCAGTCGTAAGTAGTAAGTCGTAAGTGCGCAGAATATGCTGTGTATTTACTGCGCAGGAGTTTTCAGTTTTTAATTTTACTTTTTAATTTTTCAAGTGCTCGAAAAGCAAAACAAAATACAAGACCAGGAGAAAGCGGTGCTGGTGGGGCTCATATACAAAGAGCAAACGGAGATACAGGTGAAAGAATACCTGGTAGAGCTGGAATTTCTTGCAGAAACCGCAGGCGCGGTTACTGTGAAAACCTTTATGCAGAAACTGCCCAAGCCGGACAGCAAAACATTTGTAGGCAAGGGCAAACTGGAAGAAATAAAGGAATATGTGAAAACTAAGGGTGTTTCGCTGGTTATATTCGACGACGAGCTTACGGGCTCGCAGATCGGCAACATATCAGATGAAGTAGGCGTAAAGGTGATAGACCGTAGCGACCTGATACTGGATATTTTTGCCAGCCGCGCGAAAACGGCTTCCGCAAAGGTGCAGGTGGAACTTGCCCAATACCAATACCTGCTGCCCCGCCTTAAGGGTATGTGGAAACACCTGGAGCGCCAGGGAGGCGGTATAGGCAGCAGGGGGCCAGGCGAAACAGAAATAGAGACCGACCGCCGTATAGTAAAGGATAAAATAGCCTTGCTCCGGAAAAGACTGGGTGAGATAGACAAACAGGCAATGACGCAGCGCAAGGAGCGCGGCGAATATATCAGGGTGGCGCTGGTGGGCTATACCAATGTGGGTAAGAGTACACTGATGAATGCGCTGAGCAAGGCAGATGTATTTGCAGAGAACAAGCTGTTTGCGACGCTGGATACTACAACACGGAAGGTTGTTTTTGAACACTCTCCCTTCTTGCTCAGTGATACCGTGGGTTTTATCAGGAAGCTGCCCCACCACCTGGTTGAGAGTTTCAAGAGCACCCTTGACGAAGTGCGCGAAGCAGATTGCCTGTTGCATGTAGTGGATATTTCACACCACGGATACGAGGAGCAGATGGGCGTGGTGAACAAAACACTCCAGGAGATAGGCGCCTTCGATAAGCCGGTACTCACGATCTTCAATAAGATGGACTTGTACGAGCAGCAGGTATTTGACCCATGGCTGGATGAAGAAGTGAAGAAGGACCTGATAACGCAATTAGAGAATCGCTGGCAGTTACTCACCAATAACTCCGCGATATTTGTATCTGCCACGCAACGTCGCAACCTGGATGTATTGCGGAATACAATTCTTAGCAAAGTGAAGAAGCTCTACGAAGAGCGTTATCCATATCTCACCAAATTTTACTGAGGTTTGTCTGGGAAATAATTTCCAATCATACAAATAAATATGCAGCCTTTTTAGGAAAAAGTAGCTACATATTATTTTTTGCTATGCCTTGAAGCAAAAAAATGATTTAACTTAGATGATGTAACCCTCAAAATTCGTCTTATGAAGCAACAGGTACGAGAATTACTAGTTACGGCAAAGGTAGCGCAGCACTGGTCTGACCGGTTTGATGAGCGGATAGAGGAGTTAATGACCTTGGTGGGCAAAGTGGATACAGACAAGCAAGTGTTGGGAGCCGGTGAACTCCTGGACGTATACCACAAAACCAAACAAACGCCCGCTAAAGGCCGCAAGAAAAAGCAACAGGAATGCTGCGATAAGCCGTTCGAATTTCTTGTATTCCGCAATTGATCAGCCTACCGACCTGTTCAGAAAATCTATAAAAGGCCGCATCGTAGTAAATACATCCATCGTTTTTTTCACCAATCCTTTCCCGGCAATATCAGCATCGGGAATATTACATGATACAGTAAAACTCTTCATTTTCAGGTATTCAATTGCGGGATTATCTTCGGTGTAACCCTGCGGATTTGTCTTTAGCTGCTCACCATTTATTTGACCAAACAGCTTTTTGAATTTCTTATCTCCCACTATTCCGCCGAACTCTTTGAAATTATAATCGATCTCCTGCCGGACGGCCTTTAATAACGGCGCTTCCGGCACCCAAAGACCGCCACCGGCAAAGCTCTTCCCACCCGGCTCCAGGTGGAAATAATAACCAGCGCCCGGATATTTACGCCCTCCTTTACTGAAAAATGCACCAAAATGTGCCTTGTAAGGTGTTTTATCTTTAGAGAATCTAACGTCACGGAATATACGGAAGACACAATCTTTTGCCTGTTGCTCTTTAAACACCGGCTCACTTACTGAGAGCCCGGTAAGCACTGCTGTTACAAACGTTTCATAATCTTCCTTGGCAGCCTGGTAGTCGTCGCGGTGTTTATCAAACCATGGCTTATTGTTGTTCTTCGCAAGTTTTTCGAGAAAGGAGATCGTTGTTGACTGCACCATAATAATGAGGTTAAGGGTCAAAAATAGGAATTTGTAATCTGGAATTTGTAATTTGGAATTTGATTTTTTGAATTAAGCTTATGTTCATCGCATCTCTTTATAACCTTAAGGGCGGAGTAGGGAAAACGGCATCCTGTGTCAACTTCGCATATATGGCGGCCAAAGATGGTTTCCGTACTTTGCTTTGGGACCTCGATCCGCAGGGAGCGGCCAGCTACTATTATCATGCACATGCCACGTCTAAAAGCAGTGTAAAAAAAATAATAGAGAACGAGCTTTCTATAAGCGAGGCGATTGTACCTACAGAATATGAGCGACTCAATATAATACCCGTCGATAACTCGGCACGGAAACTGGATATTCTGCTGGATGCGCAACACGGAACAAAAAAGTTTTTCAAAAATCTGCTAAAGGAAATATCTGCAGACTATGATTTCGTGTTTGTTGATTGCGCCCCCGGATTCTCTAATGTAGCCGACAACATTTTTTACGCTTCCGACGCGGTATTAATGCCGGTGATACCAACTACCCTCTCCGTGCGCACTTATGAACAGGTGAAGGCTTATTTTGAAGATAAGGATATAGATCTGAGCAAGATGATGTGCTTCTTCACAATGGCCGATACCCGGAAGAACATGCACAACGATACGATGCAACAACTGTATAAAGACAAGCGATTTTTTGAACACTATATCCCTAATCTTTCCGAAGTGGAAAAAATGGGCATTAAACATGCACCACTGGAGGCCTTCGCACCTTTCGGCTATGCGAATACCTGCTATCGTGCGCTATGGACAGAGATAAAGGAAGGGGTACTTGAGTAACCTGCAGACAGGCAGGTTTGAAAATGTGGGAATTTAAAAAATGACCACCCGGAGCATAAATGCCACAACCGATAAAATACTACCTTGTGAATAACCGCTTTACTTTTCAAGCAACACGGCATGTCTCTTTTCAAAAATAAATACTTCCCTTACCTGCTGCTGCTGCTATTTTCCGTGCCCCTGTTCTTTATAAACATTCATGATGTACACTCGTGGGGAGATGATTTTGCCCAGTACATAAGGGAGGCACTTAATCTTGCTCACGGCAAGCCCTACTACCAGTCTGGCTATATCTATAATCCGTACAACACTGACTATGCACCCGCGCAATACCCGCCTGGCTACCCGCTTTTGCTGGCACCGGTTGTTAAAATGTGGGGCATTGCGATCAGACCGATGTTGTATATGAATACGATCATTGCCGCGGGGCTGCTATTTGCGCTTTTCGCATACTTCAGGAAACATACAAGTGCCGTAACGGCTACATGCCTGGCAACAGCCATTAGCTACAGCGGAGTAATGATAGAACTGAAAGGCAATATTTTGTCTGACACTTCCTGCTTGCTATTTGTTACACTGTACCTTACCGTAAGAAACGCAAGGTCATTTCCTGTGTGGCGCATAATGCTGCTCATATTCTTACTGGCCATGGCCGTCCTGATACGCTCACAAGCGATTTTGCTGGCGGCCGCTGAAGCGCTGTATTTCTTGGTTTCCTGGATAAAAACCGCAATTCAGAAAAAAGGGATTTCCCTGAAAGATCTCTACCGATCACCATCAGCCTACATCATAGCCGGCAGTTTAGCGGTGAACTTCATACTTAACAGAATTGTCTTCAAGGCGCCCATAACCACCGCCTCATTCTATGACCGTTTTATACAGCAAACTATTCACGGTAACCTCAAGGATATAGCCGAGGCCAATATTAGCCTTGTACTTAAAAACCTGTCCGCTTTTTTTTATTACAACACCTACAACGGTTTTTATAAATCGGGAATATCCTTTGTACAGAACCTGTCCGTGGTATTCAGTGTTACAGGTTTCATTATATGCCTCGTGCGGCGGCTGTCGGTCGACGAATTTTTTTTCTTGCTTATGTGCCTGCTGGTTATGTTTCTTCCTGTGCACGATCAACGATATTTTTTGCCGGCAATACCGCTACTGTTTTTTTATTGTTTTACAACATTCAGCGCAATCCTGCCGGCAATTACCAAAGTCGATGGCCGCGTCATAGGAGTGGTTGTAACTTTGGCGTATCTCCGTATGGGTTTCGGATACCTGGAAAGGGCCGCAAAAGAACCGTTGCCCGGGTGTATGCCGCAAGCAAGGGACATCGCCGCCTTCAAATACCTAACAAACCATGTAGACGACAGCGATATCATTATTTTCACCAAGCCTCGGCTCCTCGCACTCTTTACTAATAAAAGAAGCATCAACACCGCGTGGCAAATACCAATGGAGCAGGACAAAAAGATATTTGACAGTCTGCAGGTAAAATACATGCTGGTAGTTGATGGCCTAGATGACAGTTATTATAACGACTACCTCAGGAATATACAGCACCCTACCGATAGTGTGCGGATAGCCGATGGTTACACCCTCTATTCTTTGAGATAGTTAATGAAGAATGATTAATTTTAACCTATCCCGCAATGTTATCACGCATCACATACTTCCTTTGCCTGCTCCTGATGTGCTATACATCATTTTTCTTTTACCCGCGCTGGAAGCAGCACGGGGCTGAAGCAGCCATTGCTTGGGACGTTTCCGGCTATTACTGGTACCTGCCTTCCGTGTTTATATACCAGGATCTTGAGCACCAGGGATTCAAAGACAGTGTACTGAAGAAGTATGCGCCAACCGGTGATGATTTTCAACAGGGGATGAGGCTTGATAACGGCAATTATGTGATGAAGTACTCGTCCGGCATGGCAGTTATGTTCCTCCCTTTCTTTACCGTTGCACATATACTGGCAGGGCCAATGGGGTATCCAAGGGATGGATTCTCGGCTCCATACCAGCTTGGCATACAACTTGGCGGGTTTTTGATCTCCGTCCTTGGGCTATGGTATTTAAGAAAACTGCTCCTGATATTTTACGAGGACAAAGTAGTTGCCCTTACAATGTTTTTATTGGTGTTTGGGAGTAATTATCTCAACTATTCATCGGTGGATTGTGGTATGTCGCACTGCTGGCTCTTTACCATCTATGTCTTCCTGTTGCTGAATACGCATTATTTCTACCAGTCTTTTAAAATAAAGTACGCGATCAGAATAGGATTACTTGTTGGCCTTGCGACACTTACCCGGCCCACCGACGTCATATCATGCCTCATCCCGCTGTTATGGGGCATGGAGCGAATATCATTCACTGCGATAAAAGAACGCGCTAAACTGGCTTTAAAACAATTCAAAGGCTTGCTGCTTGCAGGCATTTGTGCAGCGTTGGTTATTTCCGTACAGCTCGTTTATTGGAAACATGTATCCGGGCGCTGGCTGGTGTATAGTTACGGTGATCAGAGTTTCTCCTGGAGGCACCCCCACTGGTTTCTTTACAGTTTTAACTATCGTTGCGGCTGGCTCACATATACCCCAATGCTGATACTGGCGGTAGTTGGATTTGTTCCGTTTTTGATAAAGGGTAAAAATAGGATCGCAATTATCATTTTCTGCTTGCTCAATTATTATATAGTTTCAGCATGGGACATCTGGTGGTATGGTGGCAGGGCAATGGTGCAAAGCTATCCGTTATTAATATTCCCCCTGTCAGCGTTAGTGGCCGCAGCACTCGACAAAAGAGTATTGCTGTGGCTATTGGCTCCTTTTGCCTTTTTGTTTATTTATTTTAACACCTGGATCACCTGGCAAAGCCACCGAGGACAGTTGTATGACAATGATAACATGACAGAGCGTTACTTCTGGCGGGTTGTTGGTAGGTGGAGCGTTCCTGAGGGCACCTTGGTATTAAGGGATAAAGCTGAGCTCTATGAAGCACAGCCAATGGATATCCATTTACTTTATCAAAACGACTTACGTACGGATACAGCAACAGCGGCCCATTACCTGGTGTTAAACAAGCAGGTGCAGGGAAGCCCCACCTATAGTTTTCCGTTTAATGGCGATCATGCTAAATGGTTAAGGGTGCAGGCAAAGTTTCATTGCGAGCATAAGGAATGGAATGTCTGGAAAATGACGCAGTTCGTGGTAAGGCTGGTAGACAAAAGCAAGCCCGGAGACGGAACAGTAAAAGAAAATATGATCCGTGTTTACCGCTTGCTGGACGGAGGCGATACCAAAGATATTTCGTTGGATATGAAGTTGCCCGTAGAGCACTATGATTCCGTACGCGTCCTTTTTTGGAACGGAGACAGCGACAAAGAGTTAACAATAAGTGATCTGAAAGCATGGAGCTTTAGCAAGTAAAAAAACAGGCGCTCACACTGAGCGCCTGCTATGACAGAATTCAATCCTATTATTAAGACTCTGGATTCAATACAAACACACATTCGTTCTTGCCATCGAAAAGTTGTTTTGCGGTCGCTTGTATATCCGCAGGAGTTAGCTTTTGGATATAAGCCTCGTATTGCAGCACACGGTCTTTGTCTTTGCCCCAGAAGATCACACTTTGCATTTTATCCGCCCAATACTTATTTTCCTTCAGGTCGGTTTCATGCTTTTCGTGCCACTGACTTTTCACTTTGTCCACGTCCTTGGCTTCCGGACCCTTTTCTTTCAGGTTCTTTATCTCTTCGTTCGCAGCAGCTATGAGCTTCTCCACGTTTTCCGGGCCGCATGGCAGCGCTAACTGTATGGAATAACGTTCATAAGGCTCTTTAGCCACATTGCCATTAAAACCACCACCATATATAGCACCCATTTTTTCACGCAACACTTCGATAACTTTAATGTTCAATACTTCCGCAAGCGCAGATGTTCTTAAAGCGAGGTCCTCAGAATATTTGGTTTCCCCACTATATATAGCGAGTATCAGGCTCTTTTTTTCCTTTCCTTTTTTCACAATTACATTGTGCACACCCTTTATTGGGCGTACACCATTATCGGTTACCACAGGCACCGTGTTATTCTTTGGCAGGCTACCGAGATAGGTTTCAATAAGTGGTAGCGCAGTTGCCGGGTCAACATTGCCAACCAGGAAGAAGTGGTACCCGTCTGCTGTACCGATCTCATTTTTGTATATCTCCAGTGAGCGGTCAAGATTTATAGCATCATAATCCGCCTTTTTAGGGATCCGGATCTTCGCAAGTGGGTTATTATCATAGAGCACTTTTGTAACTGTATCGGCAAATCCAGCCTGCGGATTTGACATCATAAACTGGGTCATGCTGATCTGTTTTTCTTTATAGGCATTGAACAGCCCTTCGTCTTTGCGCGGCTGAGTGATATAGAGGTTCACCAGTTGCAGCATACTTTCCAGGTCCTTAACGGTGCTGCTGGCTTTTATTTCGTCATTTATGTCACTCATATCTGCGCTCACAGATATATGCTTGCCCGCAAGCACTTTCTCCAGGTCAGAAGGTGAGAAAGCGCCCACACCCATTGCCTCTACCACATCAGTCGCAAAATTCGCATTGCTTTTGTCAGCTACCTTATAGGCGTTCGTTCCACCTTTCTTCACGCCATTCATTAGTATTTCATCGCTCTTGAAAGCAGTAGGCTTAATGGTTACTTTAACGCCATTGCTCAGTGTATAAGTAGTGGCATCAAAGCCATCTTCCTTCACTTGCGAAACCACTTTGCCCGGTGTTGGTTTGGTCGACATCAATTCTGTAGCTACAGCCTTTTCTTCCGTTTTGGTTATATCCTGCTTAAGGCCCTTTTCGGTCATTGCAAGCAGTTCCTTATCAGTCGGCAGTTTCACGTCGCTCTTATCTGGCGCGGTGATCAGTGTAAATGTGTTAGAGCTAGCCAACCATTTTTTTACTACCTCATTTATGTCCGCCACAGTTATGCCCGGCATCATTGATTTATAATAGGAATATTCATTGGCAATTCCGGGGAAGGGCTCCTTATCAAGAAACGCCCGGATATATTCCTCAACATAGTTCTTGCTATCAGTAGTGGTCCGCTCATTGTATGTCTTTTCTATGCTTGATAACATTTCTTTCTTGGCCAGGTCCAGCTCACTTTCAGTAAAGCCGAATTTTTTTGCTTTTTCCAGCTCACCGGTCAATGCGTTAATTGCCTTTTCTACGCCATTATTAGTTAGTAACGCATAACACTGAAGCGCTTCATAGCCATGGATCAGGCCGTCCATACCAACGCCAGCATAAGGGAATGGCGGCGCACTGCTTTGGGCAAGGTCGTTGAGGCGGCGGTTTATCATTGACTGGGCCATATCCTTTACTAAATTCATACGGTAGTCGCCCAGGGTTACTTCGTCATGTTTCCTTTCATATGGGAATGCCAGTATCATAACGGAGTTGGTTGTTTCTTTGTCGGTAACTACCATTGCATCAGGTGCTTTGCGCGGTGTTACATCCACGTATTTGCGCTCGCGCTCGCCGGCAGGGTTCTTCAGGCCACCGAAATGTTTTTCCAGCATTTGTTTTGCAGTTTTTGCGTCAATATCCCCTACAACTATCACAGCCTGCAGGTCAGGGCGATACCAGTCGTGATAAAACGTGCGAACTTTATCGTAAGTGGAGTTCTTAATGATGTCGTCTTTACCGATTGGCAGGCGCTCAGCATACAGTGATCCTTCCGCGAGTTTTGGGAAATATTTCTTCAGCATACGGTCGTCGGCACCCTTACCCAGGCGGCTTTCCTCCAGCACCACACCGCGCTCTTCGTCAATGTCTTTATCCGTCAGTAACGCATTGTGCGCCCAGTCCTCTATGATCTGGAAGCCTTTTTCCAGGTTATCCGGCTTGTCCAGCGGTATAGGCAATATATATACGGTCTGGTCAAAAGCAGTATATGCATTCAGGTCTGCGCCGAACTGCACGCCTATGGACTGCAGGTAGCTTACCAGGTCATTTTTCTGGAAGTTTTTGGTGCCGTTAAAGTTCATGTGCTCCATAAAATGCGCCAGACCTAGCTGGTTATCATTTTCAAGAATGGAACCTGCTTTCACAGCTAGGCGTAATTCCACCTTTTTTTCCGGCTTGTGGTTGGTCCTTATATAATAGGTCAACCCATTACTTAATTTGCCGGTAACCACGTCCGGGTCATTAGGCAATTGTGCTTTCAGGTCCTGGGCTATACCAGCGCCAGTCGTAGCTGCCAGGAGCAATATGCATACAAGCAGATTGCGCAGCGATTGTTTGATTAATTTCATTTTGGGAGATTTTCAGCAATGTAATATGAATTCCCATAATAGCAAAGGTTTTCACCTTTTTAATTGCTAAAATATTGTTATGTAACAATGTGCTGTGAACCGGCCAGCCAGCTGGCAGGAATGTAATGTGTACAAAACTTTGTACAAAACGGAGCAACAACAACAAAACTAATAATCGAGCAGGCCGTTCGCGGACTTACAACTTATGACTTATTTACCCGCCGGAGCTATTCCAGCAAAAGAGGGCGACTTATGACTAACTGGAAAGCACCCTGATCATCTCTAGCATATCCTTATTGACGTAGCTCCCGTCTTTTACGATTTCAACAAAAGGAGTGAATACTACTTTGTCGTTTATAACTCCCGCCATCACCTGTGTAATGCCCGTTACCAGGGCATTTACCGCAGCAAATCCCAGGCGACTGGCCAGGACCCTGTCTGCCTGGCTGGGTGAACCACCACGCTGTATGTGGCCCAGCAAACAGGCACGCACGTCCAGCAATGGGAAGCGGGCCGTAATGCTGTCCTTCACTTCTTTTGCTCCGCCAAAATCATCGTGCTCTGAAACGACTATGATGTGTACAGTTTTTTTGCGGCGTTCGTCAAAGTCTATGCGGTCCAGTACGGCGTTGATATCAGTATGCTGCTCGGGTATCAATATATCTTCCGCTCCACAGGCGATGCCGCTATACAATGCTATATATCCCGCATCCCTGCCCATCACTTCCACCACGAACAACCGGTCATGCGCCTCGGCAGTGTCCCGTATTTTGTCTATCGCTTCTACGGCTGTGTTTACGGCTGTGTCAAAACCAATAGTAAAATCAGTGCCCACAAGGTCTTTATCAATGGTGCCGGGAATGCCTACTGCCGGTATGGTATATTTTTCAAAAAAATGAGCAGCCCCCCGGAACGTTCCGTCTCCACCTATAAGCACCAGTGCTTCTATATTATGTTTCTGCAATTGCTCATAAGCTTTCTGCATGCCGGCGTCGGTCATGAATTCTTTGCTTCGGGCCGTTTTCAATATGGTACCGCCGCGCTGAATAATGTTGGAGACATCGGTTGTTTGCATTCTGAAGATATCGCCCTCTATCATGCCCTGGTAGCCCCTGCGTATACCAAAAACGTCAAGGTCATGGTATACGCTGGTACGGACCGCTGCCCGTATTGCTGCGTTCATGCCCGGGCTATCGCCTCCTGATGTGAGTATGCCTATGTTTTTCATGGTGCTTAAAAGTAGAAATCTAAGTTACGCAAACCGCATTAATGTTTTGTAGTTTTACCTTTATTTGATAAAGGTGTTATGTCTGGTTTTTTCAAAGTTCTGTTCTTCTATTTCTTATTTCCTGCCTGCGCATTTGCACAGGATGCCTGGCCTTCGCCCGAAGTAGCACAGATGTACCATCATGCCCAGGACTATGTTGCGCTAGGCAACTATAAGGATGCAATAATTACTTACAGGCAAGCTATAGCGCTGGCACCTGCTAAGTTTGTCTTGTATAAGGAGCTTGGGAAGACGCTTTATTTGTCAGGCAATTATAAAGATGCTGTGCAAACCTTGCAACCCTTAACAGAAAAACCGGAAGCGGACGCAGCATGTTTTCAATTGCTCGCGGAGAGTCGCCGGATGCTCAACGAGATCAAAAATGCACACACTGCCGTAAATAAGGGATTGAGCCGTTTCCCCGCGTCTGGGTTGTTGTATAACGAACAGGGAGCATTGTATGAGCTGGAGCAATACCACGAGCGGGCTCTGGATTCCTGGCAGCAAGGTATTCAGAAAGACCCGTCGTTCGCGCCCAATTATGCGGCTGCAGCAAAGGCCTGCTTCGCATCGGGAGATGCCATATGGGGGTTACTGTACGGGGAAATATATCTCAACATATCGACAGACACCGCTGGCCATGAAGAGCTAAAGATGATGTTGTTCACCGGGTACAAAACGATGTTTGACAATATAGCGGACGAGGCTACCGAACCAGGAATAACACGGAAACAAAAAAACACCAGGCCCTTTGAAACGATCATAAAAGAAACATACCTTTCCCTTACTCCGGTTGTCAGTGATGGCATTACAACAGAAAACCTCACCATGGTGCGCACCCGCTTCATAATGGATTGGATGCGTAAATACGGGAAAACCCATCCTTTCTCCTTATTCTCCTACCAGGACTACCTCATAAGAAACGGACTATTCGACATATACAACGAATGGCTCTTTGGCAAAGCAGAAAGCCCGGCAGAATATAAGGCATGGAACGAATTCCACCCGGTGGAAATAGATATTTTCCTGCAAAAGAAAAAGGAGCACCCGCTTTTGCCTGTTGCCGCAGACGCTTACAATAGGTCAGACAAATAGGACAATCCGAAAAACTAAAAAGTTAAAATCTTCTCCTGATTCAAATAAAGAGGGTAAATAAACTATTTTTGTCGCTTCACATTTTGCATATTTTCTATATCTCATGGGTTTTGGTTGTACTAATATAATGTCGCGTGTGGGTAAGGCCTGCCTGTTAATAATGTGTTTGTCTGTGAGCGTGTCTGCTTTCGCACAGGAAAGCGCTGACAAGATCATTGCTATTGTAGGCCGCAACCGCATCATCCTACAGTCTGACCTCGAGGTGCAGGCGGCACAGGCACGGCAACAAGACCCAAAATTCAATGACTCCATGAAATGCATGATCCTGCAACAGATGATCATGCAAAAAATACTCATGGAGCAGTCAGAGCGGGACAGCGTAAAGATCACAGATGAAGATGTGGAGGGTCAGCTCGATAACCGCCTGCGCTATTTCGTGCAGCTCTATGGCTCCAAGGAAAAGCTGGAAGAAGTATCCGGCAAAACCATCTACCAATTGAAGGAAGAATACCGCGACATCATCAGGGAGCAGATGCTGGCCGAGAAAGTTCAGGGAACAATACTCGAAAATGTGAAGATCACTCCTGCTGAAGTAGAGACTTTCTTTAAGAAAATTCCGGTGGACAGTCTTCCATTCTTTCCGGCAACTGTAGAAGTAGGCCAGATATTGGTGGATCCACCTGTGAGCCAGGAAATGAATGACTATGCCAAACAAAAGCTCGAAGGCATTCGCCAGGAGATCATTGACGGCAAAAAAACTTTTGAGATCGCAGCCGGCTTTTACAGCGAAGACCCCGGAAGCCGCGACAATGGCGGAAGGTATGATGGCGTGACCCGCACCGGCCCGTGGGCTGCCGAGTTTGTAGCGGCAGCTTTCAAGCTGCAGAATGGCGAAATATCGCCTATTGTCAAAACAAAGTTTGGCTATCACATCATCCAGATGATCAACCGCAAGGGAGATGAGGCGGATATCAGGCACATACTCATAAAACCCGAAGTACTCTCTGCCGATTTTAAGGCAGCCCTGGCAAAACTGGATAGCATACGCACACTGCTGGTGGGTGGTAAAATGCCTTTCCCACAAGCGGTAGGCGTATTCTCTACCGATGAAGCTGCAAAGCGCACCGGAGGCATGATCGCCGACCCGAATACCGGCAACAGCGAACTGGACATGACCAAACTGGATCCCGGTATGGTGCTGATGCTGGACACTATGAAACAGGGAGATTATTCAGCGCCGCACATTTTCCTAACAGACCAGCATGAAAGGTCTTGCCGCATTGTCTACCTCAAAAGCCGCACCTCGCCGCACAAAGCTAACCTCAGGGACGACTACAGCAAGATACAGGAAGTGGCACTTGCTCAAAAGAAAAACCTGAAGATGCAGAATTGGGTGCTCACCAAATTACCTACCTTTTACCTGAAAATATCCCCCGAATACCAGGCTTGCCCTACACTGAAGATGTGGGTTAGCAATATGGAGGCCGCCAATAAATAAGTGCAAATATCACCTGGTGCTGATGGCCAGGAATGCTTTTCCCAGATAATCAATAATATCTCCGGCTATTAGCGATTCCATTGAGATTTCTTTTGAAGCAAGGTCTCCCGCAAGCCCATGCAGATATACACCCAGCAATGCGGCGTGATCCGGAGCGTAACCTTGCGCCAGCAGGCCGGTGATAATACCCGTGAGCACATCGCCTGCGCCCCCTGTCGCCATTCCGGCATTTCCGGTCATATTGTACCAGCACTCTCCTTCTGTAGTAATGATGGCTGTATGGTGGCCCTTTAATACAATATTGATGTTGTAGCGCATGGCCTGTATGCGTGCATGGTCTACCTGTATCATGCTGTTGGTGTTCTCGCCAAACAGCCGCGCAAATTCCTTCGGATGTGGTGTAAGTATGGAACCCTTCGGTAGCTTCCCCAGCAGTTCCGGTTGCCGCGCTATGATGTTCAGCGCGTCCGCATCCACTACCACCGGGCTTTTGCAGGCGTCTACAAACCATGCCAGCGCCTGTGCGCTTTTCGCATCAGTGCTCATACCGGGGCCTATGCCTATAGCACTCATTTTCTCCCACCCCTCTATTTTTTCTATTACTCGTTCACCGCTCACCATGCACATTACTTCCGGCACAGCAGCCTGCAGACTATGGTAGCCATAGGCCGGTATCAATGCCGTCACCAGTCCGGCACCGGCCCGGAGTGCGGCCCTTGCGCTGAGCGTTACTGCGCCTATCTTGCCATAGCTGCCGCCCACAACCAGTGCGCTGCCATATGTTCCCTTGTGAGAAAAAGGGCTGCGTGGTTTATAGATCGCATCTACGTCCTCTGCATCTATGGTCTTAAACTGCGTTGGTGTTGCGTGTATAAAGGTTTTATCGAGGTCGATATCGAGTATATGGATGTTGCCTGCGTACACCCCTGATTCCGGATGCAAAAATGTGCGCTTGTAAAACTGAAAACTGAGTGTGTCCTGTGCCTTTAATATCACTGCTTCCTTATCCGGAACCACATCGGCAGGTAATCCGCTTGGTATGTCAATAGCTATCTTCCGGTTAGGAAGCTGGTTTACGTGATTGATGAATGCCCCTACCCACCCCTGCACCGGGCGGCTGAGGCCTGTACCCAGTATGGCGTCGATGATCACTATATGCGCCGGAATATCAGTGATGAACGTATCCGGCTCCACTATTCCGGCCAGATCATTATCTATAGCCTGCAGCCGCTGCAGGTTGAATTGGCAATCGGGCGAGATATCCTTGCTGATGCGCAGCAGGAAGGCCTTCACCCCATAGCCGCGCTGGTGCAGCAGCCGTGCTATGGCTAGGCCATCGCCGCCATTGTTACCAGCACCGCACAGCGCTACAAACAAAGTGTCTTTAGGAAAATGGTCCTTGATCCACGCCACGCATTTTGTTGCAGCCCGCTCCATCAGCTCCGATGAGCGGATAGCCGAAGCCTGTATCGTGTAGGCATCGCAAGCCCTTATCTGTGCAGCGGTAAATATTTTCATGCTTGCATGTTTCTGCCTCCTTGAGCAAAAAAGGAATTTAAAAGTACTGAAAAATGGATAAGCGCTATACCATTTTGTTTTTACCCTTTGAGATGGGCTGCCGAAGGAGTAAGAAAAACCCTACTTGCTATTCGCCGTCTTTATCCCTTTTGAATAAGCAACAATATGCGTTGCATCGGCCACTTTACGCAGGTTAGCAGCCTCTCCTTCGCTGATGTCTGCGTGGTACTTCAAGGCGCCAACAGGCTGGCCGCTCAGATACTTGTAGAATAAACAAGCGATGAGATACGCGCCCTGCTTGGAAGGATGGTCGGCACTTTCATCGAAGTACAGTTTTATGGCAGGATAATCTTTTTTGCATTTTTCAAATGCGGCGCCTATTTCCACTATATCCGCGCCTGTTTTCGCCGCCATTTTACTGTGCTCCTGCTCTATGGCCTGGAGTTCTGTAACAGAAGCCGGGAGCGGCGGAGCGCATATGGTCGTGTCCTTGCCGTTCATTTTGGTTTCTTCGGCAGGGTCAAAAAAATCGATGGCCTTGAAACCAAAGTTAAACGCATCCAGCACTATGCAATTGTTATCGGCTGGTTTTTGCCCTGTCGCCACAACGTCCGTATCCACGGGGCTGGTTTCTGCATATCCCTGGTAAAGGACCACCTTGCCGTGCACCTGCTTTACCACGCTGTCCAGGTACCTCAATGCCGGGTCTGTGGAAAAATATCTTTGTCCTGGGTTCAACACGCTCACATCCCCCCGCTCCTGCAGGGCCACCACATCCCATTGTTTACTCAGTATTTTCCGCACGCTTGAAGGAACTGTTCCCGCATCTGCTCTTTTAAAGGCCTCATCTGCAGTCTCAGCGTCCGTACCGGTATAAGTGGCATGGTTGGCCAGGCCCGCACGGCCATGCACCGCCTTTTCAATATGGACCTTCAGCTTTTTCTCTTCCGCGATCTTCTGCAGTACTTCCGTCATATTGTTGTAGTAGGGAAATTCAGCATTATCGCGGCTATCACAGTAGGTAAGGCTATTGCCCAGGAATAATACATTCAGTTCCTTTTGCGCAAACGAAAAATGGAAGGAAAGAATAAAAAAGGTTAGGAGTAAAATCTGCTTCATAAAATACGATGCAAAATTATCCGAAATATCCGTATTTGAAATATTCGGTTTAAATAAATAATATTCCGTCAATTATTGCGTTTGTATGCAATACCGTTATCCCTATCTTTGCCCGGATTTAAAAAACCGGGTAGTCCGGACTCATCATATTAATAAATATTTTTGTATGCTTAAAAGCATTGGCCTGGTGGCCGCTTATCTGCTGTTTTCCTGCGCTGCTTTTGCCCAAAACCACTATGGTACTGTTAAGGGGTTTGTTTACGATAAGAAGACGACCGAACCAATGATCTATACGAACATTATTGTGGCGGGCAGTAAAGCGGGAGCACAAACCGACGTGAACGGTTACTTTTCTATATCACTGCCATCGGGCAGTTATTCACTTATAGTGACCGCAGTTGGTTACGACTCCAGCGTTACAACGATCAACCTGCTGCCCGATGCTATGGTGACCAAAAAAATAGTTTTATCATCCAGTGAAAAGGAACTGAAAGGGGTGGAAGTATCAGGAAGGAAAACGGAAAAAATGACGCATATCAATACCGGCGTTACGACCGTTACTCCCCGCGAACTGAAACTACTGCCAAGCTCCGGCGGCGAGCCTGACCTGGCGCAGTTCCTGCAGGTAATACCCGGCGTGGTATTCACTGGCGACCAGGGCGGCCAGTTATACATTCGCGGCGGCTCTCCGGCACAAACAGGTATTTACCTCGATGGTATAACCATTTACAGCCCGTTCCATTCTATCGGCCTATTCTCTGTGTTCGAGACGGAAGCTATCCGTAACGTGGACGTTTACACAGCCGGGTTCGGTGCACAGTATGGCAACCGTACTTCAGCGATCGTCGATGTGCATACAAAGGATGGTAATAAGAATGAGATCGGCGGCCTTGTTTCGGTATCGCCGATTATGTCACGCGCACTGCTGGAAGGACCATTAGTGAAATCGAAGAAAAACAGCGGTGCAGGTGTTACTTTCCTGGTAACCGCCAAGACCAGCTACCTCGACCAGACATCCAAATCATTGTATGGTGGCTTTGGAGAGCCATTCAGTGGCGGATTACCTTATAAATTCACGGACCTGTATGGCAAGGTGACGCTGAGCGGCGACAACGGCAGCAAGCTGAACCTTTTCGGTTTCAATTTTGATGACCATGCGAGCTTGCTCAACGACTCATCTTATGCCACGATCGCTAATTACCACTGGCAGGCGGCGGGCGGCGGGGCTACCTTTGTAGTCTCTCCCGGCAATAGCGCGGCACTCATAGACGGTAAATTCGCTTACTCAAATTATAACATCAGCCTCGACCAGGCAAGTGTACCATCTGATTCCATACCACGCACCAGCCAGATCAACGGCTTTGAAGCAGCCATCAATTTCACTTACTTCCTGCACGACTATAGCCAGCTGAAGTATGGCGTGGAGGTGAGCGGCTTGCATACTGCGCTTAACTATTACAGCAGTGTTGGTGTCTCGACAACTGAAAACGCACAAAGCACAATGGCTGCTTTGTACTTTTTGTACCGTTATAATTTTGGCAGCAAATTCATCTTCGAGCCAAGCGTTCGCTTCCAATATTATTCTGAACTCAACAAATTTTCTCCCGAACCAAGGCTGGGGATGAAATTAAACCTCTCCGATAACGTACGCTTGAAATTTGCCACAGGTATCTACACCCAGAATATTATCAGCACTAAATCGGACCAGGACATTGTGAACCTGTTCACAGGATTTCTGCTTAGCCCCGGCGAGACAATCTATGACCCGCATGGCGACGCGGTAAAATCAAACCTCCAGACAGCTTATCACGCTGTGGGCGGCATTGAGGTGGATGTGAACAACAAAGTGGAGCTGAACCTTGAGCCATGGGTGAAATACTTTGGCCAGGTAGATGAGCTGAACCGGAACAAAGTCGTTGAAACAAATCCTGATTTCGTTGCGGCGACCGGCCTTGCCGACGGTGTTGACCTATCTGCTAAGTATAGCCACCAGAGGATATATTTATGGGCCGCCCTCGGGTACCAGAATGTGAATTATACCAGTACAGACTCGAAGGGAAAGATACAAACCTACCCTACACCTTTTGATACCCGCTTCAACGCGAACCTTGTAGCCTCATACACCATGGGCGAAAAGAAAAACTGGGATGTATCAGGCAGGTTCAATATTCATGCGCCATTCCCTTTCACGCAAACCCAGGGTTTCTATGAAAACATAGGCATGACCAGCCTCGCAGGAAATCCTATGACTCAAAATGGTAACCTGGGTGTTCTTTATGCCAACCAGATAAATGGCGGGCGCTTGTCCTGGTATCATCGACTGGACGTTTCTGTGAAAAGGCATTTTAAACTGACTAAAAAATCAAGCTTAGACGCTACCTTTGCTATTACGAATGTTTATGACCGTCAGAACATATTCTATGTTGACCGTATCACTAATGTAAAAGTTTACCAGTTACCATTTTTCCCGAGCATTAACCTTACATGGACCTTTTAATACGATTGCACTGAATGATGTTGCAAAAACAAAGACGTCCCGCCCTGCAGGTTGCTTTACTGGCAATTATTCTGCTTTCAGGTATTGCGTCAAGTGCACAGGTGCTCACCCATGACATTCCCGCAAACAGGCCGCTGATCATCGCTGAAGAACAATATCAGCAAGGGCTTTACGCACTTGCAGCGCAATCGGCAAGACAATACCTCAATCAGCCGGCTGGAAAAATGCTGGACGAACGGCAGATCAATAAAGACAAAGCCAAGTACCTGCTTGCCCTGTCCTGCCTGAAAGGAGATATCAAGGGTTGTGTTGACTCTGCAAAAAAACTGATGGCAGCTACGAATGAGCCTGCCTATTATCAGCGCATGGCTTTTGCGCTAGCTCAATACTATTTTCAGCAGGATGCACTTAAAAAGGCTATCCCTTTATATGAGGCCGCCAACATTGAAAACCTGGGAAATAAAGAAATTGCCGACGCTAAGTTTGAGCTGGCATACTGTTACTTTAACATCCGCGAGTTCGACAAAGCTGCACCGCTTTTCCTGGCCATAAAGGACTTGAAAGACGGTAAATATTACCTGGCGGGCAACTACTATTATGGTTTGCTGGCCTATAATAACAACAAATACGCCGAAGCGCTCAAAAGTTTTGAAATTGTAAAGAACGCGCGCGATTACCGGGCCATCGTACCTTATTACATTGCTGAGATATACTACTTCATGGGCAACCGCGCAAAGGCCTTTGAAATAGCAGATACTTTTTTGAGGAGAAACGAGAAGCTCTATTACGACAAGGAGCTTCACCTGCTTGCGGGACAATGCCTTTTCGAAGATCAGCGTTACAAGGAGGCGCTACCCTATTTTGAATATTACTACGAACATACGGATAAAATAAGAAAAGAGGATCTGTACAAGATAGCGTATTGCTATTATCGTCTGAATCAGAGGAGCGGTGCCATAGAAAAATTCAAACTGCTTAGTAATGCTCACGACTCGCTTGGACAAACCGCGATGTACCTTCTTGGCGACTGCTATCTGAAAACGGACGACAAAGTTAGCGCACGCAACGCCTTTAGCATTTGTGCCGACATGATCTTTAATCCCGGCCAGCAGGAAGCATCCATGATACTTTATGGCCGGCTGAGCTACGAAACCGGATTCAACGATGAAGCCCTGAGGGAACTGGAAAGCCTGCTTCGCACTTTTCCTACAAGCCAGTTCAGAGACGAAGCGAATACCCTGATCTCGGGCTTGCTGATAAAAACCAACCGTTATGAGGAAGCACTCAGGCGCCTGGAGGTCGTAGGCGTCAAGGACAATGATTACTGGGCCATATACCAGAAGGCCGCATTTGGTTATGCTATACAACAATTCAGGAATGGCTCGCTCAATGTTGCATACAGGTATTTCACATTAGCGCTGTTGCACCCCGTGAACGCTGATTATGAAAGTGCCACGTACTTCTGGAAAAGTGAACTGGCATACCGCCTGCATCGATACAGCGACGTAATAACCTACGCACAGTTTTTCCTGGATAAAAGAGCCAATACCGCTGCTGTACAGCGCATCAGCCCGCTGGCCACCAGGCAGCATGCCTACCTCAACATGGGCTTTGCGTCTATGGAAACAGAGAGCTACAGCGCCGCTCAGGGCTACTTCAATCATGCGCAACAGGAACGCGGAGACGATAACTTCTCCGAAAATGTAGCCGCAGTACGCGAAGCAGATGCTGTGTTCATGCAGAAAGATTACAAGAAAGCAATAGCACTTTACGATCATATCGTATATAGTGATAGCGCAGACGCGGACTATGCACGCTATCAAAAAAGCATATTGCTGGGACTGCAGGGCAAGACCAACGAGAAAATTTCCGTCCTGCTTTCTTTGATCAATATCAGGCCGCCATCAGCTTATGCCAACTTTGCACGCTACGAGGCAGCGGTAACTTACATAGAAGAGGAAAGATACAATGATGCGCTTGGCTACTTGCGCCAGCTTACTGACTCTATTACTGATAAGAGCTTCGCACCTCGCTCGTGGATGAAAACAGGCTTTATATACCAACAGCTTAATGAGAACAATAAAGCTATTGAGGCCTATACCCACGTAGTGCGCGACTACCCCGCCGCTGAAGACCGCATGGCCGCTCTTGACGCCCTGAAAAGCCTGTACATACAAAGCAATCAGCCCGGAGCTTACACACGCCTGCTTGTGGACAACAACCTCCCTTCTGCCGACAGCAGTTCCATGGATTCCACTTATTATTCCGCAGCCGAAGCACAGTTCTCTAATGGCCAATGGGATGAAGCGCAACGGGCTTTTACCAACTACCTTCTTGCATACCCCAACGGGATATTTGCAGTTAAAGCGCACTATTACAGGGCCGAAAGCAACTTCCAGCTCAGGAAATTCAAAGAGGCCCGCGAAGATTATGATGAAGTGCTGCGGGGCCAGTGGAATGATTTCTCTGAGAACAGCGCCCGGCGGGCCGCGGCTATTGCCCTGGAGCAAAAAGATTATAATGCCGCTTTCGGCTATTACCTGCGCCTGCGCCCAAACATTTCAAACAACACTTCGAAAGAAGTAGTGTACAATGGCCTGATGCGGAGCGGGTTCAATTCAGACAAATTCGCTGAAACCGTTCTCTATTCAGATTCATTAATAGCACTTCCCGGTACCTCCGCCGACCTTATGAATGATGCCTTATTCTACAAAGCCAGGTCCCTGCAACACTTCGACAGCGCTGATGCGGCAATAGCTATGTACAGGCAGCTAAGCGGCAATAAAAATGGTGATGTAGCGGCTGAGTCGAGGTACCATATTGCAGAACTCCTTTTTGCAAAGAAAGATGCCAAGGAAGCCGAGGCTGCGGCAAATGACGCCATACATTTGTCGGCTGGATATGAGTATTGGATCGGAAAATCCTACCTGCTGCTTGCAGACATCTTAGTTACAGAGGCTGATTACTTTAATGCTAAGGCACTCTTGCAAAGTATCGTGAAAAATACCAAGATAGCGGAGTTCAAACAGGAAGCAGCTAAGAAACTGGAAGAAGTGAAAACACTTGAAAAGAATCATAGCAAATTGCAGGAGGATGAAAAACAATAACACCGTTTATCACTTGCGCAAACAAAACAGAAATAAATTAAACGCATGAGCGTAAAACATTTCTTCATATTGATATTGCTTACTGCCGCTGTAGGTGCGAGGGCGCAGCGTACCGCACCCTCAGATACGGTGCTGAAAGGATCAACTATCGAAGTGATACAATCTTACAAGCCGGAAGTAAAGCGAGCTCCCAAACCGGAATGGGTACCTCAGCTTCCGCCCGCAGACACCACCCACCCAACACTGAACCTGGAAGTACCACAACAAACGCTCTATTACACCTACAGCTCGCAACCATTACGTCCGTTAGCATTAGGAAAAGATGTACCAAAACCACCCTACGAAAGCTATGTAAAAGCAGGCGGAGGTAATTTATCTACTATTTACCTGGATGCCGGCACCAACGCCTTTTGGGGCAAGAACTTTGAGACAGATATACACGCGCACCACCTTTCACAAAGCGGTGATATTATCAATGAGCATACGGCCCTCAGTGGCGTAGAGGCAGAAGGCCTGTTGCATGCCGACAATAGTGAATGGCATGCAGGCATAGTTGGTGAACGGAACCAATACGCGGATTACGGCTACAACCATAACCTGCATGATTATCCTTTTGATTCAGTGAAGCAGGTATACACTACCGTCAGGGCCACCGCCGATATGAAGAACAAGACGGATAGCACAGACCGGTTCTTTTACCATCCCGCCGTTACGGCTTCCTATTATGGCGCAAAAATGAATACCTCTGAGATCAGCGCTGGAGTAAATTTACCGGTGAGCTACAAACTCGATACCAGCCTGGACTTAGTAGCCGCGCTCACAGGAAATATCACGGAATACAAAACAACAAACTGGACTAATTACAACAACGTAGCTGAGTTCCGGCCCGGCGTGGTGCTGCACCATGGCCCCATGAGCGGCCATACACTGCTGGGTCTCGCGGTAGGCGGCGATGGCACAGGCTACATATTACCTGATATCCTAGCTGCATTTCGCCTGCCCGATACCCGCTATGTGGTTACTGCCGGATGGCAGTCTTCCCTGCGCCAGAATACCTACGAGCAACTGACCACCGAGAATCCATACATGCGCAGTTTCTACGATCTGAAACAAACAAAAAAAGATGAAGTGTTCCTTGGTCTGGAAGGGCCCGTTGGTAATCATTTCATTTTCTCCGCACGTGGCAGTTGGTGGAACTTCGAAGCGCTCCCTGTCTTTCTTAATGATACCGGGGACAAAAAACAATTTTATGCAGTTTATGACAATGTAAAAGCGTTCTCCATCCATGTTGCAGTGCGCTATACACAGGCCAATATCTGGTCTGTCGGTGCTACCGCAGATTACTATGCATATTACGGTGGCACCGAAAAGTACGTATGGCATGAGCCGAACGTGAATATGAAGGGCGACCTGACCGTCAACGTATCCAAAAAATTTGTGGCGCGCACCTATTTTGCACTGCTCAGCGGCATTCATGCCCGCGATACTGTTGGCCCGCCTGCACACATAATAACACTGAAGCCGATCGCAGACCTGGGTGTTGGCGCTGAATACACCATAATCCCCCGCCTCTCTGCCTTTGCCGAACTCGACAATATTCTCAACGACAAATACCAACGCTGGTATGGTTACCAGGCATATGGACTAAACATTTACGGCGGCTTACGACTGAAATTTTAATATGCTTCGGGCCATCAATTCACAAAATTTTTATACACAGGCGCGAAAAATCTAGGATTTATTTAATTACCTTGCCTGTCCAATTTGATTAGGGAATTACCGCAATGGATATCGCAAAGTACATAGGTCTCTTTTTATTAAAAAACCACTACTGTTACATACATGGGCTTGGCAACATGGAGCTGGTAAAGCGCCCTGCTACCCACGATGGCAAAGCATTGCAGCCACCATCCTATGAAGTGCAGGTAACCCCCGGAGGATCCATTGACGACAACCTCGCGAACTTCATTGCCACAAACGAACAAATAAGCATTTCGAAGGCGGCCAACACACTGCGTGAATATAGTATACAAGCCCGGAAAGACATGGCGGAAGGCAAGGAAGTGCCAATACCGCATATAGGGCACTTCATTGAGGGCGGAGGTAGAGTGAAGTTCGTGACAGATGCTAATTTCCGCTACACGCCTGCAGGTATACCCACCATTAAGAACAGCAAGCAACTGGATGAACAGAACTCGCGCCTGCAGCAGAAACCATCTTACCCTGAGCCGCATAAAGCCGATTCCGTTAACTGGAGCATGGTGATTTTAGTGGTCGTATTACTGATCATACTGGGCGGCGGTGGCTATGGCATATACTATTATATGAAGTCAATGAAAGCCACTCCCGCGCCCGTTGCGGTTGTTCCAAAGGACACCGTAGTGCAGGCGCCGGCAACTGTGGCAACACCGGATACGACCAAACTTGTAAAAGATACCACCGCCGCTGTTGCCCAGGCAACGACAGTTAGCGCTACTTCAGGCGACACTGTAAAGCACACCTACAAAATGATCATCGGTGACTACCCCGAATTGGAAAAGGCGGAAAAACGAGTGCGTAACCTGAAAATGAACGGCAACCGCACAGACATATTGCCAAAAGACAGCGGAGGATATTACGTATTCACGAACATAAAATGCCTGGTAACAGACACTACTCATGTAAAGGATTCATTACGGATCTTGTTTGGGTACAAACATGTCACTATTTCCAACAAATAAGCTTCTTCCAGAAATTATGGTCGGCTACTGCCAATAAGCAGCAATTGCTCCAATACAGCATGAGTTGCCGGGCAAACCATCGCGTTTTTGAGCGTTAGCTGCACCCGCTTCAGCAGCACATCTTCATCGGTGTATGGATATCGTGCACAATCACTGGGACGGTCTTCATAAATATTGCAGGTATTGTCTTCCGCCAGGAATGGACAAGGTGTGGTCTTCGTAACATAGTCTCCCTCTTCGTCCAGTTTCAGATATTGCGACACCAGCTCGCCTTCCTTCATTCGCAGACTTTTAGCAATGCGCTTTATATCGGGTTGCTTAAAGCGGGGGGAATGATTCTTGCAGCAACGCGCGCACTCCAGGCAGTTTATTTTGCTAAAGGCCTCCTCATGAAGATCTGGCAGCGCATCCAGCAGCTTATTCTGCAGCGATTTGGTCTTATTGCTCTTCTCCAGCATATACTTATATGCCTTCTGGTGCTCTTTCGCCTCTTTTTCCCAGTTTTCCAGTGCCATGACATTCAAAGGTACAACTAGTTCCAAAATAAGGGCGCCTCACACCAGCAAATGCTCGCGTGAGGCGCCCTTAATATAAATTAATTATTGCTTTACTATTCTTCCCGTAGCCAGGATACCACCATCTTTTTCCAGTTGAAGTATATAGATACCGGGATCAAGATTCGTGATCGGTAAACTAACCAAGTTATTTCCTATTCCAAAAGAATACATAGTTTGATACGCCAGCTTACCACTAACTGAATAAACCCGTATATTACCGTCAAAGTTTTGACCACCGATCAGGCTTAAATTGACAGCTTCGTTTGTCCTGCTCGGATTTGGATATATGGCATAAGACAGCACTGGGATTAACTCATTGTTCGCATTCGTGGTTCCCGCTTCCCTTCCGCCAGATACTATACAAAATGGATTGCTCCACCGGGGATCAGTAGTTATCAAAGTATCCGTCAATGTATTCAGGAAGGCCAGCAGGGCATGTTTTTCTGAATCAGAATAATGGGGCCTTCTCGCCCGTCCCGCCGGGGTTTTGAGGAAGGGGCTCAGATTGGCAGTGTTATGGATTGAGTCACTATAGAAGTTTATAACCTGAGCCAATGTCTGGTACCTGCCATCGTGCATGTAAGGCCCGGTCAAGCCTATGTTGATTAAAGATGGGACTTTAAAGGTTCCTATCTTATTTCTTTGTCCGTCAGCTCCACCCACTCCCTGGTCGGTATAAATCGAATCGAGTCCGTTGCTTCGCGCTGCGCCGGATACAAAAACATTCTTTGTATGGCATGACTGGCAATTACCCCGGGCGGTATCCATGAATAATGATTTACCAAAATTCTCCTGCGCGGTAAAGGTGGCGAAATTAGTATATGCCGCCGGCCCCGGTGTACCGTTCACACCTTGCCACCATCTGGAGCCGAATGTATTCATACTCCTTACAAACTGCGCCAGGGCTTTAGATATCTTGTCAGATGTAACGGCGGTACTGCCAAACGCCGCATTGAACAATGGCGGGTAAATTGACTTGGCCGCGACCCTTGAAACAAGGGTATCCAGCGTAAGGCCCATCTCTATTGGGTTCTGTATCGGCATCAGCACTTGTGCCTCCAGGGTAGCTGCTCTTTCATCCCAGAAAAAAGACGCATCCTTAAAAAAACGCGCATGCATCAAAGCCATAGCATTGCGTGTACCCTTTGCACCATTATAACCCGTACTGAACCGTGCGGTATCTGAAAACGAAAATTTTTGCTGGTGACACGAACCACAGGAAATCGTTTTGTTAGCCGACAAACTGACGTCGTAAAACAATACCCGTCCTAACGTGGCGCCTGGATCGGTAGTGGAGTCCGTCGTTGGCATGTTGTCCATGGCCGGCAGGTTACCGACCACTGTAACCGGGAAAGGAATATTCTTATATACATAAGAAGTGCCCGGAAGATTTACACAATTACTATTGTAGACTGTGAATGCCATAACTGGCAGGACCAGTGCAGCTAAAACGGCGAGTTTAATTTTCCTCATAAAACTATATTTAATGTGTAACGAGATATATCCTAATAATTACCTTTACAAGCAAATCTATACCAAACTTCATAAATTGACAAAAATAATTTTTATAAATATTTTTTATTTCAATGTTTTATAAAGAAAAACGGAATAAACATTAGACGCCTAAATCTTTTCAATCCTTCCCTACACCGAAATAAATAGTTCTTCCCTATACATATAATTATTTACAAACAAAAGTCGTAGGCCGCTTGTTGTTTGAAATTGTACGATCTGTGGTGGTGCGCGATAAATGCTACACAATCTTTACAATAAATAGAATTTCCGGATTTTATTTAATTATTCCGTAACTTTGCACCCTTTTCAAATCATAACCGTAATTATGAAGTTATCTCAATTCAAGTTTGATCTCCCATTAAATTTAATAGCGCAACACCCCGCCAAAAAAAGAGAAGATAGCCGCCTTATGGTTATCCACCGCGATACCGGAAAAATAGAACACAAGGTTTTTAAAGACGTTCTCGGTTACTTCCACGATAAGGATGTAATGATCGTAAATAACACTAAGGTTTTCCCTGCACGCCTCTATGGCCGCAAAGAAAAGACCGGTGCCAAAATAGAAGTGTTCCTGCTCCGTGAGCTGAACAAACCAAACCATCTGTGGGACGTAATCGTTGACCCCGCTCGTAAGATCCGTGTAGGCAACAAACTCTACTTCGGTGATAACGACGAACTGGTGGCAGAAGTAATAGATAATACTACGTCACGGGGCCGTACCATCCGCTTCCTTTTTGATGGCGACGACCAGGCTTTCCGTGGTATGCTTGACCTCCTCGGGGAAACGCCACTGCCCAAGTATATCAAGCGCAAACCAGAAGAAGAAGATAAAGAACGCTACCAGACTGTGTATGCCAAGTACGAGGGCGCAGTTGCCGCTCCTACGGCAGGCATGCACTTCAGCCGCGAGCTGATAAAAAGGCTGGAGATCATCGGTGTGAAATTTGCTGAAGTAACATTGCATACCGGCCTCGGTACCTTCCGCCCTATCGAAGTGGAAGACTTGTCGAAGCACAAGATGGATGCAGAATACTTCAAAGTGGACGAATACGCAGCAGGCATCGTGAACAAAGCAAAGATAGACAAGCGTCACATCTGCTCTATAGGCACCACTACCATGCGCGCACTGGAAAGTTCAGTAACCGCACAAGGTCTGCTGAAACCGGAAGAAGGCTGGACCAATGTATTTATTCACCCACCTTACAATTTCTCAATAGCTGATTCACTGATCACCAACTTCCACCTGCCAAAAACAAGTCTCATGATCATGGCTTGCGCTTTTGCCGGTTATGACCTCATGATGCATGCCTATGAAGTGGGTATCAAAGAAAAGTACCGCTTCTTCAGTTATGGGGATGCGATGCTGGTTATTTAACCCCCGGCCCCTAAAAGGGAGTCAGTCATTTAGCTGTTGCTAGCGCTTCAGTGATCAGGAGATTTAACCGATTTATTTTTGAAGAGGGTGTCTCAAAAGGGCACCCTCCTATTTTGTTTAAAAACTAAATGTCAGGTGCGTTTTTCCACATTTGGTGTGCATAAATAAAATAAGGCATAAGTCAATACAGGCAATAGTTTCGGCGTAAATTTGAGACATGTC
>CAIVEW010000013.1 GCA_903905065.1 uncultured Bacteroidota bacterium | reverse complement strand
TAATACAACCAGGAACAACTCCGTTTTACAGCAAAAAGAAAAACCGTCTCAAAATTGCTTTTGAGACGGCCTCTTTTTTTTTGATTTAAACCAAAGACTAACACTATTTTTTACGTCTAATAATATGGTGCTAACTACGCCTTTTCTATAAAAATATTTAATTTTAATGACTGCGCGAACTGAGTAGAGCATTTATTCAACTATTATAACTGATACATGATGAAGAAACTTACACTCATTGCTATTATGATGCTTTTAGGTGCCCGCTTATATGCGCAGGGCCCAACTTTACAGCAAAAGTTATACTACACTTGTAAGGTATGGGGGTTTGTAAAGTACTATCACTCGAACGTTTCGAACTGCAATGTAAATTGGGACAGTGTATTGGTAGCTGTTTTGCCGACAATAGAAAGCGCAGCAAATGATAGTGAATTTAATGATGCACTCGATACTATGCTTGCGGCTGCCGGGCCAATGGCTTTATCAACAACCTACTTCCCGGATACGTTGCCAGCAAATTTAAAATATAACCGGGACTGGGGTTGGATAGATACATCTGCTTCGGTTCTTCGCAGCGATGTGCAGATACAACTGGATACCATAAGAAATAACTTCAGGCCACACACAGAGTGCTGGGTAGAGAATAATGACTATACTACCAGCTACGAAGGCTGGCTTATTTTCCCTTACGACAACCCAGAACTTAATGTGAACACGACCACAAGCTATCCGGATGAGCATCACCGTCTACTTATGTTTTTCAAATACTGGAATGTGGTGCGGTATTTTTATCCATATACCTATATATTGGATACTCCCTGGAACACTACTTTAAACAATTATGTGCTGGAGGTTGCTAACGTTAACAATGCTCAGTCTCTGTATAAATTATACCTTAAGATCGCGACAGAGCTTAACGACGTGCATGTCTTTGGTTTGACCTACAGCTCTGAATACCAGCAACTGCCGGGATTTTATCTACCGTACATCCGGCTGCAATATGTGGATGGCCAATACGTGGTTGTAAATTCATTAGTTGCCGGGGTAAATATAGGCGATGCTATTATCTCTGTAGATGGACAGACTACTGCACAATGGGAAGACAGCCTGAGACCGTACTATTCTTCGGGTAATTTGTCCGTTTTCAGAAGAGATGTATGCAGTGATATACTTGGCCGCCAGAATAACGGAGCTCACGAGACGCTGGTGGTAGAAGACAATTCCGGGACGTACCATACGGTGACTGCCACCTGCGTGAATTGGTATACCGGCGATCCTTCATTTTTCCAAAACTATATTTATCCTGCTGACTCGCTTAATACGATCAAATGGACGACTTTGTCCTGCGATATTGGCTATGTGAATATGGGCAATCTGCAAGACTCAAATGTAAACCAGATGTACAACGATCTGCGTAACAAAAGCGCGATCATCTTCGACATCCGAAACTATCCTAATGGTACGGCATGGGACATTGCCAACCTTATGTACCCTTCTCACAGGGCGTTTTCCAAATTGACTACTCCTGACGTTACGTATCCGGGCACCTACTATTGGTATTATGACTCCCTCGGTTCTAATGCGAACCCAAGTGCATATACCGGGAAAGTGATCATATTGATGAACGAACAAACCCAGAGCCAGGCTGAATTTTCTTGTATGATACTAGGGGCTATGCCGGGTGCGGTAAAGGTCGGCAGCCAGACAGCAGGTGCGGATGGAAACGTGAGTTATTGGAATCTCAGCCAGGACCTGTACACCGGCTTTACTACTTTAGGGGTGTTTTATCCAAATGGCGATAGCACCCAACGAATTGGCATTATTCCCGATACAGTTGTTTATGCTACCAAGGCGGGCATAAGAGCGGGCGATGATGAGGTGCTGGACAAAGCGTTGTCTATTGCTGGTTGCACCCTCCAGGCAAATAGTTTTAGAGCGCCTGCAAACGCCGTAAAAGTGTACCCCAATCCTGCCACTGACGAGGTAACTGTTGAAGTTACGGCAACGCTTACAGGAGCGGAGTTTATTTCGATATTCAATACGGTAGGGCAAAAAATGTATAGTGCCCCTATGCAATTTAATAAGCAGACCATCAGAGTGGGCAATTTCGCAGCGGGTGTTTACATACTGCAGTTTACCGGCGCTAACGGAGAGAAGAAAACAGTGAAGGTGATCAAAGAGTAAAACAAATTAATGAGATGGTGTTGTGTAGAGACGTTGCATTGAAGCGTCTCTACATGCATAATTTGCACTGCAAAATATGTATTATCAAGTCAGTTATCCAACTTAATCTCGAATAGCTTTGGCCAGTTCTTACCGGTGATAAAAATGCGGTTTGTCGCCGCGTCATACGCAATACCATTGAGCACATCGGGGCCATTTTTTCTTCCAGTAGGCTGGGGGATACCGGCCCGCTGGCGCAAAGTGCCAAGATCAGCGCGGCCAACAACGTGCCCGGTGGTGGTATCAATTTTCAGGATATAGTCGGTTTGCCATTGGTTGGCATAAATGAAGCCCTGTATCATCTCGGGTTCATTGATCTCATTCACAGGGCCGTGTTCATCGGTTACTGCAAGCTGCTTCACTTCTTTATAAGAATTAGGGTCTATATAATGCAGCACATTTGTGCCGTCATCGAATATGAGGTATCTGCCATTGTTGGTCATACCCCATCCTTCAGCCGTGGTGAAGGTAAAAGTGTTGAGCAGTTTAAGGGTCGCGAGGTCATAAACAAAGCCCTTTCCTTCGCGATAGGTAAGTTGGTATATTTTACCGTTAAGAATGGTAAGCCCCTCACCGAAATACTGCGCCTCCATATTTTTGGAAAGCAATACTTTTCCCGTCTTCAGATCTATTTTCCGGATGTCCGAGTATCCATACTGGCCGGTACTCTCATATAAGACACCATCCTTGCACTCAAGGCCTTCTGTAAAGGCTGTGGGGTCGTGTGGGTAGGCGTTGATAATATCATAAGGGATCACTGCAGGGACACCAAGATTGTTCGCTGTATTATTTGTGCCTTCCGTTGCTGCAGGCACAGGTTTGTTTTCATTGCCACAGGCAGCAATGAGCAGTAAGCCGGGCAGCAGACAATATTTACTTAACTTCTTCCGTAGTTTCATGCAGTTTAAAGCCAATAGGGGTGTGTGAACGTGGTGCAGGCAAAGGCTGGGAGGCGTCATTTTCAACTTCCTGCTCACCCATCCCGGTGAAGCTGCTGTAAAATGCTATTTGTATGCCTTTGATGATAATAGCGTCGGCAACTTCCATGGTCAGCTTTCCGGGTTCGTCAATTACCGCCAGGCTAATATACTGCGGCGGCGTTTTGTTGAGCTCACTTGTGTGCTGTATCAGGAAAGCGATCACCTGCCCGGTAATTGTGGGCGTGAGGGTAATATGAAATCCTTCTTCGATATAGTCTTTTTTTTCGCCCATGGTATTCCTGAAGGTAACCAGCATGGGCATAGGCCCGGAGCGCAGGGTAATCGACGGCATGGCGGCACTGGTGCCATTTAGATTCTCATCAAATGCGTGAAGCGTATCAACAAAGAACCCCTGCTTATAACCCGTATTAGTATTCAGGTACTCGGCCACTTCTTTAAGGTGGTCTTTCAACTCTGTATGTTTTTTCAGCCATTGCTCTCTTCTGTCCTGCACATGTTTTACGCCATCGGCATAAAGATTGGCCGCGTTCAGTATATCAACCAGCATATTGCTATTTTTGTATCTTTAAATTAAATTCCTGTTATGAAAATTCTTAGACTACCGCTAGTGGTTTTGCTACTTACAGCCTGTAGTATTTCTTATGCGCAAAATAGCATATTCGCAGGAAAAATCGTCGATGAAAATAATAATCCTGTGCCAAATGCGGTAATAAAGATAAGCAGCAAGGAAGTATCGCCTATAGAAGCTAAGTCGGACGCAGATGGACTATATTGCACAAAACCCCTTGCGGTTGGGCGCTATCACCTGGCAGTATATGTGGGAAGTGAATGTCGTGGACTAAAGAAAGTGACATTGGATGAAGCATCTGGAGCGAATAAATTCTTCCTGATAAAAATGGGTGGCGGTAACATTACGGTTAATGCAGTGGATAAGGATCCGGCAATGGCCGTGAAATTGGAGCAGATAAACAGCAGGCATGATTTTGATGGCGGGAATGACCGTATAGGCACAATTCGTTTATCGAGTGACAGCGTTCAGTATTTCTACCATAAAAAAGATACAACATTTAAAAAGTGATCAGGACGGAATTGACCTATGAAAGAACGCCACCAATAAAATAGCTTTATCGCGAATGAACAAAATAGCTCTGCTTTTTTTCCTGGTTGAATTAGTTTTTTTGAAGGATGCCTGTTATGCACAAAACAGCATTTTTGCAGGGAAAATAGTGGACCAGAATAACCGACCCGTACCAGGAGCGGTTATTAAAGTAAGCAGGCCCGAGATGCCGCCTATAGAGGCTGTTTCGGACAGTGATGGTCTCTACTGCACCCGGCAGATAGCTGATGGTAACTACTACCTGGACGTGTTCACGGATGGGAAATACCGGGGTGAAAACGAATTGTCGATAGATACGTCAATAGGGTCGCGAAAGTTCTTCCTGATAAAAGTCCACAGCCGAAAATTCGCGGTCAGCGCAGTCGATAAAGATACGGCGATGGAAGCCAAGATAAGAACCTCAGTTATAGAAAGCCATGTGGCTGCAGCTACCCCGGAAGTGGCTGGTGGTACGTATATGTTTATGCTGAAGAAAGATACCACGAGCATAAAGACAGAGCCGGAACCGCAACCGATGACGGAAATTAAAAAACCAACAGTCACTAAAAAAAGGCGCCGATGAAAAAGATCGCAAATTACCTGTTATTACTCGTCCTGACGCTACAGGGCCACGCTGCATTTGCCCAGGCCGCAGTACTTACCGGTAAGGTAGTGGATGCTGCCAATAAGCCCCTGTGGGGCAGCGTAGTAAGGGTAAACAAAGACGGACACATGCTGACCGAGGTACGTGCGGGAGAAGATGGAGTATATACGACTAAGCCATTTGAGCGGGGTGCGTACAATATTGTTGTGCAGATGGAAGGCAAGGAATTGGGAGCGAAGAAATTGTTTTTCGACGCTGCGGGTGCTAAAAAATACTATATACTAAGAGTTGTTAAAGACAATCTGGAGATAAGTAAGATGGACGAAGACGCCTTCAATGAAACGAATCTGCGGGAAAGAAGGGATGTTCAAAAACGGCCGAAACGGTAAACGTGGATTTGTGTATTGTGGTAAAGTAGAGACGTTGCATTGCAACGTCTTGCGTAATATGAGCATTTATAACCGGTGTCATTTGGTTATGTGTTTGTATTTAGACGTTGCAGTGCAACGTCTCTACCTAATTCAGATGACCCCAGGAGCTTCTTGCTTGCGCTCACTTCATCACTCCTATATTATTCCTGAATATCTTCACTGCGATAGCCAGCAGGATAACGCCAAAGAATTTACGCACCACCGCAATGCCCGAAGGTCCCAGTATCCGCTCGAGGAAATTCACGGAACGAAGTGTGACATAAATAATGACCAGGTTAATGAGAATGGCAATGAGGATATTGTAATACTCGTAGGCCGCCTTAAGCGACATAACCGTAGTGAGTGTGCCAGAGCCCGCAATAAGTGGGAAAGCTACCGGCACCAAGGTGCTTGACCCTGCACCTTCCTTGTCTGGCTTGAAAAACTCCAGCCCGAGGATCATTTCCAACCCCAGGATGAATATGACAATGGAACCGGCGATGGCAAACGATTTGATATCCAACCCCATGAACTCCAGCATTTGCTCACCGATAAAAAAGAAAAGCAGCATAAGCCCGCCTGACACCATAGTGGCCAGGAACGCATTAATATCTCCCATTTTCTTCTTGATGGAAATGATCACCGGGAGTGAGCCCAGTACATCTATCACCGCAAACAAAGTGAAGGTTACCGTTATTATTTGGGATATATCTGTTTTGCTGAGTACAAATCCTTTCATAGTATAGCTAAGATAGCTATTTTTGCCGCTCAATTTATATAAATGGCTTTACCTGATTATAAACACACTGCGGCAGATCGGTTTATGCGTTATGTGCAGATCGACACGCAAAGCGATCCGGCATCACCTACGCAACCATCTACCGACAAACAAAAGGATCTTAGTCGTGTGTTAGTGAATGACTTGCTTGAAATAGGCATTACTGACGCTGCGTTGGACGAACACGGGTACGTATATGCCACTATCCCATCTACCAGCGAGAAAGAAGTACCTGTACTGTGTTTTTGCTCGCATGTGGATACAGCCCCGGATTGCAGTGGGGCAGGCGTGAAACCTATGCTGCACAAACGATATGATGGTAGGGACATTGTGCTGCCGGATGACACTTCTGTTGTTATCAGTTCCGGGAATCACACCTATCTGAAAGAGCGGGTTGGCGACGATATTATCACTGCATCGGGTCACACCTTACTAGGCGCCGACGACAAGGCTGGCGTGGCCATCATTATGGACCTCGCCACTTATTTGCTGCAGCACCCGGAAATAAAACATGGCAAAATACGCATACTGTTTACCCCCGACGAAGAGGTAGGGCGCGGAGTGGCTGCGGTGGACATGAAGAAACTTGGCGCACAATACGGCTATACTTTAGATGGCGGCGAGCGCGGCCACCTGGAGGGAGAGACATTTTCTGCAGATGCCGCAATAGTCACCTTTCATGGCATCAGTGCGCATCCCGGCTACGCCAAGGGCAAGATGGTACATGCTGTAAAAGCAGCGTCCGCATTTGTGTCTATGCTGCCAAAAGATGAGTGGTGCCCTGAAGCAACCGAAGGAATGCAGGGTTTCGTGCATCCTACATCTATTGATGGCGGGCTTGAAAAAGCTACCGTGCAGTTCATAGTAAGGGATTTTGATACGGCTAAGCTGGCTCAGCATGAGGAACGGTTGAAAGCTTTGGCACTGAAGGCTGCGGAGCAATTTCCAGGCGTTACTGTTGATTTTGCAGTAAAAGAACAATATCGGAATATGAAGGAGGTACTGGACAACCACCCCTACGTCATGGACTACGCCGAGGAAGCCTATAAACGCGCGGGGATGACCGCACAACGCATGAGCATACGCGGCGGTACGGACGGGTCGAGGCTTTCGTTTATGGGCCTTCCCTGCCCGAATTTGTTTACCGGGGAAATGGGTATCCACTCAAAACAGGAATATGTAAGTGTACAGGATATGGAAAAAGCGGTGGAGGCTTTAGTGTACCTGGCGCAGATTTGGGAAGAGAAAACCAAATAATTTAAATTGAAACCGGTAGATATGCGTGGAATTTGTTTTAGGAGTATCTTTGCAAAAATGTTTCTGATATAATGGACCGGAATTATAAGGCTATTTTACTCACAATATTGTCGTTGTCAGTCTTTGTAATTGCCATTTGCGAGTTGGTCAGGTTCAGCCATAGGGGCGGTGACGGTATTTTTGAAACAGGCAGGGCAGGGGAGACTTATCGTGGAGAGATATACCCGGTGCAGACCATAACCCGTACACAGAGGGCCGCTGAGTTACCCAAGACCACTATGCAATTCTACGAAACCAAGTTCAACTTTGGCGCACTGGCTGAAGACCAGGTAGTAAAACATGCTTTTCGCTTCAAAAACACGGGAATGAATCCGCTGTATATAGCGAAAACGGACGTTACCTGTGGCTGCACAGTGCCTACCTTTCCGCAAGAAATGATAGCGCCCGACGGAGAAGGGGAGATCACTGTAGAGTTTAATCCTAGCGGCAAATCAGGCATACAGCAAAAGAACATCATTGTGCACTCAAACGCTTTACCTGAGGCGGTGTCCATATCTATTGAGGCGGATGTGAAGTAAATATGAGCGTCTTTAAAAAGTTTACAAATTATCTATCGCTGATCAAGTTCAGCCACACTGTTTTTGCGTTGCCCTTTGCTTTTATTGGTTTCACGCTTGGCTTTTTAGCAATAAAGGCTTCAGGAACAGACCAACCGTTCCATTGGCCTATATTGGTGGAAATGTTGCTGTGTATGGTGTTCGCCCGCAGTGCAGCGATGTCTTTCAATCGTTACCTCGACCGTCATTATGATGCCCTGAACCCACGTACCGCAAAACGCGAAGTACCTGCGGGGATTATTAAGCCGCAACATGCGCTGTTATTCACGATCGTCAATTCTGTTTTGTTCGTGGCGACTACCTGGTTCATCAACCCGGACACCCATATTTGTTTTTATTTGTCCTTTGTCGCATTGTTCGTAATACTGTTTTACAGCTATACAAAGCGCTTTACGGCGCTTTGCCATATTGTGCTCGGCGTTGGGCTGTCTTTGTCTCCCATAGGTGCATTCCTGGCTGTTACCGGCCATTTTGCCTTGCTGCCGCTATTTTTCTCTTTCGCTGTGCTTACTTGGGTTGCCGGCTTTGATATCATCTATGCTCTGCAAGATGAGAATTTCGACAGGGAGAACAAACTCCATTCTATTCCTGCTGCCATAGGTGTAAAAAATGCGCTGATTGTCTCAATAATGCTGCATGTGTTATCTGCCTCATTTGTGATCGGCGCAGGTATCATCGGCCACTTCAACTGGATATACTGGATAGGCGCTGTGTTTTATGCATCCATGCTTACTTATCAGCACCTGCTTGTGAAGCCCAATGACCTCAGCAAAGTGGGTATAGCTTTTGCGAATACCAATGGTTTTGCGAGCGTAGTATTTGCAGTGTTTACGATCGCGTCGTTGTTACTATGAGTGGGCCAAGAGAAAAATCGCTGTTTTTGTATGCACAGGCATCTGGTTAGCTACCTCTGCTCATCCATTCTTTATTAATACCAGCATATATAAAAACTGGAGCAGGAAAAAAACAGATATATTAAGGTATCTGTCAATAGACTTCATTACAGGAAGAGCCAGGAATGGCAGACAAAAGAACGACCAATTATCCTCAAGTTGGGAAATACAATAAAGAGACAAAACTGCGAAGTACAGGAAGGGAACGAAGAAAATAAACGCATTTTCTTTAATGAATTTCCAATTATACATACTTAACGCAGAGATCAAGAGCAGTGTTATTATATTCAATACGGTCTGGTTCTTCACCCATTTGTTAATGATCGTCCACTTGGCAAAGAAGAGGCTGCCCTGTATATGATAGGGTAGGTAAAAAAAGAATTTATCGGCGGTACTTTTCACGAAGACCATGAAGTGCATACGAATAAATTCGGTATAGCCCATTTGCAAAACCACTTCGGGATGCTGCTTTTTAAACTCCGCTACCTCGTCAAAAGAAACGCTCCACTTGTTTTGCTTTTCGTGCACGTCTTTATACAGCAGGAAATAATTGTTTACTTCATTCCAACTGATATTATGTTCTACTCGTGTTTCGCCGCTGTATCCATGACCCTTATCTTCCAACATAAGACGATGGTATGTTTGATAGCCTGGCAGGTGATATAACGCAAAACATACACTAAAAACCAAAGTGAAAATAGCGAACCGGACAATATTCTTTGTCCAGGTTGCTTTGCCTGACCCCTTGAAGAATATAAAAATGAAAAGCCCTGGCAGTATAAAAAGGGCTGTCGGTTTGCAGCTAAACGCTAGAAATAGCATAACTGCAGCAGCGCCCAGTCGCCAATAGCTTTTGCTATTAAATAAAACGGCCAATGTGGAAAACATGAATGCAACACATACAGTGTCCGGCAAGCAACGCAACAGCCAGCTCACGGACATTGAAGTGTAAAAAAGCAATCCCATGTATTTTACATTGCTATTAAGGTTGGTGAACGCGTTGAAGCATTGGAATAACGATCTGCATCCCACCACGAAAAACACCACCGATAATATGCGGCCTGCTATCAGGTGGCTTACGAAAAGTATTCTACCAAAGATGGCTAACAGTAATGAATAAGTAACGGAGGTGCCCTGTGACAGGGCTTTATATAGGCCATATTTTGCGAGGTAATCAGCCTCCTGTACGTAATATGGTTCATCTCCTCCATCAGGGCTGCTGAGCGGGAAATGAGTATACCTGAAAATTATCGCAAGTAAAATAAATACACCCGAAGCATATAAAAGCTGCTTTTCACTAAGTTTGAAAGCCCGGGCGTTGATTGTCATTTGTGGGATGTAAAAGTTATAAAGGCTAAGCGGCCAGTCTTACCAGGCACACACCGGTTGAACCATAGGAACTGTTATTGTACAAAATGTAGTTTTGATCCAGGTAATAGAACGGATGGGCTTTGGCATCATTTAGCAGTGCCTTGCTCCATGACTTCCGGACTAATCCGTTTGATTTACCGTGCTTTTCGTAAGCAAAACTACTAGTTTTTCGGCTTATCCTTGTTCGTTGTTTCAGGATATTCTTTTCAATAGTGTTTTTTTTGATAGTTGCTAATCATCGACTGAAATGACCGCGATCACATAGCTAATATTTCCGGCCATGGTTATTTAACAGTTTTCCAAATAAAATATCAGTAAATTTACAATAGAAATCAGCCTTTTCCTTTATTCTAACTGATCTGTCTCCTTTCTCAAATTGCTTCTTTCGCTCTAAGAAGGTGTATACGTATGGGTTTTCGTTGAAAACCGCAAAACCGATTAATGGAAAATGATCAAAAGAAGGAAAGTGGGAATATCGCGTCTGAACTACTGATAGCGAACAGGGAAATTATCTTTCACAATGAAGAAAAGGAAAAACGCGCGTCGGAATTAGCTGCCGCCAATGTGGAACTTGCATTTCAGAGCGAAGAGAAAGAAAAACGTGCATCGGAATTAGCTCTTGCCAATGAGGAACTTGCATTTCAAAGCGAAGAAAAGGAAAAGCGGGCATCGGAATTGATCATTGCAAACAAGGAACTGGTATTTCAGAATAGCGAAAAAGAAAAGCGGGCTTCAGAGTTACTGGTGGCCAATAAGGAACTGGCCTTTCAGAACGAAGAAAAAGAAAAACGGGCATCCGAGCTCGCGATAGCCAACAAGGAACTTGTCTTTCAGAATGAAGAAAAAGAAAAGCGGGCCGCGGAATTAGCTCATGCAAAAGAATTGTATGAGTTTCTAAGTGAGATCAACCAAACCATTGTACATTCCAAAGACGTACAAACTGTATACAGGGAAGCGTGTCGGATAGCCGTTGGATTCGCCAGTTTCCAGGCTGCCTGGATCAGCACATTTGATTCGGGAAATAAATTTAACCTGATTGAATCCTGTGGTATGTCTGAGGAAGACACTGCAATGTTCAAGCAAATAAATTATGAAACCAGCGGGCCGTTCGGTAAGGTCGTTCATACAGGTGGCTTTTATCTGTGTAATGACATAGAAAACGACTCCTTGCTGATCAACTGGAGGCCGCTTGCTATAGCGCGGGGGTGGCGGTCGTGCATGGCTTTGCCTATCAGAAACCGTAGGATTGTAGTCGCCATATTTATCATTGTTTCCCCGGAAGTGAATTTATTCAAATCACAGGAAGTGTCTCTGCTCGTAGAGGCTGCTGATGACATTTCGTTCGCAATTGATATGTTTGAAAAGGATGGCCAGAGAAAGGAAATGGAGGACACGCTGATCCTCACCAACAAAAAACTTGCTTTCCAGAATGAAGAAAAAGAGAAACGTGCATCAGAATTGATAATTGCGAACGAAGAGCTTGTATTTCAAAACGAGGAAAAAGAAAAACGTGCTTCTGAACTGATCATCGCCAACGAAGAGCTTGCATTCCAGAATGAAGAGAAAGAAAAACGTGCTTCTGAATTGGTGATTGCAAATACTGAACTTGCTTTTCAGAATGAGGAGAAGGAAAAGCGGGCGTCGGAATTACTGGTTGCCAATAAAGAGCTCATCTTTCAGAATGATGAGAAGGAGAAGCGTGCGTCGGAACTGGCCGTTGCGAATGTGGAACTTGCCTTTCAGAATGAGGAGAAAGAAAAGCGCGCGTCGGAGCTTGCGATCGCCAATACGGAGCTTGTTTTCCAGGATGAGGAGAAGGAAAAGCGAGCTTCTGAGTTGTCGGTGGCCAATAAGGAACTTCTTTTTCAGAATGATGAGAAGGAGAAGCGCGCGTCGGAGCTGGCTGTAGCGAATGTGGAACTTGCCTTTCAGAATAAAGAGAAAGAAAAACGCGCTGCAGAACTGGCTATCGCCAACATAGAACTTATCTACCAGAATAAAGAAAAAGAACGACGCGCCTCTGAGCTGGCGATAGCTAACGCAGAACTTGCCTTTCAGAACGAAGAGAAAGAAAAACGCGCGTCTGAATTGGCGATAGCCAATAAGGAACTTGTTTTTCAGAACGAGGAGAAGGAGAAACGCGCGTCTGAATTGATAGTAGCTAACAAAGAACTGCTGTTTCAGAACGAAGAAAAGGAAAAGCGTGCTGCGGAATTGATCTTTATACTTAAGGAACGCCGCAAGTCGGAACATGAAAGGAAAAAGTCGGATGACTTGCTGGCCAACATATTACCGGATGATGTAGCGGATGATCTGAAGATGAAGGGAACTACAACAGCCAGGCAGTATGATAACGTAACTATATTGTTTACGGATTTCGTGAATTTTACTACGGCTGGTGAGCGGATGACCCCGCAGGAGCTTATCGACGAGTTACATACCTGTTTTACCAAATTTGATGAAATAATAGACAAGTACAACATCGAAAAGATCAAGACGATAGGTGATGCCTACCTTGCAGTGGCAGGCCTGCCGATAGCAGATCCCAAACATGCAGAGAACATTATTATGGCCGCCACGGAGATCAATGCATTTATGCAGGACCGGTTGATCACGCATAATGAAAGAACATTTGACATTCGGATAGGCATACACAGTGGCAGCGTAGTAGCTGGCATAGTCGGCATCAGGAAATTTGCGTATGATATTTATGGCGATGCGGTGAACACCGCTGCACGGATGGAGCAAAGCAGCGAATCGGGGAAAATAAATATTTCGCACAGTACCTACCTGCTCGTGAAGGATAGTATAGATTGTGTATACCGGGGTGAAATACATGCCAAAGGGAAAGGCAGAATGAAAATGTACTATGTCGGTTTGCCGACATTATTATGATAGGTGATCGGCCTTTAGTTCCCGAAAAATGGTCTTCAAAAAGTGATTATGAATGAGGTATTAGCTACTGATGGAAACTTTGCTCTTCACAACGAAGAGAAGGGGAAATTAATAGCACAGTTGATCGCAGCTAACAAGGAGCTCGCTTTGCAGAATGAGGAGAAAGAAAAACGCACCGCCGAGCTGATCCATGCAAAGGAGTTATATGAATTCCTGAGCCAGATAAATCAAACCATTGTACATTCTAAAGATCAGCAGACGGTTTTCAAAGAGGCCTGCCGTATTGCGACAGGGTTTGGAAAATTCAAGGCCGCCTGGATATCTACCTTTGATTCGGAAAACAAATTTAACCTGGTCGAGTCTTCCGGCATGTCTGATGAAGACACTGCATTGTTTACGAAAATCGGGTATGAAAATAGCGGACCAATTGGCAAGGTGATGCAAACCGGCAATTTCTATTTGTGCAACGACATAGAAAATGATCCTCTGCTGATCAACTGGAGGTCTGTAGCTGTGGAACGGGGATGGCACTCTTGCATGGCTCTGCCGGTAAGGCATCAGCATGTTGTTGTTGCGATCTTCATCGTTGTTTCGGCGGGTAAGAAAATATTCGAATCGCAGGAGGTGTCTTTACTGGTAGAAGCAGCTGACGACATTTCCTTTGCGCTGGACATATTTGAAAAAGATAAACACCGGCGGGAGATAGAGCGGACTTTGGTTGCTACAAATATGGAACTTGCGTTTCAGAATGGAGAAAAAGAAAAGCGTGCCGCCGAACTGTTTATTGCCAATAAGGAACTTGCCTTTCAGAACCTGGATAAAGAGAAGCTAGCCCTCGAACTAATAATAGCCAACAAAGAGCTTATCTATCAGAATGCGGAAAAGGAACAACGCGCGGCAGAACTGATCGTAGCCAACCAGGAACTTGCCTTTCAGAATGAAGAGAAAGAAAAGCGGGCTGCAGAACTCATCACCGTAAACAAGGAATTGCTCAACTTTACCTACATCTCCAATCACGATCTACAGGAACCTCTTCGAAAAATACAGATTTTTATTTCCCGGATAGTTGGAAGCGATGCTGAAACTTTGTCACCGATGGGGAAAAGTCATTTGCAACGGATACAAAACTCGGCCGAAAGAATGCAGCAACTCATCAGGGACCTGCTTATATACCATTACGTAAATAATGCCGAATATAAGTTTGAAAAAATTGACCTCTCCCTTATAGTCAAAGAGGTAAAAGAGGACCTCGCAACATCAATTGAAGAAAAAAAAGCGATCGTTGAATTTAGTGATCGTTGTTTTGTCGATACTATGTTCGTATCGTTTCGCCAGTTGCTTTACAACATTATCCATAATGCACTCAAATTTGCAAGTCCCGGCGTTCCGCCTCACATAGTCATAAATGCCAGTATTGTTCCTGCCAGCGAATTGAATTTTGATGCGGTCAGCGGGGGAAAACAGTACTGCTACATCGCCATTAAGGACAATGGAATAGGGTTTGATCCTGAATCCAGTGAGCGTATTTTCGATGTATTTCACCGGCTGCACGGCAAAGATGAATATTCCGGCACAGGGGTTGGGCTGGCAATAGCGAGGAAAATTGTTGCGCACCACCAAGGAATAATAACGGCAACGAGTGAACCAGGTAAGGGAACAACCATTCATATCTATATCCCGGAACGATAAAAGAATAGATGGAATTCACGTTGCCGCCGCGGGTTAGCCCTGGCCGTTTTATTTTTTCACCAGTATAGTAAACTCGTATAACGGATAGTCGTGCAAAAGGGCTACATATTTTGAGCAATTCGTTTTACAGAAATCAAAAATTGCACCAGGATTAGCATAGTATAAATAGTCCCTCATGTATTCTTTATCCGAATAGGAGGTGAGCATATTAAAAGAGAAGCCCTTTCTGCTGATCTTGCTGATATTCAGTATCACGTCATTAATGTACTTCTTCCATTCCTCATCATTGTGTTGTAGCCGGACATTAAATATGCCGCTCGCAATAGTGTAGTCAAATTGTTGGTTGTCATTAATTTCTGTACACCAACTTAAGTTATCTGCAGTACCGTTATGAGCCATTCCCTGGTTTACCATTTCCTGCGAAATATCGAAACCAGTATAATGGAACGGCCTGCTAGTCTTCTGAAGGTACCCGTAGTAGGCGCCATAGCCACAGCCATAATCGAGGATCGAAATGTCTTCAAGTGATGCTTCAAATACCCGCGATAACTGTGAAAAACGAAGTTCCTGTGACTCAGTCGAATTCCAATCTACGCCGCGCGGTGTTACACCGTGTTCTTTTATTTTTTCGGTATAGTAGTTGTTGACGGTATCGAGTATCTTATTTTTCATTTTATGTATTTCATGAATTTTGGAGCCTCCGGCCCTTCGTTAAAAATAAGATCCAATACTGTAACACCATGTTCAAAAGGAGGGTAGAGCTGTGTATATTCGGGGTAACCTGAATAGTCCATCCATGACAGCTTTATACCAGCATCTTCAAAAATACTATCCACAATATAATCTTTTGCCGCCGGTCCTGAGATGTATTCCGTACCACCCGCCTGGAGTACAAGGCTCAGCAGGCGCTCCGTTTTTCCATCTGCCAGTTCGTAATCGCTCGACCAGGATATTTTGGTTTTGATGCCCAGTATCTCATTGATCATTTTTATCAGCTCATAGTTTACATTGCTTAGTAGCTGTTCCTGTGAATTGAGATAGAAATTCTCAAATACGTCCTTATAATCTTTAAAGAACTTTGCCTTGCTGTAAAATTGCTTTATGGTTGACCAATGGTCTTTCGCCCATTTGACTTCTGAGATCATTGTCTCGTTTATCTTCTGAAAGTATTTGCCTTTTACCTCTACCGGCACGGTGAGCCAGGCGAGGCCCTGCGGGGTTTTGATCTTGTTACGGTTGCGCCAGTCCCTGCGGGTGTACTGCATATCGTCATACAGTATGAATTCATCAACCAGGGCGATCATATCAAAATATCCTTTCCATGGTATGTAATTCGACTGTAGTATCGCGACTTTTTTCATGTAATTTATTGAAACAGGCGGTCTGGAATTGTATGCTACAAAGATAAAAAATAAAACGGGGAAATAGGCTTAAATGCCTGAGAGATCAGGCAATCATCATGTCCCACCAGGATATTATCTCTTGTTGTTTTAAAAAATCATATTTACTTTGTGCTATGGCAAAACCGCAGAAAAAAAACGCTCAGACAGAAGCTGCTCCCAAGGAGCAAAAGCCGGCGCAACAAGCTATTAAGCCGAAGCCACAGGTGGTGGTGAAGGATACTCCTGTGAATGATTTTTTTGATAAACTGGGCAATAAAGCGTGGCTGGTTTCACTCGGGCTTATTCTTATAGTCGCCTTTATCGTTTTTAAGGACTATCTCACTTTTGAAAAGGCCTATATGTTTAAGGATATCGGTAGCGATACTTTTAACGGCCTTTATCCCTACCGTTATTATACTGCAGACCAGGTAGCAAAAGGACATTTTCCAACATGGTCGTTTGACTGGGGTATAGGGCAAAATATTTTTGCACTCATTTTCCGTGATCCGTTCGATATTTTTCTGTTCATTGGTGGCAAAGATCACATCATGTCAGCCATGATCTACAAGGAACTGCTTAAGATTTTACTGGGCGGGGTTACATTTTTCTTCTACCTGAGAACTTTGAAGCTCTCCAATTTTACCTCAGTCGCGGGTAGCATGATGTTTGCGTTCTGTTCGTTCATGATAATTGGTGGGGCATGGAATTACTTTTCCTATGAGGCATTCAGTGCCGCGCTGTTGTTATTGGCTTTCGAGCAACTATTTGTCAACAAGAAGTGGTTTCTTTTTCCTGTAGCCATTTTCATTATTGCCATATCCACACCTGTAAACCTGTACATCTATGGCCTGTTCCTGGCATTGTATGCCATACTCAGGTGCATACAGACAGGCATTACTGACATCATGGGCATTGCCGGCGTTTTTCTGAAAATGATAGGCTATGGTAGCCTCGGGTTATTGCTGAGTGCACCGTTCCTGATCGAGAATATTTTCGTGACCCTGGAGAGCCCCCGTGGAAACGGTAGCAGCTCCTATGCGCACATACTCTCTTCGACACCAATGTTCAACATTGCCGATAACCTGAATCTTGGCACATCGGTAATGCGTTTCTTTTCAGGCGATATACTGGGCAGCGGCAACGAATTTAAAGGAGTCCAAAACCTGCTGGAAGCCCCAATGTTTTATTGCGGAATACCTTGCTTGCTGCTTATGCCGCAGATATTCCCCTTCCTCGAAAAAAGAGTAAGAATAGCCTTCATCGTTTTTGCTGCCGTTTGGTTGTTACCTATTATTTTTCCTTACTTCAGGTATGCCTTTTGGCTGTTTACCGGGGACTATTATCGCGCGTACTCTTTCCTTGTAGCATTAATGTTCCTGTTTTTCTCCATGCAGGCGCTTGACATGATCATACAAAAAAGGCAAATAAATCTGGTGACGCTTGTTGTAACGGTGGTTGTTTTGTTCATTTTCCTCAACTATCCCTTCTTCCCAGACAGGTCTATAGTTAGCTCGTCCATATTCACATTTGTATGTACGCTGTTGATCATTTACGCTGGGCTCCTTTTCTTTATGGGCCGACAGAACAGCCCGGTTTATGTGAAATACATTTTCCTGGGTTTGGTATGTTGTGAAGTGATGTATTTCTCAAATATCTCTGCCAATGAGCGCGACGCCGTGACCGCAGCAGAGTTAACGCAAAAGGTAGGGTATAACGACTACTCGGTAGAGGCGCTGAACTATGTGAAAAGTACAGATCACACCAATTCCTTTTATCGCATTGATAAAAACTATGCGTCATCGCCCGCAATGCACTATTCGCTAAATGATGCTATGGTGCAAGGATACCACGGAACGAGCTCTTATAATTCGTTTAACCAGGGAAATTACATCAGTTACCTTGGCTTATTAGGTGTCGTTGATCTGTCAAATGAATTGACGACCCGTTGGGCGAACGGACTCATTACCCGTCCGATACTGGAATCGGAAAACCGGGTGAAGTACATCCTGGCGAGGGGCAATGTCAATCCGCTGTGGTATTCGATCTGCGACACGCTGGGTACGTTTGGCAATGTAAAACTTTTCCGTAATAAGCTGATGCTGCCCATAGGGTATACTTACGACAAGTTCCTGCCGGAGAGCTCTTTCAAAGGCCTCAACAATACCCAGAAAGACTTTGTAAGTCTTATGACCTGTGTAGTCAGTGATAAGGATGCGAGCAAAGTGTCGGGTTTAACGCCATTTCAGCTGCGTGATACCATTGCACCAGCCGCGTTCTCCATTGATATTTACAAACAGCATGTAGATGAGCTGGCCAAGGATTCAATGAAATTGAGCAAATTTAACGAAAGCGAGATATCAGGAACCATAGACCTGAGTACAGACAAGATGATGTATATCTCCATACCCTATGACGATGGCTGGAACCTGAAAGTGAATGGACAAAAGGCAGACAAAATAAAGCTGTTCTCAGGCATGACGGGTATTATGCTCAAAAAGGGCCACAGCGACGTGGTAATGACCTATCACCAGCGTTACATAGGTGCGGCATTAATTATGGTATTTCTGGGAATACTGGCGTATTTGGGATTGTGGTTTTATTCGTGGAGGAAAGATAAGACTGCTGCTACTTAATCTTCCTGTTTCGTGCAGTTTGTGCTTTAAACCGCCTCATGATAGCTATGAGCGCCCAGGTATCTTTCAGGGCTTTTTTAACAATGGCGGCGGATGCTCCCTTGCTTTGTCCCGCTATGCGTGGCAGGTATTTGGATTCTACTTCAATAACTTTTTTTCCGAGGAAAAGTAGCTTTGCACAGATCTCACTTTCTACGAGTGAACTGGTCAACTGCAGATCAAGTTGGTCGAGGTCTTTCTTTTTGTAGACTTTGGTCCAGTTTACGTCTTTCAGTGTGATGCCGATGAATACTTTGTTGAGCTTTTTATTGAACAAAGACAATATGTTGCGGAACAAGCTATAGGATGTATTTTCTTTCCTGTAGAAAGAGATAAAATAATCTGAGGGTACATCTTTAAACGGAAGGTATTCATTGGTGTCAAACTGGCCGTCGCCGGGTATCATGGCCACATTTTCATACTTCGCATTGCTGTATATGGACAATAACCCGCCGCCAATGCCACGGTTGGCTTCGTGCAGTATCGTCCGCACTTCGGGGTATGTTTTGGCAAGTTCCAGCGCTTTTTCGCGTGAGCCATCGGTACTGTAGTCGTCTACAATAACTATCTCGAAAGTATTTGTAAGCTGTTGTAAAACCAGGCGCACTCCCGCTACAACCTTTTCCAAAGTTTCCCCTTCGTTATAGCATAATACCCCTACAGACCATGTTTGCATGCGCTATGGATTAATAAGCATTGATCACCTCAATCACTTTTGTTACCTCCTCGTCCGTGAGCTCTGCAAACATTGGTAATGATACGCAATGCTTAGCAAGATATTCAGAATTCGGGAAATCACCTTCTTTGTAACCGAGGTGCGCATAGGCTTTCTGTAGATGGCATGGGACAGGGTAGTGGAAGGCTGGGCTAATATTGTTCTGCTCCAGGTACTGTACAAAATTGTCTTTCTCCCTGCAGGTAACCACAAAAAGGTGGTATATACTGTTAGCCCATTCGGGTTGCGCCTGCAGTGTTATTTTGGGTTGTTTTATTTCTGACTGGTATCTTTTGGCTATCGCTCCGCGCCTCTCGTTCCAGCCGGCAAGGTACTTCAGCTTTACACTGAGCGAAGCGCCTTCCAGGCCGCCCATGCGCATATTATAACCTATCTCATCATGGTAATATCTTGTCACTGAACCATGGTTGCGAAGGCTTTTCAGATGCGTGCTATAGGCTTCGTTGTTGGTAGTAATACCACCTGCTTCCCCACAAGCGCCCAGGTTTTTACCAGGATAAAAACTGAAACAAGCCATTTCTGCAAAGCCTCCGACGTTTTGTCCCTTATAAGTAGCGCCCTGTGCCTGTGCGGCATCTTCCACAACCAACAAGTTGTGTTTTGCTGCTAGTGCTTTTACCGCATCTATATCAAAGGGCTGCCCATACAAGTGGACACCGATAATGGCTTTTGTTTTGTTAGTGATGCGCGCCTCGATTTTAGCTACATCTATCTGCCATGTGTCGGACGTGCAGTCCACAAAAACAGGCGTGGCACCGGCATGAGATACGCCCCACGCAGTGGCAATGAATGTATTGGCAGGAATGATCACCTCATCTTCCGGGCCAATGCCCAATGCAAGCATAGCGAGGTGCAGCGCAGAAGTGCCGTTGTTCAAGCCGATCGCGTATTTTGTGCCGCAAAAGGCAGCAAATTCATTCTCAAATTGCTCAACGAACGGGCCGCCGGAAAAGGCGGTCTTTTCATACACTTTTTCAAAAGCACTGAACAGTTCAGCTTTCAGCTTATCGTGCTGCCTTTTCAGGTCGAGGCATGGTATCTTGGACATATAACGATCTAGTGTTCAATTTTTTTTATAAACTTCGCAGGGTTTCCTGCGACAATAGTATTCGGGGCCACATTCTTTGTTACTACCGAGCCTGCGCCCACTATGGCCCCTTCTCCCACAATAATACCACAAAGTATGGTAACTGACGAGCCAATTGATGCATTTTTCCTAACGAAAGTCTCTTCTAGTTTCCAATCGGCGTCTGTCTGTACGCTGCCGTCCGGGTTTGTGGCCCGAGGGAAGCGGTCATTAATAAACGTTACGTTATGGCCTACGAATACGTTGTCCTCAATATGTACGCCCTCACAAATAAAAGTATGGCTGGATATTTTGCAGTTTTTGCCTATGGTCGCCCCTTTCTGGATCTCTACGAATGCACCTACCTTACTGTTGTCGTCTATGGAGCAGTGATAAGCATTTACGAAGTCGAAAATGCGTACATTTTTACCCACCTTTACATTGTTGAGCGATTTTTTTTCTGTGTTTACGGTAAGTATTTCCATGCGTATAGTTTAGTATTTTATCATTACTTCCTTGCCTTTATTAGTTATTGACTCTTGCGCCGCTTCCAGCACTTTTACCACTTCAAGGCCTATTTTATAATTGGAAACAGGCGTCCCACCTTTAGCTATTGAGCTGATGAAATCTGCTGCCATGCCGCTTAGCGCCTCTTTCTGGTCCAGTTTAGGGATGTAGATGTCGCCCACGCGGTAATCTATGAGCAGTCTGCGTTTGTCTTCGTCGCTTTTTACACTATAGCCAGTATCATATACTTTCACTTTTTCACTGGGTTCCACATCATCAAACATGATCATTTTCTTTGTGCCACCTATCAGGATCTTCCTGATCTTAACCGGGGAAGACCATGAACATGAAAAATGTGCAATATGCGATGAATCATAATTCACTGTTAGATAAGCAACATTTTCAAGGCCGTTAGGTGTATGCGAAATGCCGCTGGCGCTAACGCTCACCGGGCGGGCATGAATAAGATAAAACAGTATGGATATATCATGCGGCGCCAGGTCCCATAAAACGTTTATGTCTGGTTGAAAAAGGCCAAGATTGATGCGGGTAGAATCGAAGTAGTTAATGTCACCGACATCCCCGTTATCTATCAGCGCCTTCATTTTTTTTACGGCCCCGGTGTATAAAAACGTATGGTCTACCATCAGCAGCTTATTTGCTTTTTCTGCAATAGCTATCATTTCTTCGGCTTCGGCTACGCTTTTGGCCATTGGTTTTTCTACCAGCACGTGCTTCCCGTTAGCAAGGGCAGTTTTTGCCAGGCTATAGTGTGTAGCTGTTGGTGTGGCAATTACAACAGCGTCAATATCACTTCCGGTAAGCGCATCGTTTATATCCGTGCTGGTTCTTGTCGCCGGGAAATTCTTGCTTACCAGGGCCAGCCTGTCAGGCCGCGAATCAACGACCAACGCAACTGTGCAATCGGGCGTATTGTAGAAATTTCTTACCAGGTTGGGTCCCCAGTATCCGTAGCCAATAATAGCTATTCTTATCATGTTTATTAAGGCTTAATTAGTTGAAATTGGTGGGCGTAAAAGTAACGTTTTTATTCAATGACGTGAAAATACGAGCGTTAACTATGCATTTTATTTAGGACACAAATGCCTTTTTTTGAATTAGTGCATTAAAAAAAATATTTTTTCGGAAAAGTGCGTTGTTTTTCAACATCTAAGACAAATACTTACCCACAATAGGTACCCGTCTGCCAACGCCGAAGGCCTTTGGGGAGACTCGGATGTTGGGGCAGAATTGGTTGCGCTTGTATTCGTTGTTGTTTACCAGCCGGAGGATGCGGGTGGTGAGCGCAGGGGCGTTGCCGAGGGCTATGATCTCTTTTGGCCCCTGGCGGCGCTCTATGTATTGGTAGAGGATGGGGTCGAGCACATCGTATTCGGGCAGGCTGTCGCTGTCTTTCTGGTCGTGGCGCAGCTCGGCACTCGGGGCTTTGTCTATGATGTTCTGGGGTATGATCTCCCGGCTGCGGTTGATATAACGGGCGAGGGCATAGACCTGCATTTTGTAGAGGTCGCCGAGCACACCGAGGCCGCCGGCCATATCCCCATAAAGGGTGCCATAGCCGGTGGCCAGTTCGCTTTTATTGGAGGTGTTGAGCAGAATAGACCCAAATTTATTGGACATAGCCATAACCATGGCCCCGCGTATGCGCGACTGCAGGTTTTCCTCAGCCACATTGAACGGTAAGCCGTTGAATACAGGCTTTAGCGCTGCTTCGAACTGCCGGAACACGCCCTCTATGGGTATGATGTCGACGTGATTGCCGAGGTTGCGGGAGAGCTGCTCGGCGTCGCTCACGGAGTGGGAGGTAGAAAACTGGGAGGGCAGGAGCAGGGCGTTCACGTTCTGCGGGCCCAGGGCCTCGCAGGCCAGTGCCAGCACCACAGCACTGTCAATGCCACCAGAAGAGGCTACAATGGCTTTTGTAAAGCCCATCTTTCCAAAGTAGTCGCGGATGCCGAGGAGTATAGCCTGGTGTATCTTGTCTATGTTCTTGCCGGGTTTAAACTGTAGCGGTATCTGGCCGTCGGCTTGTACCTGGTTGCCATTGCGGACTACACCGCCTGAGAAGGAGCCATTATCATTCCAGGTAATGCTGGCCATAGATTCGGTGAAGTAGGGCATCTCCGTATGAAGGTCTCCGTTCTTATCCATGACCATGGAGCCGCCATCAAATACGATCTCTGTTTGCGAGCCTATGGTGTTGCAATAGACCATTGGCAGATTGTACTTGAGCACATTCTGCTTTATGATGCCCTTGCGGCCATCCTCATGCGTATAGTCGAATGGGGAGGCGCTGAGGTTGATCATGATGTCTGGCTGCTGCTTGATGAGCTCGTCCATTGGACATATGCGATAAAGCGGATCGTCACCAAGGTTCCAGATGTCTTCGCATATGGTAACGGCCAGGCGCCTGCCCTTGAAGGTAAGCACGTTCCATTCATAGGCCGGCTCGAAGTAGCGGTACTCATCGAAGATGTCGTAGTTGGGAAGCAGTGATTTATGGACGACGCCTTTTATTTCCTGTTCATAGAGCAGGTAGGCACTGTTGAACAGGTCTTTGCCTTCTACCTTGGCATTGCGCGAGGGGCAACCCACCAGTACACCGATAGTATCTGCTACCTGCCGTATCTTATCGATCGACGCAAGCCCCTGCTCAATAAAGTCATTAAACTCAAGGAAGTCGCGGGGAGGGTAGCCACATACCGATAGTTCTGAAAATACGATGAGGTCACCGCCTTGCCTCTTTGCTTCTTCAATAGCAGTAATGATCTTGGTAGTATTGGCTTCGAAGTTGCCTATGTGGTAGTTTTGCTGTGCGAGGAAGATTTTCATGTTTCAGTCGTAAGTCTTTAGTCATAAGTCCTAAGTTCTAAGTCCGGGGGGACAGTAGTTGCAACTAGGTTAATGCTGCATATTCCACTGTTTTTAAAATATGCGGGCCTATATAAGGGCTTAATGACTGAAGGGTTACCAGCTCCACCTTTTTATGAAAAAGGTCCTCCAGAAAATAGCAGAGACTCATAAAACTGCGGAATGTCTTTTGGTCTTTGCTTATGTCCACTAGCAGGTCAATATCGCTGTTTTCATTTGGTTCGTTGCGCACGTAAGAACCGAAAAGACCGATTCGCTTCACACCATAGCTTTCCAATTGCAGGTGATTGTCTGCAAGGGTTTTGAGAATGCTATGTTTATCGGGCAGTGCCATTGCGCAAAATTAACGAAAATACCAGTAGTTATAATAAATTGAAGTGTAGCATGAGGATACCCATGAACGAAAATCCCGGTCTTTGCCGGGATTTTAAAGTTTTCTTACTTATCGTCGTTGAATTTTTTATCGGTATCGGTATGGCGGCGTTTGAGCTTTATGTCGTGCTCGCGGGCATACATGACAATTGGCTTTTCAAGATCGAAGTTTTCATCGCCGTATACATATACTGTGCTGCCTGTGAGTTTGGTGAATACCTTGTGTACAAGCGTATCCTTATCTTTCTGGTACTGGAAGTCAATTGGTTCCAGTTTACCAGCCAACTTGCCGTTCACGATGTTGAAATAGCCGATGTATTTGTTGCCGCTCGTAGCAGTGAGCAGGGTAATAAATGATCTTTTGCCCAAAATCGGGTCATCCACGTATGAGAATTTCTTTAGGAAGTCGTTGTAGTAGCTGACAATGGATTTGTAGTCTTCATTATTCTTTATGGCGCCGTTTTCTACCAGGAAATAGTTTTTGAGTAGCACATCATAGTCGCGCTCGTTGTAGAGATTATTGGAGTACTCGACGATGGTAAACACTTTCGAATCAAGGTCGTGGGTCATGCCCTCGTAGCGAACAATAGGAATTTCCGGGGCGTCGCCTTCATCTTTTACCATTTTAGAGGTGAGCGGCCCTTGCGGATTGTTAGTTTCACGTGCCCACCAGGTGGCTAATGCACCGTCCTTTGTTTTGCTCAAAACGAAGGTAGCCATGATCGTCTCGGCATAGTTCATTTCGCCTTTTTTCTCGCCAGTCTTATTTACAGAAGGCACTGTAGCGCTCCTGATCTGCAGGTAGCCCCAGTTATTGTCGGAAGCAGCGATCACTATATCTCCCTTGGTATAGAGGTCTCTTTTATTGCGGATGATGAAACCCTTCAGATCGTTGCCGTTGTTGTCATGTACAGCGCATTCAGAACACGGGTACTGATTATGCTGCAACTGGGCACTGATATTTCCGGTTGCAGTGCAAACCAGCGCTAGTGTGGCAAATCCAATGGTATTCATGCGTTTCAATAGAGGCATAATCATGAGTTTATCAGCGGGTGGAGTATAGGTCCGACCCGTTTTGCAGCCAAATTAATAAAAAAGTATGGAAAAGGAACGGGATATTTTTTACCAGCCCAACAATTCCCCAATCCTTGCGGCGACTTTATCTGCATTTGGCAGCATAGCAAACTCCAGCCCCATATTCATAGGTACCGCAGGCAAGTCCAGTGCGCCAATGGTTTGAACGGGAGCATCGAGGTATTTGAAGCAGTTTTGGGCGATGCGACCCGCCAATGCTTCACAGAAGGAATTGCGCAGTTGCTCTTCGGTGAGGACGATACACTTGCCGTGCTTTTTTACCGTATTGTAAATAAGCGCTTCATCGAGCGGGTATATAGTGCGGATGTCTATGATCTCCACATTGCCGGGGAATTGTTTCGCGGCATTCTTCGCCCAATAAACACCCATTCCGTATGTGATGATGCAGAGTGATTCACCGTTATCTATAGCTTCCTGCGACGCTTCCTGGACTACAGCACCCTTG
>CAIVEW010000012.1 GCA_903905065.1 uncultured Bacteroidota bacterium | reverse complement strand
GATCATCGCGGGTTTAAGCACCTCCATCGAAACGGTCAGGTCCTCTAACCGCTGGTTGAATTTTCCGGATGAGACGACCACCGTATTCAGCATTTCTGTGGAAGACATCAGGCCGATGTTTTTTTCCGCAATGGCGTCGGCGGCGATATGAACAATAAAAGTGTCTGGCAGCAGCCCGAGATATTCACAGGCAAGTTTGTGATAACCGGTATCCAGCACCAGCGAATAGATTCCATCGGGATCCGTAACGGTGCCTTTAGAAGAATTGGCTACAAGTCTTACAGTAGCGCCGCTCACCGGTTCCCTGTTTGCTGCGGAAACTACTTTGCCTTTTAAGACACCCGTTGATTGCGAAACCGCGTTATTGATAAATAACGCGGTCAGTGCAAGGTATGCAGTAAGTATCCGTAGAAACATCCAGTAAATATAGTTTACTCTTTAGTGATCTTTATTGTTTGTGTATGCGTTGCATCAATATAGCGGACGAAATAAATGCCGGACGACAATCCATTCATACTTATGCTGAGCGTATTGCCGTTAGCTGGAACAGTATTGATCACTCTTCCTGACATATCCATGAGCTGCACCTGGCCATAGTTTCCGGCAACGCCAGCAATATTTACAGTTAATTCTACTTTTACAGGGTTAGGAAATGCGGTAATGCCAAAATTATTATTGGGGATGGTATGAACGCCTGCAGGATTTAAGGTTGTAAAAGGAATGGTAACCCAGGCAGAAAGTGATGTAGCCCCGCAACTGTCGCGAACATGCGCATAATAAGAGGTCGTAGGCGTAAGGCCGGTAGCGTTATATGTTGACGCCGTAGTTGCTGTGCCATTGTCTGTTGGGTCTGTGGCAGTTGTATTTATTTCGTACTCCGCGCCAACCGAGCCCGCCGGTGCACTCCATGTAATTGTAGCAGAGGTCGTTGTAATGCTGCTGGCAGCCAGGCCTGTTACAGCGTTGCAGCCGCTCGCGGATGTTGTAGCAAACGGCACGGTAACCCATCCCGATGAGCTGCCAACAGCGCAGCTGTCATATACATGCGCATAATATGCAGTGCCGGCAGTAAGGCCGGTAATGGATGCGCTGGTACCTGTAGTAAATGTACCTAAAGCCGGGGGCGTGATGCTCATGTCCACGGCATATACATAACCTAAAGAACCCGGAACCGCTGTCCAGCTGATAGTGGCGCTTGTAGCTGTGATCGCACTTGTCGCGACACCGCTTACTGTGGCACAAGTAACAGGCGCGTATACTGCCTGCAGGTCATCCAAATAAAGGATACTGTGGTTTACAGTGGTGGCCTGATTGGCGGATGGCGTAACGTTGATCATAATATAAGCCGGCGTCATACCACTGGCATAACGTCCGGTTGTATAGACAAATGGAACACTGAAACGCGTCCAGGTAGAAACCGTGGTGCCCGGGGTATCTGTTAAAAACAAAGCACTGGCGATCTCACTGTCACTAGGGTCGGGATGATATGTCGTGGGCGTTTCGGGATCGAAGTAGTTGCCTATGTGTAGTATGGCACGTATCTTCCCACGTTCGGTACTTGCCCCCGGTGTATACTGGTACCAGCCCACCAAGCTGTCAGGTTTTCCGGTAAACGCCATGCGCCTGATATCAGATGCATTAGTATAATTAATTGTTCCTATGTAGCCCAGCGATTTATCTGTAGAAGGGGCATTTACAACACCCGTAGTTATTACACCATTCACTGTTTCAATTGCCAAATAGCTTTCTGTTTCGATCTTTGCGCAATAGGTGCCCGAATGAGGCGAGGGAGAAGAGCTCGTCTGAAAACAAGTTTGAGGACCGAGCGCCGCAATCGTGGACCCGGATTGGTCTGAATACCAGTTTGTGGGTTCCGAAGAAAGTCCGGGACTTGTATTCCCCCAAAGCTCAAAGCCTCCGTTTGTGATAGTAGTTTGCGCTGTTGCCCCTATGCACATGCCAAGCAATAATGTAAGCGTAGAAATAATTTTCATGACGTTCGTTTTTCTCAATTTTAAATGATGTGGGCAAAAATAGGTATAATAAGTATTGGCAGGGCACATTGCGGCAAATTGGTTATGCACATCTGTTACCAAAATGTGCTTATTATCGGAAGAAGTTTGTGAGTAATTTGCGCCCATGTACCAAACATTTCCTTACGATCATTTATATCATTTTACCTATTCCATTTTTATTGCCATGGGTTGCTCGCATGAAGATGCAGGGCTTGCTGCGAAAGTTTTGCTGGCTGCTGATTTAAGAGGCATTGATAGTCATGGAGTTGCACGGCTTAGTGGCTATGTCCGGTTGTGGGAAGCGAAACGCATAAATGCTTCCCCCTTGATGAAAGTAGTCCACGAGACACCCTCTACCGCAGTAGTAGATGGTGATGCCGGCCTTGGCCTGGTGGTGGCGCCGTATGCCATGCAAGTGGCCATAAATAAAGCAAAAAATGTTGGTACGGGATGGGTGAGTGTGCGGAATAGCAATCATTTTGGCATTGCGGGATATCATGCCATGATGGCTCTGCCTCATGATATGATCGGCATTGCGATGACCAATGCCAGTGCATTGGTAGCGCCTACCTTTTCCGTAGAGCGGATGCTGGGAACAAACCCGATAGCTGTGGCAATACCGGCAGGGCAGCAGCCTGCATTCGTAGCCGATTTTGCAACAACCACAGCCTCGAATGGAAAATTGGAAATACTGCAACGCAAAAATACAGATGCGCCGGTTGGCTGGGTGCAAGGAGCTGAGGGCAATGAGTCGACAGATGCAAATGAATTAAAAAAAGGCGGCTCCATGCTACCACTGGGAAGCGACCGCGAACATGGCAGCCACAAAGGTTATGCGCTGGGCAGTATAGTGGATATTTTTTCTGCAGTGCTGAGTGGGGCCAGTTATGGGCCTTGGGCGCCTCCGTTCCCAGCCTATGTGCCGATGCCGGAAAATATGCCCGGCGAGGGTCTTGGTCACTTCTTCGGAGCGATGAGAATAGATGCCTTCCGCACTGCTGAAGAATTCAAGCAGCATATGGATAATTGGATCGACCGGTTCAGAAATGCAAAACCGGCAGAAATAAATAATAAAGTGCTGATCCCGGGCGACCCCGAAAGAGAGATGGAAAAAGAGCGAGCCAACAATGGTATTCCGGTTACTGGAAGCGTTGTTGAAGAGCTCGGAACATTGGCTCAAAAATTCGGCATAACGTTATAATTATCAAGATAGTCAAGTAAATGGTTTTCAATTTACTATATGTTATTCGAGTTGTTTTTCACAGATTTTGGACTATTAAATGCATGGGAAGTTAGCACGACATGAAATATTAATAGTAAAAAAACTATCTTTACCAAATAATAGCATAAGGATTAATGAAAACTGCCCCAATGCCGGTTAGTGAACGAGATACCTTAATTGGTAAAAATATGCCTTATGTTCCGGGTACATTACCTGATGCAGACTTTGACGACATTATTCAAATTGCTTCGCAAATTTGTAATACTCCCGCGTCATTAATAAGTATTGTTGATACGGACAAGCAATGGTTTAAGGCTGTTAATGGACTTGGTGCCTCTGCTATTCGTGAGTATTTACCACTGTCGCAGAGCGTTGCCGGTAAGCCGGGTGAGTTATTTATCGTTCCTGATCTTACCAAGGATAAGCGTTTCCAGGGCCATCCTTGCCTGGGCGGTGATTCGTCTGTTGTCTTTTACGCGGAAGTTCCGTTGCTTGCTTCTGCCGGTCATGTATCGGGCGCGCTTTGTATTATCGACAAGGTTGCGCGAAAATTAGATGAGCACCAGGCACATGCGTTGCAAGCATTAGCGATACTTATTGTGTCTCGTATGGAATTTCGTGACATCACTACGCAGTATAAGAAAAGGCAGGCGGAATTAAGAATGGCTTCTGATGATCTTGGCAAGATCGCGCGTATTGCATCTCATGATCTGAAAAGTCCGCTGAACAATATAATCTCGCTCACCCATCTGCTAAAGGAGGATTACGCACCTAAGTTTGATGATGATGGCCGGGAGTATATTGACTATCTGAATGATGCAGCATATTATTTGTCTGACCTTGTGAGCGGCATCCTGAGTTATACAAGAACTTCGCTGCAGGCAGTTGAGCCCAAAGAGAATATCAGTATCCCGCGACTTGCAGAAGAGGTGATAGGCCAGCTCAATCTGCCTTCCAACATTATTATTAATTATCCTAAGGGCGATGCAGAGATATACACTTCTCGCACTGCATTGAAACAGATATTCCTGCACCTGTTGCACAATGCCATCCGGTACAATGTGAGTGACCCGATAAAGGTTGCCATGACTTTTCATGAAGATGATTCTGCCTATGTGTTCGAGGTGAAAGACAATGGTCCGGGCATAGCGGAAGAAGACAAGGAAAAGATATTTGAACTGTTTGAAAAGTTGAACGGAAAAATTAAGGACGGCGAAAGCATGGGCATCGGCCTTGCAATAGTAAAACGGCTGGTGGAAAAATTAGGAGGTAGTATTGCCGTCAACTCTGCCCCATCCGAAGGTTCCTCTTTCCTGATTAACATTCCTAAGTAAGCCGTGTTCGTTTGTGGTATCGCACAACGAGACATCCTTGTAAATATGGAGACCTATTTTATTTTTTAGTTCGCCAAGGGTTAGTATTTCTCTCATCAATTACCCTTTCCAGGGTAGCTAAAAATAATTTTATTAAAGCGGTACTTGTCTTTTACCGTGATCGTTCTTTAATTTCACAACATCGACAATTTCATTTCAGAACTCAGATCAGGCTCACAAGGGGCGTATAAAGAGCTGGTAGAAACCTACCGGCAAAAAGTGTTTAATACTGCCATCAGCATGGTGCAGGATGAGGGCCTGGCCGAAGATATTACCCAGGAAGTTTTTGTCACCATCTTCCGCTCCATTCTTTCATTCAATCAGCAGTCTTCATTGTCTACGTGGGTTTATCGCATTACGGTTAACAAATGCCTTGACCATCTTCGTACTAAAAAAAGGCAGCGGCTATCGCTTTTCAGCCAATTGTTTCAAAAGTCAGGGGAGCCATTCAATGAAAAAACAACGTTTGACCATCCCGGCATACAACTGGAACAACGGGAAAACGCCCGGTATCTTTTCAAAGCCATCGAAGAACTGCCGCATAACCAGAAAACGATCTTTATACTGGCACATATAGAAGAATTACCGCAAAAAGAAATAGCAGAGATCATGAATATGTCTCTAAAAGCAGTGGAATCTGTGTTGCAAAGGGCAAAAGGGAGCCTTAGAAAAAAACTATCTGTTTACTATGACAGAAGGAAAATCAACTAATCAGCGTCTAAAAATAGTTATGGAAAATAACATCAGTAAAGAAAATTGGATAAACGGCGTTATCAACAGCACCTCGGGAATGCAGCGAGCTACTCCTAAGAGTGACATTTACGGCTATCTTATGGCTAATGTCAGTTCCTCGGGAAAAATAAAAGTGCCCTTACCTGCCCGGCACTGGATAGCCGCAGCTATATTGCTGCTGGCCTTTAATATCGGGTCCATCGTTTATGTATTGGAGCAGAATAAAACAGCTCCCAATACCACTATATCCGGCACATTGATCACTGAGATGCAATCCGCTACCACTTATAACTACTAACCCATGAGCGAAAAAGGACTGAAATTCTGGAAGTGGGCAGTGGTGTTACTGGTTATCTGCAATATCGGGCTGCTGCTTACCGTTTGGCTGAAACCACAGATGCCGTTCGGCAAGCCGGCGGGCGAAGGCCCGAGGAATTTTGTGATCAGCAGCCTGAAATTCTCCGATGAACAAGTAAAGAAATACGACGTGCTGATAAATGGCCACAAGCAGGCCATGGACTCGCTTCGCGACGAATCAATGAGATACCGCCAGCAGTTGTTTCAAAATCTGAAGAACGAGGCCACGGGAGCTGCCATAGCAGATTCACTGGCAAAATGCATTGCCGACAATCAACAGCGGATAGAAATGGTTACCTATAACCATTTTGCCCAGGTAAGAGCACTATGCACCAGCGAACAAAAAGCAGGATTTGATAAAATAATAAGAGAAGTAACCCGAAGAATGAATGGCAACCAACGTGGCGCCCCCCCACCGCGCCGCGATGACCAGCCAGGAGGCCCGCAAGATAATGGGAATCCTCCGCCTCCACGCGACCGGCCCGGCCCGCCTGAAAACGAATAATGACTGTTGCCTCGTCTCGATAGAGATTCCCCCTTTAGCCTAGGATGGTGCTAGAGCGAAGAGGCCAGGGGATGCAATAGTCGTGCCGGTCAATTTTTACCTTCGGATAAAACCGTATTTTCACGCTACAATGAAAAATTTATTCATAGCCCTGGAAGGAATAGATGGCAGCGGAAAAAGCACACAGACAAAACTGCTGGCGCAAAAGCTGGCCAACGCTGGCCACAATGTTTACACAACCTTTGAGCCTACCGATGGCATGATAGGCGCCGTTCTGCGCAATATTCTGAAAGGCAACATCAAGGCAGACCATCGCACCATTGCAGGCCTTTTCCTTGCCGACCGGCTCGACCATTTACTGAACGAAGAAACCGGGCTCGTAAAGAAAATGAAGGAAGGCTATACCGTTATCACCGACCGTTATTACTTTTCCTCCTACGCCTATCATGGCACACACATGGACATGGACTGGGTGATCGCTGCCAATAAGATGTGCGCACAGATATTGAAACCGGATGTCAATTTATTCATCGACGTCACACCCACCACCGCTATGCGCCGTATCAATACCAACCGCACCTCCACTGAGCTATTTGAAAACAGGGAAAGCCTGGAAGCGATAAGGGAAAAATACTTTGAGGCGTTCACCAAACTAAAACACGAAGAAAGTATTTTCATCACGAACGGCGACCGCTCCGAGGAAATGGTGGCTGATGAGCTTTGGACGAAAGTGAGTACATTGTTATAAGACAACATTATCATTTCGGGAGTCATTTGTAATGTCTTAGAGACGCCATGCGTAGCGCCTCCTACCCTTTTTTTACTTCACGTCATTGGAGTAATTCCCGAAAAAGCCCTGATATTATTATTTTGCCGTTTCCACGTAGAGACGTTGCATCGCAACGTCTCTACTCACGCATTTCGATTTATATCTCCCGGCCACATTTTCGTATTCGCTCCTCCATAACTCCAAATAGAAAAGCGCCCACACGGAGCGCTTTTCTAAAAACCAATTTGAATGAATATTACTTATCAATCACAACATGGAACACTACCCTGCTCTCGCCGGATGTAACTGTCACCAGGTACACGCCTGCCGGAACTGATTTTTCCAACGTTACCTGCTCGTGTACTTTATTGTTGTTTACCATTGCAGACTTCTTATAGATGGTCTGCCCCAGCATATTGGTCACAGCGATACTTACTTTGTCCGACTGTGACTTCAATGTGCCTTCAATAGTAAACGACCCAGCATTCGGATTAGGCATTAAGGTAAAGGTATTTGCCCCTCCTACTTCGGAAATGCCTGCCGGTATCACTTGTACAGAAATCCCTCCGCTTATAATACTATGCGGATCAGAGCATACGAAACTGCTGGCCTCCTCGCAATTGACTATCTGCCCCTGCTGCAAGGAATCTGTGATGTAAACATTGCCGGTGGCACCTGCAACCGGGTTGCCATTGATATACCACTGGAACGAAGGAGATGAACCTGCGCCCGAGGCCACTGCCGTGAAGGTATCCACAGTGCCCGCCACAACAGATGATTGGGACACGCTTACTGATAATGAATTTGAAGTTTGCGTAAAGACATGCACTATGAACGTATCGCTTATGGCAACGCTATCTGTCAGGCACGGAACATCGTGAGCGGTCATCGTCAACACCAGTATATCGCCATCAGCAGGCGAATATATGTAGTAAGGGCCGGTAGCCACATTAGTTCCGTTTTCCGTCCACAAATAGGTTGGCGCCGCGCCACCGTCTACTGGCACTGCTATAAATTGTACCGTATCGCCCGCGCAGGTACTGTCTCCGTGCACCGATGTAATGCTCACCGATGGTGTAAGCATTGGGCTGATAGTCATGGTCACACTGTTAACCGCCGTATCTGGAAATGCACAGATATCATTGCTGGTAAGCACCACTTTTACTAAATCTCCATTTGCCGGAGTATAAGAATATGTGACGCCAGTACCTGTGGCTGTGCCATTCACATACCACTGATAGGTTGGCCCGCCACCACCGTAGGTCGGCACAGCCGTAAATGTTTCTGGTGAGGTTGTCAGGCAAAGCACAGTGCCGAGGCTGGCAGAGATATTGACCGTGGGCACCACTATGGGGCTTGGGTTAACCGTCACTGTAACACCAAGTGAAGTCGAAGCACAACCGGTAGCGTTGGTAATAATGACGGTATAGTTGCCACCTGTGGAGGCGGTATAGGCCGCAGATGTAGCACCGATGATGTTTACGCCGCCAACCTGCCATTGGTAAGTGTAGCCCGCGCCTGCCGTTGCGTTGAGCACCACAAACCCACCCGTGCAGAATGTAGTAGAACTTGCCGGCGTAATGCTTGCAGTGAACGGAGTAACGATATTGACGGTAATAACAGCATCCGATACACATCCTGCCGCATTGGTAACTGTATAGCTTATATCATCAGTTCCAACGGCGATACCTGTCACCAGGCCACCTGCTGATACGGTGGCAATTGCAGGCGTTGTACTGCTCCATATGCCACTTGCTGTCGCATCAGAGAGCGGCGATGTCTGTCCAACGCAAATCGTCGTGTTGCCGGAGATCGCGGCAACCGAAGTGGCAGCATTCACTGTCATCGCAAAAGTTGCCGTTGCGCTGCCGCAAATATTAGACTCTGTATAAGTTATCGTAGCGGTTCCGGGGTTAATGCCAGTCACGTTGCCGGTTGCATCTACCGAGGCAATAGTTGCATCACTGCTGCTCCAGGTACCGGCTGCCGTAGCATCTGTTAACGAGGTTGTTTGCCCGGTGCAAATATTGGACGTACCATTTACAGGGGTCACTGTCGGCAGACTAAGCACATTAACGGTAGTACTAGCGGAGGTAACCACGCAAGTCCCCTGGCTCACAATGACCGCATAGTTACCGCCCGTAGTGGCTGTATAGCTTGCGGCCGTTGCACCCGGGATGCTCACACCGCCAAGCAGCCACTGGTATGTAATGCCTGCACCGGTATTGGCATCAAGCAACACGCTGCCGCCCGGGCAGAATGTTGTGGGGCCTGCCGGTGTAATAGTTGCACCCGGTCCCGCAGTGATCGTCACTGTTGTGATCAGTGAGGTTGAATTGCATCCACTGTTGTAAACGATCACAGTGTAATTGCCCGCCAATGTAGCGGTATAAGAAGAAGTAGTGGCACCTGCGATGTTACCACCACCTAACTGCCATTGGTAGGTATATCCTGCCCCTGTATTGGCGTCAAGTATCACGTTACCACCCGTGCAGAATGTGGTTGGTCCTTCAGGAGTGATGGTCGCAGCCGGAGGTGTACCTACCGTTATGGTAGTGATCGCAGACGTAGAACTACAGCCTGCCCCGCTCACAATAACGGTATAGTTGCCTCCCAATGTTGCCGTATAGGAAGAAAGCGTTGCCCCGCTAATATTACCTCCGCCCAACTGCCACTGGTAGGTAAGCCCTGCACCGGTATTGGCGTTAAGCACGACGCTCCCGCCCGTACAGAATGTCGTCGACCCGGCCGGCGTAATAGTTGCGCCGGGAAGCCCGTTTACCGTAACTATTGCGGTGGCGGCGCAACCTGTTGCCAGCGTATAAGAGATCGTAGAAGTACCAGCAGAGACACCAGTTACAGCGCCAGAGGTGGCTATAGTAGCCACTCCGGTAGTCACACTGCTCCAGGTGCCGCCGCCGGTTGCATCGCTCAGGCTGGTACCCGAACCTGCACACATAGTAAGTGTACCCAAAATAGCCGATGGTAACGGATTAACGGAAACAACCACGGGCAGCGAAACACTGTCACAAGTAGCACTGTTGTACACAATAACATTGTAGGTACCAGTAACCGTAGCGGTATAAGAAGAAGTTGTAGCCCCGGCGATTGCCGCTCCGCCCTGCTCCCATTGATAGGTAAGCCCTGTGCCGGTATTCGCATTCAGCACTACCGTGGCAGGCGAGCAAACAGAAGTAGCGCCAACAGGGGTGATTGTTGCCACCGGAGGCACACATACTTTCACGTAGGCCCACCACGTATCCCAGGTATTAGTAGCGGCCGCACTGCACTCCTGGATGGTCCAGAAGTCGGTACTGTTCAGCGGATCCAGTACTGTGCCGGAATAATCGCCCCAACGGTCGCGTGTGCTGCCGAAATTCTTAAAGTAAGTATTTTGTCCATGACGGTAGATAAACGCGGGCCTCATCGAGTCCACCGCATCTGTGTGCATATGCAAAGCATATGCAGCGCATGGATGTATCAGCTTTGAAGTAACCGAGAAACCGATCAGCGCATCGTTAGTCGTATTCACAGCCACCGTCGGGAAGGTGTAAAAATTGTTGTTGGTCGCCGATGGATCGTCTATCAGTCCTATTTGCGCAGGAACCCCCAGGGTATCTATCTGCCACCACTGAACCGAAACACGGGTAGGGTTCACTGTAGTACTGTAGGGCAGGAAAACTTCATGGGCGAACCATAGCTTGCCATTCATCTGTATCATTTGGGTTATACGGTCATCGTTGGCTTGTATCAGGTTGGCCGTACCCAATTGCGGCACGAAGTCCGCCCCTGCAGTGCCGGTAATTGCATTCGATTCACCCTGCCAGTTGAAGCCCGCGGATGCAGGGAAGCCTACAGACGTCATTGTCTCTGAACCGACTGCGCCGGATATCTTCCATAATTGCATTTGCCCACCACCAGTCGCTGTTCCGTCCCAGCTTTCTATCATGTACTGGTTTTGTTCGGCAACATCATAAGTTATCGCCGGGGCGATAGAAAAAGACGTGGCCTGTGTAAAACTGGTGTAAGTGGCGCTCGTACCTGCAAGAAGGTTTGCTTTATTAAATGCGAAAACCTTTGCGCCATTGTAGCCCGTGCCGGTAACAGGAAAAAGGTTCCCGGTGACGGTCACCCATTTGCCATTAAATCCAACTTCGGGATAATCAAGCCAGCTAACACCCGTAGCATCCACCAGCACTTTGAACATCCACCAGCCGCCCGTAGGATTACTTGTCTTGGACACAGCTATAAGTATTGAGGATGTGGCTGATTGAGCGCCCCAGTCGGTGATAAATATCCAGCGGTTGCTCGTTGCATCATAATGTATCCTCGGATCATAAGAGCCAGATCCAACGATAGACGCCCAGAAGGCATTCAGCGATACCGTGGAAACGGTAGCGCTTGCCCTTGTCTGTATGCGCACATTACTGTTTATAGTGGTAATACAATAATTGGAATCTACTGCCCCATGTGTGTCCGGCGGAATAACTGTGCCGGGGTCGAGCACAGCCTCAAACGTGTCCGTTGGGGCTGGAGATACTGGCAATGTGGGCGGTGAGAACGTAAAATGGGGAACACCAGACGGTGGCGTGGGCCTGTAGAATATCAATGAAGGATCCAGCGCAGGACCATGCGGCGGGCGCTCGTTTTCATCTTCGTCATTATCGGGTTCCTGCACAACGAATGGGTCGGGGTGAGCAAGGTAATGATTCGCCAGGTCAGTGAAATTCATTTCACCTCTGATTTCTTCATGCCCATGCCCCACAATTACTTGCGCGGACAGCGGATTAGATAATAACAAGAGGCCTATTACGAGTGCGTAAAATTTGCTTATTCTCATCCGTATTATATATTTCTTCAAAGATAGGAAAGATTAGGGTCAGCCCGACCCGGTTTTAATTTATCAACGATTTAAACTTTAGGCATTTGGATCAGTGGTATAGCGCCTATTTCACTCAGTGTTTAACTTTCAATTAAAAGAAAAGCGCTCACTGCGAGCGCTTTTCTTTTAAAAAATTATGCGGCTTTAACTATTTATCGATCACTACATGGAAGACAACATGTCCATCGCCTGATGTAATACTCACCAGGTACATTCCGTTGGCTATCGTGTTGCCAAGATTTACCTGCTGGTTGATCTTACCGTTGCTGGCTGCAATACTCCTCGTGTAAATGGTCTGGCCAAGCATATCCGTGATCGCTATTTCCGCATTCTGGTCGCCCGACGTCAGCAGGTATCCCTTTATAGTAAATGATCCGGCATTGGGGTTAGGCAACAAAGTGAAGCTGCTGATACCGGCTACCTGCTGAATACCCGTTGCCGCTACCGATACCGAAATGCCTCCGCTGGTCACCGTATTAGGATCGGAGCACACGAAGCTGCTGGTCTCCCGGCAGTTTACTATTTGTCCATCTCTCAGAGAATCGGTGATATACATTGCGGATGTTGCCCCAACTACCGGTGTGCCATTGATATACCACTGGAAGGCCGGCGTTGCGCCTGCTCCGCTGGCGATTGCAATGAATGTATCCACCGAACCCGCCGCTATGCTCGACTGGGTCACAAACACGGACAGGTCATTGGTTGACGGAGCAAAAACATGCACTACAAACACATTACTAACTGCAACACTTGTAGCAAGACAAGGATAATTGCTCGTCATGGTCAGTATCAAAGTATCCCCGTCATGCGGAGGATATATGTAGTATGGCCCGGTTGCTACATTCGTGCCGTTTTCCGTCCACAAATAAGTAGGGGCTGTACCGCCATAAAGCGGAACAGCAATAAACTGTACCGTATCGTTGGTACAGGTGCTATCGCTATGTATCGACGTAATGCTCACAGATGGCGTCATCAGCGGGCTTACTGTCATTACTATACTTGCGCTTGCGGTATCCGGTGTGGCGCAGCCTGCACTGCTGGTTAGCAGGCAAGTCACCACATCACCGCCATTTGGCACATAAGTGTAGGTAGCTCCTGCCCCCACAACAGTTCCATTGACACTCCACTGGTAGGCAGGTGTTACTCCGCCGTTTACAGGATTTGCTGTAAACGTCTCAGACGGCGCAGGCATACAAACTGTATCTCCGAGACTTGAGGTAATACTAACAGATGGGACCAAAGCTGTGGAACCCACTGTTACCGACACGAGGACCGAAGAACCCTTACAGCCGTTGGCATCCGTAACAACTACACCATAATTTTCGGTGGTCGACGAGCTGTAGGTGAGGCTGGTAGCGCCAACAATGTCCGATCCTCCTGCCTGCCACTGGTAGCTGATACCGGTAGCCGATGAGGCCGTTAACGTAGCGCTTGAACCAAGGCATAACGTAATCGGGCCTGCGGGGCTAATGGTCACAGCAGGCAATGCATTTACGGTAACGGTAGCCGCAGCACTTGACGTGCAACCGGAAGTGGTCACCGCATAGTTGATCACGGCAGTGCCTGCACTTGCGCCCGTAACCACGCCAAAAGCATCTACAGTCGCTACCCCTGGGTTTCCGCTGCTCCATGTGCCCGTAGCCGCTGCGTCAGAAAGATCTGTTTGACTGCCAGCACATACGGTAAGCGTCCCTGCTATTGGTGGTACCGCGGTAGGGCCGGCAACGGTTACAATAGTTGTTGCAAAAGCAGTACCGCATGTATTTGTAACACTATACGATATAATTGCAGTTCCCGCAGTAACGCCGGATACGAGGCCAGTTACATCTACTGTGGCTATCGCTGGCGCGCCGCTGCTCCATACGCCGCCTGTGGTTGCATCTGTAAGTGGTGTCGTTAGCCCGATACATACAGTACCAACACCTGTGACCGTACCGGCGGATAGCGCACCGACAGTTACTGTTACCGGTAATGAAGTACTATCGCACCCGGCCGTTTTGTATTCCATAACCGTATAGCTCCCACCAGTGGTTGCCGTATAGCTGGAAGTAGTTGCGCCCGAGATGGCTACTCCGCCAACTTCCCACTGATAAATAATGCCGGTACCCGTATTCGCATTTAGCACCACGCTGCCGGTCGGGCAAATAGTGGTTGATCCCGCAGCGGTAATTGCGGCAGGCGGCGCCTGGCATATCGGTCCATCCACCAGGAAGAACCTTGAGAAGCCGGTAAACGAGCCCTTAAAGCCTACATAGTTTGTACCGGTAAGCAGCGTTGGCGTTACCTCGATCGAATTTGCCGGAGTTATCGTCGCATCGGTAGGTTCGTCTGTTTTCAGCAGGTACAACGTACCCGCGGCAACACCATTGAGCTCAGTATTGGTCAGGTACATCGTTGCATCATATGAAGTCGTTGCAGCACCTGTAGTAGGCGTTATGGCTATTTCCTTAAGCGACCTGTTGATCGAGGAGAAAACCGCAGGAACAAAACCAACCCCCGCCTGTGTTACCGTAGCAGTCACACAACCAAGGTCGGCAGTGATATTATTAAGCCCCGCTATCAGGTTGGTATCGCCGGTGGCTGTATAAAAATAAACTTCCTGCCCCGCATGTACATCCCACGTATGTGTACTCGCAGCAACTGTTTCGATATGCGTAGGAGGCACGGTTTGCTTGAATCGCACCACAGGCCGCGCGGTGTTCTGTGTAGCTGCATTGTAACCCAATGTGCACCCTGTTCCGGTACCACCATTGGTAATATTGTTATCAAATACTATTGGTCCTTCCTGTATCCCGTCCATCTTGTCATTGCCGGTGAATGCTGCTGCATTTTGTCCATAACATACTTCCACCGCTACATTGCTCACTCCGTCCCAGGTGAAATTGGTAGTAAAGTTGATGGAATCCAAGCCAAGATTCGTAGTAACGTTACCGGTAAACACTTGAGTGAGGCCGGTGGCAAACGCGGTCCCAAGATCTGTCAACGCTGTGTTGCCCATACTGATGGTATAACCAATATATGGCGCAGTCGACGCCTTCGTAGTAATATTGAATGCGATCTGCGAGATAGGCGCACCCTTTCGTACACCAGCCGCAGACAACTCACTTGCGAAAAGCAGGAATTGTTCATGTGCTCTTCTGTCAAGGCCGTTGAAAGCTGACGTCAGATTAGAAGTCACCAGTGTCCCTGCATTAAGTATCGGATAAGTTACCCCACCCAGTAATGGCACACTGTCGTCATTATCTACGAAGACGGTCATAGTATCATTGGTAGGTGAGATCGTGGCATCACTACCACCAGTACTTAGCGTAAATGCCAGTTGGAAAGATTTGTTATCATTTACTGCCCCGTTATCCGCGATCGTCATGGTAGCATACTTCGTGGATGTGTCACCGGTTGCCCAGCTAAGCGATGAAACAACTAAGGAATAATCGACACCAATTACACCGGTGCCTCCCGGCGCAATAAGTACATTTACTGTTGGGGTTCCACCGGTTATCGCAGGGCCATAGGGCTTCATGCCAATAGTGATCGTCTTGGTTGCAGGACATGCTGTAGTTGATGCATTTTCGGAAACATGCATGAGCGTATTCGTAAACCCGATCTGCGGTGTGCAGGGCACAAACTGGGCGCCAACACCAACCGCATACCATGCGTCAGTAACAGCCTGCACTTCCGCAGAGCATGCCCCGTAAAGAGTAGTAGCTGCGGCGATGGAGGTAGTGCGCAATACCGGGTAAGTGGCATTATTAGCCAATATCAGTTCGGTCTGGTACAATATGTTTTGGGAAACAGTAAAACCCTGTCCCGATACTGTATAACTATTTGCCAGATCGTTTGTTCCTGATCCGCCCACAGTCAGCAAGTAATACCACTTGCTGATCACACCCATATTTGTATGTACCCCGCACTGATCATTTGCGCCGCTTGGGGTGCACGTAGTCACGCTATACCAGTTAGTGCCCAGGTAAGTATCGGGCAGGCCAAACAGCTTCGGATAATCCAGCCTGCGCAGCGGTGTACCACAGCCTATTTCCTCGCCCATCCACCAGGTTTGTTTGGCAACTGCATCCACTTCGTGCGGGTTGCCCCAGTTCTCAATAGTAGCGCCCCAGCAATCGCTCAACCCTTCGTCTATTCCGCCGGACTCTTTAGAGTAGATCAGGTTACAAGTAGCCTGGCACACACCGTGCCCTATTTCATGGGCCGTTACATCAAGGCTTACCAGCGGAGTGAACCCGCCACCGGCACAGCCGCTGCCATCGCCGTAATTCATTTCAGATCCGTCCCAGAAAGCGTTGTCATAGGCATTGGAGTAATGTACATACTGCTTCAGTATGCCGTTGAGATTGTCCCAGCTAAGCCGACCCTGCACGTTTTTCCAGTAGTCATACACGATCTCCCCGCCCCAGTGGGCGTCAAGGGCCACAGTATCTGCTGCGCTGCTAGGCCAGGTGTCCGCTGCCGATGTAAATTCTGTCGCTGCACCATAACTGGTCCCGTTGTGCATATTCAACGTATGCACTCCATTTCCCCTTGTTGAGTCAAACAATTCATATGTAGTGCCGACATGCGATGTCTGGAACGGTATCACGCCGCTGTACTCCGAATGCCCCGTTACTGCAGTATGTTTGATAAGAGAATTGGAAAAGAGTACCTTGCCTGTTACCGCATCTACATATACTACCTGCCTGCTCATTGGGCGTATGGCATAAATATCGAAAGACCACGCCAGGTGCAGCTTACGATCATCCTTGCCGCTGTTATAATCTTCTATTAGCTCGAGCTGGCCTTTCGGCATGTAGGACGTATCCGGATTGTGATATTGGTTCTTAATGTTCGCTTCTTCCGCCGGGTCCTGCCACATATATTTTTCCGCGCCCACAAAGCTCAGCGCATTTGCAAATGCTGCACTGGCAGAGATAGCTGGCACCGTAGAAACAGAATTATCAACTGAGTAATAATTCCCGGTCATAAAACCCACCCGGCCATCCTTGCTCATCAATGTAAAGCTGCCCGCAGTTATTTTAATACCCTTGTAGTATTCAGTATAACGGTCCGACGTTATTTTCATTTTTGTGGTGGTGGAGTACAGCAACTGCATTTTCGTATCCACGCCATCAATACCCAGGTATTTCCTGAAAATCTCCTGTGCCTGGGAGGCTTTCCAGTTTGCATTTTGCGAAAACGTTATCGAAACAGGCGAGTTATCCACCTTGTTTTTTTCGATTGACAGAATTGTTTTGTCAGTCTTTGATTGCTGCGCACTAACTGATGTGCCGGCATAAAAAAGAATAGGGAGCAGCAATGCACAATGCTTCATCATGCCTTTCGCGAAGAAATACATATAGTAAATAATTTTATGATTGGAATAATAGCCGTAATTTAACAAAGCCATATAAAAAATCACCCGATGAGGGGTGAAAGTGAGCTATTTAGGGGTAAATTTTACATAACATGAATGCAATAGCAATATATAAGGCAAGATTGTATTTTGCATATAAATTAAAAAACCACACTTACATTTGACAAATCAAACCCTATTTGATCTTCCAGAACAAAACCGATGATGAAAAAGATACGGATATTATCTGTGATTGTGGCGTTGGTGATTTGTTCGTTTACCTTAGAAAAACAACCAACAGTTTATCGTAAGCATTACCTGCATGCGGTGGCCGAATTTGAAAATGCAGACCGCTCCTTATTTGACAAAATAAAAAATGCAGACCTGGCATCTCCGCTTGGTAAAGCACAAATAAAGAAAGACATCAGTAATACACGGTTAAAATTGAAGGGAATAGACATCTGGCTGCGCTACCTGGAGCCGGTTATGTACAATAAGATCAACGGCCCCCTGCCCGTAGAATGGGAAAACGAGGTATTCGAAAAGTTTGAAAAACCATATCGCCGTGAAGGCGCAGGCCTCTCATTGGCCGAGATATACCTAGGTAACTCCATTGTAAACAAGGACACACTACTCTGGCTGGTTGATCGATCCCTGGCTGCCATCAAAACCTTCCAGGCCGACTCCATCACCGGGCAGTTAGAAACCTTCGATCATTTCCTTCTCGCCAACAGGCTCTTCCTGCTCAATCTCGCTGCCGTCTATACCACCACCTTTGAGTGCCCCGACCCTAAAAATGTTATCCCTGAACTGCGCTCCATGCTGGCCGATATAAAAGGCATCTACACCGATTTCAACCAGTCCTTCCCTGCAACGCCGTTCACAAAAAACTACCTGGATCTCTACGACAGAACAATTGCTTTTGTCAATGCGCAACCCGCCGATCATACGCAATTCGACCATTATACTTTCATCAAAGATTATGTCAACCCATTGTTCGCTATCAACCAAAAGCTTATTAATACCTACAATGCCATTTCGAAAAGCTACAATGATTATACTTTGAATAATGACGCGCCGTCCATTTTTGATAAACAGCTATACACGCCTCAAAATTCAAAAGGAATATTTTCCCTCGTAAATGACCCGGAAACACTCGAAGAAATAAAGCACGTGGGCAAGTTGCTCTTCTACGATCCTATTCTTTCCGGCAACAACCAGCGCAGTTGTATATCCTGCCACAAATCCACCCAGTATTTCACCGATACTACTGTTCAGACAAGCCTGCAGTTCAACAAAAAAGAAAGCCTGCCAAGGAATACCCCTTCGTTGGTAAATGTGATCTACAACCATCTGCTGATGCTTGACGGCAAGCACATCTCGCTGCAGGCGCAGGGTAAGGCTGTTATGACCAACCCGATAGAAATGGGTGGCACGGAAGAAGACATACTTGCCAAGGTACTGAGCTGCAAAGAATATAAAACCGTGTTCAAAAAATTTCTTAAGTATACCCCAGAGGAAAACAAAATTTCGTTCGACCATATTGTTTCGGCGGTAACTTATTACTATAGCGAGTTCAGCAATTACTATGCCCCATTCGATGAAGCAATGAACAACAACAAGCCCATCAGCCAGGAGAGCATAAAGGGCTTCAACCTGTTCATGGGCAAGGCCCGCTGCGCCACATGCCATTTCGTTCCGCAATTCAACGGGGTAAAACCGCCTTATATTAGCTCCGAATTTGAGGTACTGGGTGTGCCCGCTGATACCACTTACCAAAAACTAAGCACCGACCGCGGCAGGTATGAAATAAACCCCGCCGACGAGACCCTGAATGCATTCAGGACGGGATCTATCAGAAACGCGGAATATACCAAACCTTACATGCACAACGGCATTTTCACCACCCTGGAGCAGGTGGTAGAATTTTATGATGCCGGCGGCGGTATCGGAAAAAAACTCTCCGTTACCAACCAAACGCTTTCTCCCGATTCCTTAAAACTAACTGCTTCGGAAAAAAAAGAATTAATTTCGTTCATGCATTCCCTGAATGAAAAGATCATTTTCCAGAAGCCGCCGGAAGCATTACCGGCTTCTTCCAACAAGGAATTGAACAACAGAAAAGTTGGCGGCGAATATTGAGAAACGAAAAGAACCAATGAATAAACGATACCCTACCCTGTTATTATTATTTGCCGCAGCGGTTTTCACACAGTGCGCCAGCAGCCATAAGATCACTTATAATATTCCCCCAACCCTTTCAAATGCACAACGCGATGAGATGCTGGATAAGTGCAACAAAGGAAAGGAACTATTCAAAGCTAACTGCTCTGGTTGCCACGGTATCTTCACCAAGGGAAAGGACGGCATTCCCAATTTCACTTCGGCGCAAATAGACAATTACTCTGCCCGCTTCCTGCGGCACGACCCAAAAAACCACGCCGTTACCAAACAAATGAGCCCAGACCAGATGAATGATGTGCTCATGTTCCTGCGTTTCCGGAACGTAAAAAAGCCAGGCAACAAGAACACTGCCACACCCGCAGGAAAACTCGGTGCCGCCTGGATGGTGCCGCCGGGGCGCGGTCGCACTGCTTGTTTGATATAAATTATATCTTTACCTTTAACAAAACTAAACCTACCGGGTTATGAGGATGAATGTTATTTTTCTCTTTATTGTGTTCCCATTTATGGTATCTGCCAAAGGACGTATTCCTAAAAGCATCTACGATTTTAAGGTTGCGGGGCTCGATGGCAAGACCATAAACTTTGCGAAGTTCAAAGGGAAGAAAATACTGATAGTAAACACCCCCTCAACGGCCGATGATAATCCACAGTATGCCGAGGTAGAAGCACTGTACCAGAAGTATAAAGACAAACTCGTAGTGGTCGGCTTCCTTGATGACGATTATGGACCGCCTCCCGGCTCAAAAAGAGAAGTTGACTTTTCAAAGAAGAACTACCATGTTACCTTTCCGCTGGCCGCGAAAGTGGTGGTGAACGGCGACGATCCGGCTCCGATATACAAATGGCTGCTCAACAGCAAGTACAGCAAGTATAAAGACACCGAAATAAAATGGGATTTTCAAAAATACCTCGTAAATGAAAAAGGCCAGTTAGTTGCAGAGTTTGACCCGAAAATAAGAGTTACAAACCCTGCCATTGTAGAAGCAATCGAAAAATAAAAGAGCTGTGATTTTATTGAGCCTCCGGTATCCCGGAGGCTTTTTTTATTTCACGCCTTTTCTTTTCCCTTTCATTCCAATGCAAGTTTTCATCACCAGCCGCCACGGTATTTGCGCCATTTACCCATATGACACCACGAAGGACTTGCCCTGATTCGTATGCCGTTCTGCAAGAAACCGGCAGTCCTCTGGCTGAAACAAGAAAGCGCCCCAAAAGAGCGCTTTCTTTGTATCTCCTTACATCTTTATTTCTCAACAACCACATGGAATACAACGTGGTCTTCACCTGAGGTAACGCTTACCTGGTAAGTGCCTGCGACAACTGATTTATCAAGAGCTATTTGCTCGCTCAAACTGCCATTACTTGCCTGCGCAGTTTTGCGGTAAATAGTTTGCCCAAGCACATTAGTCACCTGTATGATCACCTTGCTGTCTGCGCCCGCCACATTTCCTTTTATGGTGAACTGTCCATTGTTCGGGTTAGGCACGAGGGTGAAGTTACCGGCGTTACTCCGTATCTCCTTTACCCCATTTGCTATTACTGATACTGAAATGCCACCGCTTAATATAAACGGAGGCTCCGAACATAAGAAGCTGGCTGTTTCCGCACAATTCACTATCTCCCCTTGCCTTAGAGAGTCCGTTATATATACGTTGGTGTTAGCTCCAGCAACCGGGCTGCCATTGATGTACCACTGGAACATTGGTGAAGTACCCGCGCCACTGGCTGTCGCCGTAAATGTATCCACAGCGCCTGACCCTATGGTTGACTGAGATACCGATACCGACAAAGAGTTAACCGTATGAGGGAAAACATGCACGACAAACACATTGCTCACTGCAATGTTTGTTAGCAGGCAGGGATAGTTGCTCTCCATCGTAAGGATCAACGTATCGCCATCACTCGGCGCGTAAATATAATAGGGGCCGGTAGCTACATTGATCCCATTCTGCGTCCACAGGTAGGTAGGCGCGGTGCCGCCATACACGGGCACCGCTGCAAACTGCACAGTATCACCGGTGCACGTACTGTCTGAATGTATGGAAGTGATGCTCACCGAAGGCGATTGTAATGGAGATACCGTCATAGTAATAGCAGAAACTGCGCTGTCTGGCGTTGCGCAGGCGGCATTACTGGTGAGTACACATTTCACTATATCCCCATTGGCTGGCGTGTAAGTGTAGGTTGTCCCGCCGCTTACCGGGGAACCATTAACATACCACTCGTAAGTTGGGGCGCTTCCTCCGTTGGTCTCTGTAACTGTAAATGTGGCTGCACCTGCACCGGCGCACAAAATATCTCCTGCACTGGAAGCTATGCTTACAGAAGGAATAACAGCTAGGGAGCTCACGGTCACTATAACAGAGGCGGCGCAACCGCTGGGCGTGGTATAGGATATGGATGCTGTACCTGCAGAAAGGCCCGTCACATTTCCTGATCCATCCACAGATGCAACGCCGCCGGAAGTGCTCCACGAGCCACCCGCCAGCACATCGCTTAACGTAGTCACTGTGCCCACGCACGCAACAGGGTTTCCGGAGATAGCTGGAGCCGCGCCAACTGTAACTACTGTTTCCGCAGTGCACCCGGTGGGGGCAGTATACGTGATTGCCGCCGTGCCGCCCGTCACGCCGGTCACAATACCCGATGAGGTACCAACAGTAGCATTCGTACTGCCGCTTATCCAGGTACCACCTGTAGTAACATCGCTTAAAGAGGTGGTCAATCCCTGGCAAACAGTGGGTGTACCCGTAATAGCCGCTGGTGGCGGATTAACGGTAAGGGTTGCTACAGCGTAACATTGGCCGATAGAATAGGAAATAGTTGCGGTCCCTGCGGTAGTGCCTGTGGTAACAACACCATCGGTGCCTATACTGGCAATAGTGGTATTAGAGCTACTCCAGGCACCGATAGTCTGTGCATCAGTTAGTGTAGTTGTTGAGCCGATACATGCGTTCGGCAGCGTTGGCGCAATAGCAAGGCTGGTATTAATGGTAAAAGGAGCCGAAGGATTTCCGTTCGCGATTACGGTAACGGAATAAGTACCAACAGGCAAGCCCGCCGGCAACTGGAATATCGCTGTATCGGGCAAAGAACCGGTCATAACCGCACCGATACGGTTCCAGTCATAAACAGTGGCGTAATACGTATTCGTAGCGTTCGTCAAACGTACAATAGGATAGTTTGTTTCTTCCTGCCAGTCGTCTCCATAAGCAGCACCTTCCGTGATACCATTAAACAACGTACCTGCAACCTGGAAAGTGTCACAATTCAACCTGTTCACCGCGCTGATCGTGGGCTTACCCGCAGCGAGCGGGCCCGTACCCGGAGTGTACACATAATATTGGTCATCACCCTGGTTGCAAAAAAGAACGGTTCCATCCGGCAGGTCGAGCATATTACCAATGTAACAGGCATTGGCAGTAGACGTACCGCCACCGGGTGCGCCTACCGCTGTAAAGGTGTTAGTCGTGTAGTCGAATTCATAATACTTTGTAGGGGACGGAAAATGATTTGCATTAGTGGGGGTAGGAGAAACCGCCAGCAGTATCTTCCCGTTTGGCATCATTGCGGCAGGAGCATCTGCAGCGCCGTAAGCGCCGGGAATCGTTGGCCCGGCGACCCAGGTGCCAGGGGTGGTACTGCCCGAAGGCGTGTAATATGCGGTATTAGGTAAAGATCCAATAAAAAAAACACGACCGTCAGGCAACGTAAATCCGGCACCGGCCTCACTACCGTAGGGGTCAAAAAGTTCTACAGGTGAAGTGCCATCATTGATCCAGGTGTTTGTCTTCGGCATGTACCTTTCAGATGTCTCGCCATAGTTATCCTGGAAGATGATACTGCTGTCTGGCAGCTTCACCCATACAGCCTCATTATCTATCCGCAGGCAATTGGGCCCCGCTGTATAGGTATTTGTTGTTGGATTCCAGAGGTAATTGAGATTTGTTCCTGACTCGTCCACGGAGGCCTGTAGCACATTGCCGTTATAAAGAATTTCAGAGTTGGCATCTGATATTACGTTAGGAAACACATGTGCCGCGCCACCTGTATTGGTCCACGTATTCGTTGCCGGGCTATACACTTCTCCATATTTTCCCCCAGCACCATACTCACCGCCGCACACATACACACGTCCGTCTGGTAGTACCTGGCTGGAGAAATACAATCGGTCCTTCGCCATCGAGGCAATAGTAGACCATGTGCCATTTACATAGCTGCCGTTCACCGGCGTCAGTTTATCCCACCCGGTACCATTTCCTGTACCATTTGAGTTTTTGCAAATCACCGTGCCATCAGTCATCAGCAGCATGACGCCGGCGTTATAATGAGTAGGCACATGGGCAAGCGCAGTCCAGGTACCCGTCTGGGCAAAAGCACCCGAACAAAATAATATCCCTGAAACAAAAAGCAATAATGCAGTTTTCCTGCCATTACAAGTAGCGGTGGACAACATAATATTTATGTTAAAAGTAAATGTAGAAAATAGGGTGAAAGATAAGATATATTTTTGAATTACGTCCGGAGTGCTTCAAACCAGCGCAAATCAAATTAAATTAAATTTAGTACGAAGCCTTGCGACTAACAGGCTAAAAAATTATTTTTAGCTCCTTGAAAGGAATTTTAATAAGTGACCGTCTAAAAAATGGATCAAGCAAAAACAAAATCACACAGAAAATGAAAAAGACCTTATTATTTGCATCGCTTTTTTTCGTGCTGGCAATGAAAACAAATGCCCAGGTAGGACCAGATATTACTTCCTGGATCATCAACCCTGACTCCCTGGCCAACATCGATACCGGGGGTAACCAGGGCTATGAGTCTAATGTACTCCTGGTGCAATATTCTGCCAGCAAAGTTTACGTGACCTGCAATTCCATTGCCAACTACGCGGTTGGCCCCTGGCCCGGCAACCCAAATGTACCCGCACCACAATACTTTGACTGCGAATTCCCACGCAATCCTTCACAGGATACCGCACACGCTATATGGACTTACCTTGGCCCCATTGGATTATGGAGCAACGGCGTAGCTATCTACAATCAGAAAGACGCGCACTATTGGAATAATGCCTCCAGTAATTTTTCCATGGGTGAAGACACATCCGGTACGGGCTGGAACCGTAATGCGCTGGTGTATGAAGGTGTGAGCTTCGACAACTGCCTTGGCCACCCGGACCAGAGTGGCTGTTACCACAATCACGTAAACCCTAAGTGCCTTTACAATGATGCAGATAGTACCCACCACTCCCCTATTATCGGTTATGCGTTTGATGGTTTCCCTATTTATGGCGCATATGGCTATGCCAGCGCCATGACGCCCGGCACTGTAAAAAGAATGCACAGCAGCTACGTACTGACAACAGATACCACCAGGGCGGGCGGGCCGCACCCCATCAGCACTTACCCGCTGGGTAACATGTGCGAGGACTATGTTTATACCCCAGGCGCCGGTGATCTTGACTATTATAACGGCCGCTATTGCGTCACACCTGATTATCCATCAGGCACCTATGCGTACTTTGTAACTATTGATGGAAACCTGAATCCGGTTTATCCTTTTGTGCTTGGCCCCAAGTACTATGGCTATCCGGCCAGCACACACCCTAAGAATCCTGTGATAGGCCCTGATACGACCTACTACGGCACTACAAACGTGAAGGCACCTGCCGCCAATATCAAATACCAGGTAGTACCTAATCCTGTGGATGACTATGCATACATCTATATGGACCTTTCCAGCGTAAACAACGTAAAAGGAAGCCTCTATAATACAGATGGCCGCCTGCTGAAGACCATCGACTATATGCAGCCCAGCATGGCTTACACCCTGGATATGAGCGATCTGCCTGCCGGTATGTACATGCTATCACTGCAAGGCGGTGGAAAAACGGTTACCGAAAAAATCGTAAAGAAGTAACTTTGTCGAAATTCCAAGGGTGAAATACCAAATTCCAAAAATTGAATTGAAGAAATTACTAACAATAGTCTTCAGCATGGCAGCCCTTTGGGCTGCCATGTCTTTTACAAAGCCATCGGGGGGCAAGTTTACTATAACGTTCCACCACTATGTGGGCGATAAGTTGCTGCAACTCGATACCGTTATCTACAATAATGCCTTTGGCCAACCTTTTACTATCACCAAATTCAAATATTATGTCGGCAACATTCACCTAAAAAAAACAAACGGCACTGATGTAGTTTTTAACGACTACTATCTTGTAGATGAAGACGAAAGCCCATCAAAAAAAATAGACCTCGATATACCAACTGGTGAATACTCCGGCATAGAATTTATTATAGGCGTTGATAGCCTGCACAACTGCAGCGGTGCCCAAAGCGGAGCGCTGGACCCTGTAAACGCCATGTTCTGGGCGTGGAATACGGGGTATATTTTCCTGAAACTTGAAGGCAAGTCACCGGCGTCGAAATCTTCCGGGAATGTGTTTGAATACCACATAGGCGGCTACAAGGCGCCTGCCAACTGCATCAGGCAAGTATCGCTGCGCTTCGCACAGCCATTTACCGTTAATAATGCCGGCACCAAAGAACTGCACCTGAAGGCTGACGCAGCGGAAATATTAAAGGGTTCTACCGCGATAGATTTTTCCACACTCTCTTCCGTTACTGATTTCCACAACGCTGCCACTATCGCAAACAATTATATGGGTATGTTTTCCGTTCTATCTGTGAATTAATGAAAAAGAAAACCGTTGCCATATTATCTATCCTTGCAGTATGCACGATTCTGTTCGGTTTCACGGGGGTGAACAAATACTTTATTATTACTAGTGAGGATGTTGCGGTAAAGATACCCAAGGGCTTTCCAAAACCACACTACCGGTTCAAAAACAATAAGCCCAGCCCAGAGATATTTGTGCTTGGCAGAAAGCTGTTCTACGACCCCATCCTTTCTAAAGACAGCACCATAAGCTGCGCCAGTTGCCACCAGCGCATTGCCGCCTTTGGCCATATAGACCATGCACTGAGCCACGGGATCAATGGCCTCATAGGCAAACGAAACGTGCCAGCGCTGCAAAACCTGATCTGGAAGGATGCGTTCATGTGGGATGGCGGCGTGAACCATCTCGAAGTTCAGCCGCTTAGCCCTATCACGAACCCTATTGAAATGAATGAATCAATAGCCCATGTGATCGAAAAACTAAAGCACAATAAACAGTACATTGAAGAATTCCGGGCGGCTTTCGGCGATACATCGATTACTTCTGAAAAGATACTGAAATCCCTTGCTCAATTCACGGGGTTGATGATCTCTGCAAATTCGCGCTATGACAAGTTCATGAGGGGAGAAGATACCTTTTCAATGGCTGAGCTAAATGGCCTGGAGATATTTCGGGAGAAATGTGCCTCCTGCCACGAAGAACCCTTATTTACCGACAACACTTACCGGAACAATGGCCTGAAGCCAGACACCGCGCTAAAAGACAAAGGACGAAGCGCGATCACCGGCGACCAGTTTGATGACTATAAATTCCTGGTGCCCAGCCTGCGCAACATAGAAATGACCTACCCCTACATGCACGACGGCCGGTTCAGGAAACTGAAGAACGTATTAGACCATTATGGCTCACCGCAAAACTTCACACCGCTTGCTACAAAAGAAATGTACGAGATCGGTACGCTAACCGAACAGGACAAAAAGTACCTCCTCACCTTTCTGCTTACTCTTACTGATAAAAGCTTCATCTATGACCGGCGGTTTGTAGATCCGTTTGTGCAGTAATTTATATCATCACACCCATATTATTTTCATTGCATTGAAACTTGGCATAATGTTTGCTGTTTATAATTTACACACATCTTTCCCGCATATATGCAACAACAATTAGTATCTTTCTCCTTTATTGACCACGCTTGTAATAATAAACAAACTGCTGGATAGCTAAATATATAAGCGGGCGAGTAATTCGCCCGGCTACGAACCTGGCCCTATCTGATAGTAAATGGTATAAATGTCAAAGACGAAGCCCTGCAGTTGGTTCCTGCAGGGCTTCTTTATTCTTTTTCGCGGAAAATTATTGTTTCGGTTTTTCCATCAGGTCAAAGAACTGATCGAGGGCAGGCAGTATTACTATCCGGGTTCTGCGGTTGGCGGCGCGGCCTTCTTCTGTGTCATTCGACATAAGGGGCTTGTACTGTCCCCTGCCGGCAGCAGTCATACGCCCTGCGGGTATACCGTATTCTTTCTGTAATATGCGTATTACCGATGTTGCGCGTTTTGCACTCAGGTCCCAGTTATCCACCAGTAGCCCCTCTTTGAACGCTATTGAGTCCGTATGTCCTTCTACCATAAAGTCTATTTCCGGGTGAGCAAGCAATACTTTCGCTACTTTGCCCAGCACTTCCTTAGCCTTTGTATTTACTTCATACTTCCCGCTTTTGAAGAGCATTTTATCGGAAATGTCCACATACACCACGCCCTTGTCAATCTTGATGTTTATGTCTTTGTCATCCATATTGCCAATGGCGCCTTTCAGATTCATCATCAGGGCCATGTTCATCGAATCTTTACGGGCCAGGGCAGCCTGCATATCCTTAATATAAGCATCTTTTGCGCCCATGGTCTCGAGGAACTTATTAATGCTTTCGGATTGCGAACCGGAAAGCACCGAAAGGTCTTTCATATGGTTCACCATTTGTTCATTAGTAGCTTTCTGGTCGTTGAGGCGGTCGCGCAACACACCTATCATAGCATGGTAAAGACGTGAAGAGTCCATGCAATCGGCATACCACTTCTTTTCCTGGCTATACGCGCTATCCAGTTTGGCATTTTTCGCTTTTTCCTCTTTTAGTTTTTTAGAAGATACGCAGGAAACCATACAAAGGCCCGCGACTGCGAATAACACTACGTGTTTAAATTTCATTTTGTTTTTTTTAAGTGTGCAAAAGTATAGAAAATGATCCTTGTAATTTTTGTTTGAAATGTTAAATCTGACTATCGCCGCTAATATTATACATCAACCGGCGGCCCTCTTAATTTAAATGAAAAGTGCCGCTGTAGCAAGACATACGAAACCGGGTTACCAGCTGTGTGAAACCCGCTATAGGAAACAAGGCGGTTGCCAATCAAAAAAAACGGATCATAACTACAATCACCACCCATGTACCTCACCTTGATGTGGCCGTTACCGGCAGCAGACTTCTTGCAGGTGAGGGAGTAAACAGGCGCAGATTGCAACGATCTGATAAATGAAGTGATATTTCCTCGTTGTTTTGCTCCCGGCGCCACGGGTGGTACCATAGAAACAAAAACGCTGCTAAGAAGAAAAAATGCAACCGAAACGCGGCCCAGTAAAGAAAACCTTTTATTCATCTATAAGATACTAATGCAAAATTAGATTATTTAGTATGCGGCCAAAGGTTTTTTTATTCGCCCGTTGTTAACATCCTGATGCTGAAACTATCTGTGTCTTGGTGCGGGTGCGGGCGATGGTGCACGCGTCGGAGGATTACTCCTCACTGGTGGATTGTGGTACTCCGGCTGGCGGGCCGGAGCAACAGGCCTTTCACGGACAGGCTCAGCAGGCTCATAAGGCGGTGAGTTACGGATAAACGGCCTGTTCCAGCCCGGATTCTCTTTCTGGATCTCTGTTTTAAAAGGGCGGGGTTGATCCCAGTTTGTCCGCACATTTTCCGGCCTGCCCACAGGACGTGATGCAGGCATCACATGGGTAGGCACCGGGCTATTACCATCTTTATTTGTTTGCTCGATCCTGGCAGGATGATAGCTGCTCAATACATTACCGCTAATGTGGTCAGCAGCCTTGCCCGAAACATTTTCGAGGTGGTACACCGGCACCGGCTGGTGGGTGGCCTTCGATACATCTTCAGCCCGCGGCCCGGCAAAATATTTTAAACCATTACCCTCATAGGTGTTTGTTACAAAATGAGAACGTTGCAGTATGGTATGGGTGTGCTGCGGGCCATGTATAAAGTCTGTGCGCCAATGGTTTAAATAACGCGGCTTGTATAAGTGACGAGGATGCATAAAAACCCACCAGTCATCGGGACAGGTATACCCTACCCCAGCCCAGATGATCCCGGGATACAAAGGCGCCCATCCGCAAAACCCATCACCCCATGTCCACGCTACCCATCCCGGCCCCCATTCATAACCGGGAACCCACACCCATCCATAATAGTCATTATAGACCCAACGCCCGTAATGAAAACACGCCCAACCCCAGGAATACTCTGAGTACCACGTATTGCCATATTCGGTCAGTACCCAGTGCCCGCCCGTAAAATACGGACGGAAGTCATCGTCAAGATTCGGTACCCAGACATAGCCATATTGCGGATCACTGATCCATTGCCCATATGGCGATAGTTCGTCGTAAAACGTCTGGTAGGATACATATACATCCCCTTGCGCTTTTACCCTATTAGGCGTCAAACTTGCCGGCAACAACGCTATAAAAAACAATGTCAATATCCTTTTCATTATAATCAGTTTTAGAATTTTCAAAAGTACCTGAAGACAATCGCTCAATTCATGATCGACATCACTTTCAAAGGTGACTTTCATCGAATTGATAGTAAGTAAACATCATTCGCGGGACTGACGACGGTCATTCATTGATCACCAGGATACGATTATCTTTGCCAGCAATTGTTTAACTACGATTTACTTGAAAAGTCTTCCAACCTTCATAAGAACGACCCTGCTGTTGATGTTGACAGGCGTTGCAACTTATTCCTTTGCTCAGCAAAAAGTAATTAATAAGCCACTGAACTATGAGCTAATGCTTCCAGCGGGACTATTTCAAACAGAGAATGACAATGACACCTTCCTGATATATATTGACACGGCATCGGAACTGGCACTAATGGTTAGTGCAAGGGAAACGACCTTTAAGGATGTAAATAGCTACCTTGATTGTTCCAGGAAAGGTCTTGAGGACCAACTACAGAAGTTGCAGGAAGACTCAACATTGAAATTGGTGGAGTGTCGGCGATCGCAATATTATCCAGATCATGCTGTTGTCCTCCACATTGAGACAAGAGCGTATCTCCCACAGTTTGACAGATGTCTGATCTACTTTATTCACCAGCGCAAGAAAGAGATTCAATTCTTCTTTCTCTACCGGAAAGGCAACTCCATCAAAAGCCTGGATTATATAGACAAGGTCATGGCAACGCTAGACATTCCGAAACTGCACTAACCAATGAGCTGCAGCAATTTACAGTTATAATATCCGAATTAATCGCGCCAGATCCCTTTCGTTTCAACACTAACATCATTCACCTTTTCACTTCGCTTCTTTCCGCTCCTTCTTCGCCTGTTTACGAAAATAGCCCTTGGTAAGAAAGTTGTGTTTCAACGCTTCCATATCCTCATCCAGTCCCTTTGACGCGCTCTTTATGTTGGTCATACTCTGCTGCACTGTCGCAGAAAAAGCGGTATCAGTCAGTAACATATTCAATGTTCCTTTTCCGGTGTTCGCATGATCTATAGTTTCGGACAGTTTACCAGACGCTGTATTCAACGCATCTGAAGTTTCTTTTAGCTTCGACATAGTATAGGAGAGGTTCCTCGATAAAGATGTGTCATTAATTAATGTGCCCAGCGCGCCGTTGCCGTGCTGTATTTGCGAAGTGATGTCCTTCAAAGAGGAACTCACATCCAATACCTTGTTGGTAATAGCATCCAGGTTACCAAATGACTGCTTTAGATTCTGCGCCATAGCCCCGTCTTTATACAGCAACTGCACGGGCCCGTTATTTGAGTTTATATCTGTTGTCAGCGTCTTCAGATTTTCTGTGATAATTCTTATGTTCTCGTTCGATTGGCTTAATGTCAGCAATACCTTGTCCGTATTTAGTGGATTGTTTGCCTGCAAAAGATCACCATTGTGCACCTCGACGCCCACGCCTTTGCCGGCAGAAATATTCACGATCTTATCCCCCATCAGCCCGTCGGAGGCTATTGCTGCTACGGCCGTGGAGAGAATAAAGTGTCGCTTGCTCTCCTCGATCTGCATATCTACCTGCACAACTGTATCATTGATCAGCTCCACCGATTTTACGATACCCACTTTAACGCCGTTATAGCGAATATTACTGCCGGGTTTGAGCCCCGTAGCATTCGTAAACTTTGCAGATACCGGAAATGTCTTGCTAAACATTTCATTCTTTGAACCCACGAGGAATATCCCGGCTATAAACAGGATCATACCCACAAGCACAAAAAAACCGAGCAAAATATTTTTCCTTAATGCTTTGTCCATCTTTAATAGATTATCGTTTGAAAAAATGCTTTATTTCCGGGTCCTCATTGTGAATCAGCTCGTCGTAAGTACCCTGCACATATGCCACGCCTTTGGCCAAAAACACGATACGATTGGCGGCCTCCCTTGCCAGATCCACGTCATGGGTAATAATGATGGACGTGGTCTTATATTTTTGCTGCAAGCTTAAGATCAGCTGGGTTATTTCTTCCGAAGTAATGGGATCCAATCCTGTAGTAGGCTCATCATAGAGCACGATCTCGGGCTTCAGTATAAGGCCCCTTGCGATGCCGATACGCTTCCTCATACCACCGGACAATTCTGAAGGCATAAGGTCGATGGCATTTTCCAGCCCCACATTTCTTAAGGCTTCTCTCACAAGGTCGTCAATATTCTCCGTGATCCTTTTGCGCCGATCGCGCCTGAGGGGAAACTCAAGGTTCTCCCGAACCGTCATAGAGTCGTACAAGGCACTACTTTGGAAAACGAACCCGATGCGCATGCGGAGGTCATCCAGTTCGCGATGATCAAGTTTGGAAATGTCTTTGCCAAACACGAGCATCTTGCCGCCGTCAGGCTTTATGAGGCCTATAATACACTTTATCAATATTGTCTTCCCAATTCCCGACTTCCCCATCACCACCACAGTCTCCCCATTATTGATGGTCAGGTTGAAATCGCTGAGCACTACCTTGCTCCCGAACGCCTTTTGCAAATGAGATATCTCTATTGCCGGTGGCTCAACTTGCCTTTCAGGTACGATATGTGGTATCGCATCCATCATAAATAACCGAGCATTGACGTTATTTGAGTGACAACCATATCGATAATGATAACCCCGACCATAGATACAACAACCGATATATTTGCGGCCTTGCCCACGCCCTCAGTGCCTTTTTTTGAGTTGTAGCCTTTTGTACAACCCACCAAGCCGATAGTAAACCCGAAAAAGAAGGTCTTTGTAAACGAAGGAATGACATCCGTGTAATGCAGCGCTTCAAACACGCGGTTGAAATAGAAACGAACATTCACATCATCCTTGATATTGGACCCTGTAAATGCACCTATGAGCGATATAAAATCAGCATAAACAGTAAGTATCGGTATCATAAGCGTTGTAGCCAAAATCCTGGTTGCCACCAGGTACTTGAAGGGATTAGTGCCGGATACTTCCATGGCATCTATTTGTTCCGTCACCTTCATCGAGCCGAGTTCCGCGCTTATCCCTGAGCCTATTTTGCCAGCGCAGATCAGCGCAGTAACCAGCGGGCCGATCTCCCGAACAATAGAAATAGAAGACATCGCTGGCAAATAAGAACCCGCGCCAAACTCGATCATTGTAGGCCTGGACTGCATCACGAGCACTAACCCAAGGATAAATGCAGTAACCCCCACCAGTACAAACGACTTTATCCCTATCTCATAACATTGATTCATTACCTCTTTGAACTCATACGGCGGCCTGATCCCTTCCCGGAATACGTTGACGGAGAATTGAGCCAGCTCAGCCATCCCGGAGAAAAACTCATCCAGCCCCTTGGAGAAAACAGTTTTGGTATTTTGTTCAGTGGCCATTAGCTCAAAAAAGACGCATTAATAATTTCATCAAAAGTATCCAGCGGGGCCATCTCATATTATGACAACAATCAGTTTTAAGGCAAATCCTCATCATGGCTGAGGGTGAGGCCGCAGGCTACTTTTGAATAAAAATCATACTATGCAAATCGTTCTCTGCCTTGACTATTCCTCCAACGCCAAACAGGTTTTGGTTGCATCGCAAAATCTATTAAAGGAAATTAAGGCCCCTAAAATAACAGTGATCCATATTACCAATGACGCATTATTTACCGGAGGTACAGGTTTCGAACCACAGCTCAATGAAGACCTGGAAAACGACAGCAGCGAACTTAAAAACCTCGCCATTCAGTATCTGGGAAAAGACATACGCTATATCGAAGATCATGGTATCCCGAGAGGAAAAATAGACGACATTCTTTCACACATGGACTATGACCTTTTGGTTATCGGCAACCATAGTAAAAATCTGCTGGGCAACAGAAGACTTGGCGCAGTGGCAAATCACCTGCTGCTAAACAGCTCCAAACCGGTACTCATTATCCCCTAGATCAATCACCATTAAATAATGAAGATTATGGCACTTAATTATACAACGGCAGAGGAAGCGGTAATGCTTGTAAAAAGCGGAGACCGTGTATTTATTCACGGAAGCGCTGCTACCCCTGTCATTCTTATTAACGCCTTGCTGGCAAGGGCAGGCACCATAAGCGATGTTGAACTCACATCGATCAGCACCTATGGCAACATAGACTGGAACCACCCCAAAGTGCTGGAAAGCTTCTACTTAAATTCCCTGTTCGTATCGGGTAATGTAAGGGATTGGGCCAACAGCGAATACGGCGGGTACATCCCCGTATTTCTTAGCGAGATACCCCAGCTATTCGATAAAAAAATACTCCCGATAGATGTGGCGTTGATACAGGTATCACCACCTGACAAACATGGATACTGTAGCCTGGGGACCTCCGTGGATGCAGCACTGAGCGCCGTGCGTAATGCGCGCACCGTTATTGCGCAAATAAACTCAAAAATGCCACGCGTGCTGGGCGATGGCATTATCCCAATCTCCTCTTTTGCCGCCGCAGTATGGCAGGAGAGCGAACTGATAGAAGTAGACTACGCCTCAAAAACGGACGATGTCACGGACGGGATAGGCGCACATATAGCCGGACTAATAGACGATGGCGCCACACTGCAAATGGGCGTGGGCGCCGTGCCCGATGCCGTGCTGAAATGCCTCGTAAATCACAAAGGACTTGGAATACATTCGGAAATGTTCTCCGACGGCATTCTTCCACTTGTAGAAAAGGGTGTCATAACCAACGAACACAAAACGATTCAGCGAGGCAAAATAGTCAGCACGTTCATACTCGGTACAAAAAAGATCTACGACTTTGTAGACAACAATCCAGATGTAAACTGCATGGATGTTGCCTTCGTCAACGACTCGGATATCATCCGCAGAAACCCCAAGGCCGTAGCTATTAACAGCGCAATAGAAATAGACCTTACCGGCCAGATCTGCGCAGACTCAATAGGCGCTTACCAATATTCCGGGATCGGCGGCCAGATGGATTTCATGCGCGGCGCATCGTTGTCAGAAGGGGGAAAACCAGTAATAGGGATGCCTTCTACCACCAAAAACGGCATTTCCCGGATCGTCCCGTTTCTGAAACAAGGTGCGGGAGTTGTGACTACCCGGGGGCACGTTCACTATGTAGCAACAGAATACGGTGTTGTAAACCTCTATGGCAAAAACATGGACCAGCGCGCCAAACTGCTGATCAGCATCGCACATCCGCAGCACCGCGAAATGCTCGACAAGGCCTATTATGAACGGTTTGGACAAATGGTTAAGTCCGGGGGAATGAGTTAACACTGCTGAATCGAGCGGATAATATCGGCCTTGCTGACCATCGTCTTACAGCAGTGCTTCGGTAGTTATATCTAAGGGGTGATCACTCTCATTTTTCGATATGACCGCTGTCAGCGGGATCACGGCTATGCAAGCCTAGTTTTGCTTTATCATAAAATCATAAACAACAAAGTCATGAAAAGGTTACAAAACAAAGTGGCAATAATAACAGGCGCTGCGGGCGGTATGGGTGCTGCTGAAGCAAAGCTATTTGCAGAACACGGTGCAAAGGTAATGGCAACAGATATCCAGGGCGAAAAGCTTGCCTCATGGGTTGCAGACGCAATGAAATCGGGGTTGTCCATAGACTACTGCAAGCACGACGTAACATCGGCGGAGGATTGGCAGCGGGTAGTTGACAAAACCCTCGCTGCCTTTGGCCGAGTTGATATCCTGATCAATAATGCGGGCATTTATCCAGGCTACTCTACAACTGAGCAAACTTCGAAAGAACTGTGGGATAAGGTAATTGCCATAAATCTTACCGGCCCATTCCTGGGGGCGAAAGCTTGTATTCCTTACATGAAAAAGAACGGAGCAGGATCTATTGTCAATATATCCTCAATTGCGGGACTGGTAGGCGGCAACGGCCCGGCTTATACCGCATCAAAGGGTGGTTTACGCTTACTGACCAAAGACATGGCCGTAGAACTGGCTCCTTTTAAAATACGCGTTAATTCCATTCATCCGGGCGGAGTACTAACACCGATGACAGAGGATATGGTATCTACCGATGCCGGCAAAGAAATGATGAAAGCTATGTGTCCGCTTGGCAGGATCGGCAATGCTATGGAAATAGCCTACGGCGCTTTGTATCTCGCTTCGGATGAGTCGACGTACACGACGGGTGCTGAACTGGTAATAGACGGCGGCCTGGTAGCCAGGTAACCATAATTCACCCATGAAGACGCTGCATCAAATATCGCTTATAACCTGGCTCATTCCTGGCATGCTTTTTAACGCCAAAACTTTTGCCTATAGTCCCGGGGATGCGGCTCTGTATTACCCCGCACTCGTCGATAATTTTTATGCAGCATGTCATCAACGGCTGTTTTGGCTTTTACCATCTGCCCAGGCCGGCGAGATGCGTGCAATATTGCTGCAAAAGCTTGACAGCGCCGCTTATTCCAGCCTTGATAAACACGACTACCGGTACGATGACCTGATCACCGTGAGTGCGACCTGGCAGACGAAGGCAGGCGACAGCCTCAGTTTGACAAAGCTGGATATGTTATTTACCGACGCCGCTATAGCTTATTGCAAGGACTTATTCCAGGGCCGCGGCACCGGCAGTTGGATGAAGTACGACGAATGGTCTGAAAAATTCGCGTCTAAGGACAACGACCAATTAGTGTCTACCCTGGCCAGGCTTTCAACACCCGGCCAGCTCCTTGGCTTTCTCAATTCACTGGAGCCAGCGAGCCCGGAATACCTTGTTTATAAGAACGAAATTAAAACGCAGATCCTTAAGAACGATGTTGCAAAGACAAGCAAAGTTGCCATCGCCATGAACTTCTACAGGTGGATGCATCATTTCGATTTTCAGCGGTTCATAGTTGTCAATATACCCTCCGCAACACTGAAGTACTACGAGCATGATACGGAAAAGCTGTTCTCGAAAATGATCGTTGGAAAGCCCTCGAAAAGGACGCCACGCTTTGATGCTTCTTGCCGACAGATCATCCTCTACCCATACTGGAATGTACCTACGGACATTGCATTAAAGGAACTTGTGCCGAAATATAAAAAATCACTTGCGCTCATAGACAAAGAAAACATGCAGGTACTCGACAGTAAAGGGAACATAGTTGATCCTATTTCGCTGAACTGGCATTCGTTTACTAAGACCTACTTCCCTTACCGCCTGCGGCAATCAACAGGCTGCGACAATTCCCTGGGCATCATAAAATTTGATCTGACTTCGCCCTTTGGCGTTTACTTGCACGACACCAATGAGAAAGGCATATTCAAGTCAGATTACCGTTTCAGAAGCCACGGCTGTATACGTGTTGAGCAAGCCGAAGATCTGGGTAGTATGCTACTCAATGGCAAGCTGGACCGGGCTTTCCTGGACTCATGCATCAGAGACGAGAAACCTGTCAATATCCCATTGGAAAAACCGGTGCCTGTATTTGTAATCTACTCTACGGCTGACGAACATACCGGAGTCGTCACCTATTATAACGATGTGTATCATTTATTCCTAACTGCTAAAAAATAAAAAATGAAAAAGGTAATTGTTGTTTTCGACGGCCATCATTTTTCTGAAGGAGCATTTGCATTTGTCCGCCGGCTAAATGAAAAAGCGCCCATAGTGGTAACCGGTGTCTTTTTACCCGTAGTTGACTATGCAGAACTACTGTATTCTCTTGGTGGCCTGAGCGGGCCGATATACTATACCGACATCGCTTACGAAGACACGGGCATTGTATTGGAAAACATCCGCCGTTTCAAGTCTGAATGCGAAAAGTATGGGATAAAATACCATTTGCACCCGGACCTGGACCGCCATGTAATTTCTGAAGTAAAGGACGAATCCAGGTTTGCCGACTTGCTTGTGCTAAGCAGTGAACTCTTTTATGAAAACCTTGGTAAAGATACACAAGAGGACTACATCGAAAATGCTCTGCACAAGGCCGAATGCCCCGTAGTGCTAGTGCCCGAACACTATCATTTCCCGAACAATGTCATACTCGCCTATGATGGCAGTGAATCCTCCGTTTTTGCAATCAAACAGTTTGCGTATTTGCTTCCCGAACTAACGAGCCTTAAAACCGTACTCGTATCGGCTACAACCACGAACAAACCAGTACCGGAGGAAGGGTATATAAAAGAACTTACAGCCTGTCATTTCAAAGACATCAGTATCAGTAAGCTAGAACTGGAGCAGAAAAAGTTCTTCAATACCTGGCTGGCAGACAATGGCCATTCCATATTGGTCACGGGTGCCTACGGACGTACTATGTTATCGGAATTTTTTAAAAAGAGTTTTATTACCGAGGTCATACAAGATCATAAACTACCCATTTTTATAGCACATAAATAATATGAAAAATACAAAGCCAACACCCGAACAGGAACCGCATCTTCCGGAAATGCCGCCTAACACACCGACAGAACCATCAGAGCCGGCAAGGCCTCCTGAGATAACACCGGGTGAAGTACCGCCGCCGTCGCAACCGTTGCCTGAAGTGAGCCCCCCAAGGGTCGCCGGCAACTCCACGGCCAACTTCCGGTAATTACAGGTTACCTCCAGATATTGAATCTCAGCCTGAATTTCCGGCGTTGCAGCAGTGCGTGCCAATCGATAAACAGAAACACGCAGACGAGAATTATGCCGAGCGCAGTACCGGAAATGGTTTCCCAGGACACAAGTCCTTTCGCGATAGCTGATGCATTTTTGACCATGTAACTTCCGGAGAGTACCATGAGCATATCGCTCGTGAATTTGCCCACGATGAACGCCGGGATAATGTGCATAGGCTTTATCTTAGCCATGCCGGCGGCAGTAAATAAAGGCGTGGAAGGCAGCGGCATCAGTGTATACAATACTACAAACATCTGCACCTCCCATCCGCTGTTTGCCAATTTCCGGCCAATGAACTGAATATCCGCATTTTTCTTTTCGGTGATGACCTTTGCAGACAGCAATGGAATGTACCGGCTCAGCACGTACCTGCCAAATGTTGAGCCCAACACGCCAACCACCAGCACCATCCAGATATTGAGGCCGTACTTCATCTGAAAAAAGACCATCACTGTCCAGGCCGGAGGGCCAATAAAGGGTACGAGGTCAACAAGAAATGCGGCAATGAGAACGAAGATGTAATGCAACATAGTATCTAACAAAGGTCGCAAAAATAAATGGCTGTTGTTGCCATCCTGTGCTGATTTGCGTCAGGTTCGTAATCCCTATTGATCAGGTGAGCATCGAGACTTACGGAACCTAAAGAAAACACTATTTTTGGCACCTGATCTAAATAAGAGATAATCAATGAAGGTTGCCTATATAAGCTGCGATAATTACGAAAAATATTCTGAGGGTTATGTGGATGAGGAATCCATTCTACTGGATTACTTGCTAAATAAGGGCCTCGACGTCAATCGTTGTATATGGAACGACCCTGCTATTGATTGGAGCCAATATGAAGTTGCCATACTGAAATCGCCATGGGATTATCATGAGCAGATAGATGCGTTTTATGAATGGCTGGACACGCTACAGAGGCTAAATGTAAAGCTGCTGAACCCAGTGGACACGGTAAGGTGGAACAGCGACAAACACTACCTGGCAGATATTTCGGCAGCCGGCCTGAAGGTGATACCTTCTGTTTTTTTTGACAAGGGCAGCAAGCCCGAGCTGTTGCCCGTTTTTGAGCAGTTGGGAACAGATAAGCTGATCATAAAGCCATGTATCAGCGCAGGCGCCAAGAACGTGGCGCAGGTGAGCCTGCACGATGTGATCAGTTCGCAGCCCGCTATACACCGCCTTATGGAGCATGAAAGTTATTTCGCGCAGCCCTTCATGCACGAGATATTTGACGGCGAATGGGCATTAATGTTTTTCAATGGTAAGTACAGCCATTGTGTGCTAAAAATGCCGGGAGGCGGCGATTTCAGGGTACAGCATTATCATGGCGGGAGTATTACCCCAGCTACACCCCACCCTACTCACATCGCCAGCGCCGCTGACTACGTTGCCCGTTTTGCCCAAGGCGCCCTGTATGCCCGGGTGGATGGCATCATCTGCAATGGGGAGTTTATTCTTATGGAGCTGGAACTGGTAGAGCCGTTCCTGTACCTGGATACCAATGCGGATGCGCATGAGCATTTTTATGAGGCGGTAAAAAGCCTCTCCCCAGCCCTCCCCCAAAGGTGAGGGTGAGGTCGAATGAGTTATGTAATCACATGATAATTGGCGGGGCTCACCAAGAATATTACAATCTAGCTTTTGACAAAATTATAGCCGATCATCATTATTTGGCCTTATTGTAAATGCGGCTCGGATCCATGTCTGGGTAGTAACGGATGGAGTCGGACATTTTCAGGTGCTTTTCGTAGCCATCAAGGTCTTTGGGATGGTTAATCCAAATGATGTTGCCTTCGCGGAAGGGAGCAGGGCGTGCAGGGGCAGTCGGCAGAGGTGCGGCAGGGCTTGCCGAATTTCCAAAGGCAGGGCAACCACAAGGGATTGCCCCGACGGATGTCCCATTATTTTCTAATTTTTTTATTTCCAATATGGGGCATTGACCTTCGATTATTTCATCGCGGGAAGTATTTGCTGTAGCGGGTTTTGATGGATCTAACGAAACGGCCACCGATGCCCCATTTTTACCCGTTAGTTGTTCTGTTGGGGCAGTTGCCCCGTCCTGTTCTGCTAACGCATCCACCTCCAATTCTTGCTGCGCTAAATCTTCCGGAAACATATTTGCCTGCTTCGCCAGGTTCTCCCTAATGGTGGTGAGATTTTCGTGTGCCTCCCTATAGCCAGGCCACTCAAGCTGATCTCCAAAAGTGCCCTGGACAAATTCCGATACATGCTTTGTGTATTTATCCATAAAGGGCTTGTCGTCAGTCCCGATGAAGAATGACAATTCTTCAAATGCCTCAATGTAAAAACCTGTATTTTTCTTCGCGAGGCCTTTGGTCATCCGCAATAGTTTGCCGAGCATGTCCACTTCCTGTATGGTGGGACAATGGTCTTCGCGGCCTGCGATCTTTTTATTGACCTCACCAATATGGTTGTATAACGTTTGCAGGATAGCACCGGGCGCCTGGCGGATGGCAATCTTTGTTTCTTCCCATTTACCTTTTTTGCACCAGAGGTAGATGGTTTTGCGGTTTACGTCCAGAATGTCTGCGATCTCGGTTTGTGTTTTGTCGGCCTGGAGATAGAGGTCTTTTGCGAGCTGTTGTTTGTTTTGTGTTTCCATGATTTTGATAGGATTTAGGAGCGTGAAGGTTCACGCAAAGAGCGCAAAGTTTTTCGCAAAGGGCGCAAAGAGGATCCGGTTCTTTTGTTTTTAAGGGTCGCCAAGCGCGAGTGTGCGATTTTTTTACGACTACGCGAGACTCAAAAAATAGCTTTTTGGCACAAATTTCGGATGGGTTTTTGGGAAATAAAAATCGAGTTTTTATGATGTGCGTTTTTCGCTACATGATGTAACGAGGGCTGGACATGATGTAAAATTTAACGTCTGAACTATGATTAATGATGATTAGGGTGATTAATGTGATCGCTGTTGATGTGTCTTCGCTTTTATTTATAGTTAAGTGGGTGTTATGCCTGCATTTAACGATTTGAAAATTAAGGTGAATGAGTAATTTGTTGTAAAATATGCCTGCATGAAGGTGTTTGTGAATTTTGTATGCTTGTTGTTTTCGCTTTTTAGCTGTGACGCTATGTATGGCCAAAAACATGTGCGTGCGACAGTGGATTCCCTGCTGCATGAGCTGGCCAGTGCAAAAGAAGATACGAACAGAGTGAATATCCTTACCGCGATATCGAGAGTCTATTATATTAATGACACTGATGCGGATGATGGGATAAAATTGGGCCTTGAAGCCATAACCCTGGCTGAAAAGCTGAAATTCAATAAGGGGATAGCCATGGCAAATCTGATAACCGGAACAAATTATTTTGCCAAATCGGATTTTGCAAATGCGCTGGATCACGAACTTATATCCCTGAAGATATACGAATCTGAAAACGATACGGTGCATTCAGCTATGGCCTGCGGATACATTTCTGTTATTTATCGTTTCCAGGATGACAATGTTACAGCACTGAAATATAGCTTACGTGCATTAAAAATGGATGAGGAAGACGGGCGTAAGGTAGATCAGGCCACTGAAATAGGCCAGTTGTCTTTGATCTACGGCAATCTTGGCGACAACCGCCAGGCAATGGCCTATGCGCTGAAAGAACTGGCAGTAAATGAAGAACTAAAGAATGAGGAGGGCATACGACGTTCCTTTAGTCATCTTTGCAATCTTAACACAGTGCTTGGTAATCTTGATAAAGCATTAGAATATGGTTTTAAAGCCCTGCGCTGCGAAGAAAAACTTCCTAACAAATTCGGGCTGATGGTAGACATGAGTAATATAGGGTGTTGCTACCTGGAAATGTATAAAAGATCAGTTCACAGCAAAATGCCCAACCGCCGCGACTTGAACAACGCCATCAGCTATTTAAAACGGAGTATCGGCGCGAGTGAAGAAATTGCAGACCTGACCTGGAGACAGGATTCTTATAAACAGCTTGCTCAATGTTATAAATTAAAGGGTGATGCAGTTAATTCGCTGCAATGTTTTGAGCACTACATGGCCATAAGCGACAGCGTTTTCTCCCGAGAAAAGCAAAAAAGAATAGCGAGTATAGGCATGGAGAGCGACTACCAGCGCAAGCGCCTTGTGGATAGCCTGGTAACACTGAAGCAACAAAAAACGGAGGCGCTGAAACTGGAAAAGCAAAAGAGCTATACCTACATGGGCCTGGGAGGCATATTGCTACTTGCAGGTTTTTCGTTTTTCATTATAAGGGAGCGCGGCAAGTCGGAAAAACAAAAGAAAATAGCTGTAAGCGAAAGAAAGAAAAGCGATGAACTGCTCCTAAACATCCTTCCCGCCCAGGTAGCAGAAGAGCTGAAAGCAAAAGGAAGCACCGAGGCAAAGATGATCGATGAAGTAACTGTACTATTTACGGACTTCAAGGGATTCACGCAATTGTCAGAAAAGCTAACACCTAAGGCGCTTGTTGCAGAGATCAATGAGTGCTTCTCTGCCTTTGACCACATTATGCAGAAGTATAGTGTAGAAAAGATAAAGACCATCGGCGATAGCTATATGGCTGCAGGCGGGCTGCCCACGGCTAATAAGACGCACCCGGAAGATGTGGTGAGTGCAGCCCTGGAGATACAGCAATACATGGCAGCGCATAAAGCAAAGAAAGAAGCAGCCGGAGCGCTATACTTTGAGATACGCATAGGCATACACTCTGGCCCGGTGGTAGCGGGCATAGTGGGCGTAAAGAAATTCCAGTATGATATATGGGGTGATACGGTGAACACTGCCAGCCGTATGGAAAGCAGCGGAGAAGTGGGCAAGGTAAATATCAGTGGCACTACTTATGAACTGGTGAAGGACAAGTTTTCGTGCGAATATAGAGGTGAGATTGAGGCGAAGCATAAGGGGATGCTGAAGATGTATTTTGTCGTCTGAACCTCAGATTAATCGTGATTAACCCGATTCACTGACCTTGTGTTATTGTGGGTTTGCTAAACCACGGTGTGCCACACTTTGGAAGTGTGGCACAACGTGATCGTCCCATAAAAAAAGAGCGCCATAAGCGCCCTTTTGTCCATTTCAGTCCTGGCTAGAAAGCGAAGAACCTTAATTACCCCTAATCGAAATGAAAATCTTAATATCGTCTGTCGTTCTTATCCTTTGCTTACACAAAAGTAGGACACTATTTTCAATTAACCAAACAATAACAAACAAATTTAAACATAATTTTTATTGCCAATTAACAAATAGTTGGAAAGGGGCGATAAGTAGCGTAATGGTGAATTGTGCCGAGTGAGTCAACCACCCCGAATGGATTCGGCATATGCCTCATCCATTCGCCCCTCCTAAAAACAGGAGGGAGGTGTAACCCATCCTTATTCATCAATAAAGAATATTGGATTTTGGAATTCCGTATGGGAGCATTCCAGTTATCATTTCTTGTTGATCCGGGGCGGTGTTTTGGCACGCTCGGCCTGTAGCTTTTGCATTTCTTCGAGCCGCTGCGACCATTTGGACGGTGTTACCGGCTTATTCTTGTTTTCCTGCAGTTGGGCGTGGATAGCCTTCTCGTTGATAAAGTATTTCTGGATGATGAATTGCTGGGCAATGCTCAATATGTTACTGAATGTGTAGTAAAAAGTAAGCGCCGCTGCCATCTTATTGAATACGCCCATCAGTATGACCGGGAAGATGAAGGGCATGTACTTCATCATCGGGTTGTTTGGATCCTGCGGGGTCATATTGCGGTTATAGATGGCCAGGAAGAGGCTGGACGCAGTCATGAGCAGGGTAAAGAGGCTTATGTGATCGCCATAAAAGGGGACGGCGAAACCAAAGTTGCAGATGCTGTCGTAAGTGGAAAGGTCGTTGCACCAGAGGAAATGCTGCTGCCTAAACTCTATGAACGACGGGAACATATAGTACATGGACAGCAAAATGGGTAACTGGAACAGCATTGGGAGACAACCACCCAGGGGGTTTACCCCTGCTGACTTGTAGAGCTTCATTTGCTCCATGCTGAACTTCTGCTGGTCATCGCCTATTTTGGCACGGAGTGCATCCAGTTCCGGCTTCAGCACACGCATCTTGGCACTGGAGAGGTAGCTTTTGTAAGTAAAGAAAGAAAGTATGAGCCTGATGAAAATGGTCATCAGCATAATGATGATGGCATAGTTGCTGATAAAGCTGGCAAGGAAGTAAAAAATAGGAATGAGGGCATACCTGTTTATATACTTCACAAAGGCCATGATACCGTAGCCAAGCGGCACCATATCTTCCATGCCTATTTTATAGGACTTCAGGGTATTGAAATCGTTCGGGCCGATATACCACTTCAGCGCTGCTGTCTGGACAGTGCCGCCAGCCCTCAGCGGTAATTCCATTTTTGCCTGATATTGTGCGACCACATTGGAATCTGCTTTTGCGGTGTCGTTCTTTGCGGCAAACTTCAGGTCCATGCGGCTAAAACCATCATCTGATATAAGGGCGGTACTGAAGTACTGTTTACGGAAGCCTACCCAATTGCAGGTACCATCGTCATGCTGCGTCTTTTCTTCCGGACGCAGTGAGAAATAATCGCCGTCGCCATTCTTGTTCTTATAATAGACCTGGGTGACAGAACCACCGCCGCGCTCAACGGAGATGTCTTTTTCTGTCTTCAGCCCCATAGTCTGCAATGTAATTGGGATGGCGGTTGCGGGCATTCCCGTGAGTGATATGCTACACCGCATCATGTAGTCATCTGCAGGCAGGGTGTACATGATGTTAACACGCTTTCCGTTGCCGAGGTCTGCCACAAAATCAACTGTTTTGTCCCCGTTTGGTTCATCTTTGGTTACCGGCACAAAGTAAAGATCGGCAGTGGAGCGACCGTTATCGAAGGGTAAAATGGCGCTGAAGTAGTTACCATCACCATTGAAGAGATATAACGGTTTCTGATCGTATGTTTTATACTGAAGAATGTTAGCAGAGATCGGGTATGCGCCCTTGCTGGAAAACTGCAATGACAGTTTTTTATTTGCCAGTGTCACTATTTCTTTGGTTCCGTAGTATGCAGGTGGTTGGGTTTTGCGAAGGGCCTCGGCGGCGGAGTCATTGGCAGCAGGAGCTGTTTCGGCTTTTACTGCCAGGCTGCTGTCGATCTTCGGGCGCGGATTAGCGAGGGCATGAGCAATGGAGTCTACCCTCTTCTGTTCCATCATTACCTTTTGCTCGTGAGAATTATAAAAGAAATATCCGATGAGCAGTGCGGCTAAAAGAGCAAAACCTGTAAGTTGATTACGATCCATGAAAGGTTAAAAATGAGGCGCAAAGGTAGCGCTTTTAGGGTTATTGTGTCCCTGTGAGGATTAATTAACAGTCATATTTACCTATTAATGGCCGACTTTGGGGAGGCGTTAACCTATAAGTATATAAACAATATCAACTAAGGCCTCTCCCCGGCCCTCTCCAAACCTGCCTGTCGGTAGACAGACGAGATGGTGAAGTAGAATGGGTTACGACAATCTGTTACCCAATATTTGGGATTCAGTTTCCCCGTCCTGTTTTCAATGTCACCAAGCCGAACATACCTTTTTCCGGTGCGGGCAAGCAAAGCGGGAGAGCAGATTAATACCTTTTTGAATATTAATACCACTCCTTTTGCACAATTTTGGCCAAAGCCGTTAATGTGGTGGTCGCTTAAAGAGCGGGGCTACCGGAATAGCACATTGTTGACGTCGAATTGGCATAAAACAAGCAAGGGCCGGTGTGTCCACCAGCCCTTGCTTTTCAATATTAACATCAATTATTCAACAACGAAGTGAATCGCTTTGGTTTCATTTCCGCTCTTTATGTTCAGCATATACATGCCGCTAGCAAAAGAACCTATTGAAATCTGCTGATCGATAACACCGCCTGTGGCTATGTTGCTATTTGTGTAAACAACCTGGCCGAGCATGTTGCTGATCTCGTAAGTAACCGCAGCATCCTTAGTTGTACCAAGTGAACCTTTAACAGCAAACGTGCCCTTGTTAGGATTAGGGAACAAAGCTGCTTCAATAGCTGATGCGTTCACGGCAACATGAGTCAACGTAGTTGTAGTTTCGCCGTCGTTGCCTGTAGTTGTATGCGTGATCGTAACATTGCCTGCAGCTGTTGCAGTTACAACGCCATTGGCATCTACTGTAGCCACGCCGTAATCACTGCTAGTCCATTCGCCACCAGATACCTGGTCAGCTATGCTTATCACTGATCCAACAGTTGTAACGGTAGTTCCGCCATGAGCTACAGGAGCAGGATTTGCGCCAACCAGCTTAGAAACGGTTGCAGTGCAACCAGCAGCATTGGTAATTATGTAATTAATATACGAGCTGCCAGCAGAAAGCAATGCAGTAACGTGGCCAGTGCCATCAACAGCAAGGATAGAAGGGTTGCTGCTAGACCAAGTACCGCCAACTGTAACATCGGAAAGGGTAATACCAGGGCCAGCATGAGATACTGTAGAAGGACCTGTGATAGGAGCCGGAGCTGCCGGTGAAGTACTTACGGTAGCAATTGCTGTAGCGTAACAACCATTGTTAAGCGTGTAAGTGATCGTAGTGTTGCCTGCAAGATGGCCAGTAAGCGCACCGGAATTGGTAATAGTAGCTACAGAGGTTGTGTTACTGCTCCAGGACAGCGGAGGATTAGTTGCATCAGTCAGGAAGGTAGTAGCACCTGTACACACAGTAAGCACACCGCCAATTGGCGTTGGTGTATTGTTGATCGTTACAGTATAGTTTTTGAAACATCCGGTAGCTGGCATTGTGTAGGTAACCACCATAGTACCCGGAGTAAGCCCATAAACAACTCCCGATGCGTCGATAGAACCACTGGCATTAGTGCCTGTCCAAGCTCCGCCGCCAACGAAATCGCTGAGCGTGATGCTAGAAGAAGTACATACTTTGGTAGCACCTCCAATGTTTGAAGGAACTGTATTAACCGTAAGTGCAGCGGTAGTTTTGCAAGTTGAAGTAGAATAAGTAATTGTTACAACACCCGGATTAGACGTAGTGATAGCACCGTATATGCCTACATTAGCGATCGATGGAGCGCTGCTTGTCCAGGTACCACCTGTAGTAGCATCGGTAACCGCGCCAGTTGTTGCACCGAGGCAAACAGCTGTAGAGCCAGTTATTGGAGGCAAACCTGCGGTAATATTAACTGTAGCCGTGCGCACACAGCCAGTAGCTAACCTATAAGAGATAACCGCAGTACCTACGGTTACGCCGTTAACAGCACCCGTGGTGCTTACAGTAGCCACGCCAACACTTGCGGAGCTCCATGTGCCGCCAGTAGAAGCGTCAGCGAGCAAGGTTGTCAAGCCGAGGCAGGTAGTTAGTGAACCAGTAATCGGATTTATTGCATTAACAGTTGCCAGCACGCTAGCTTTGCAACCATTGCCGTCTGTGTAATAAATGTAAGTTGAGCCACCAGCAACACCAGTGATAGTACCATCAGAGCCTGCAGCAGCAACACTTGGGTTAGCGCTGCTCCATGAGCCTGCACCAGCCGGATCGGAAAGTACAAAGGAAGAGCCAGCGCAAACAGGCGTATTACCGGTGATAGCAGGAGGATTAGGTAAAGTAGTAACCGTAGTTGTGATATAGCAGCCACTTGTAATCGTATAAGTAATAGTTGTGGTGCCTGTTGAGTGTCCACCGGTCACAACACCAGAAGCGGTAACCTTAGCGATAGACGTATCATTTGATTTCCAGCTTACGCTACCAGGAGTAGCATCACTTAAATATACAGATGCACCCAGACAAACAACCGACGGGCCAGTAATAGCCGCAGGAGGAGCCGAAACATTGATGCTGTGCATCACGAAGCAGCCGGTAGAAGGCAGCTGATACATGATAGAACCAACACCCGCAGCTGAGGTAGAAACATTGCCTGAACCATCAACAGCAACATTAGAGGTAAGTGCCGACCAAATGCCACCAGGAGTGAACTCTGTATAAGCAGCGGAATAACCAAGGCAAATTGAGTTAGGGCCTACGATGCCAGCAGGGTTAGCGTTAACTGTAAATACAGTTGTAGCAACGCAACCGGAAGGGTTAGTGTAAGAAATGGTTGCAGTACTGTTGGCTTCGTTGCCGGTAACCTGGCCGAGCGAGGTCACGCTGGCAACACTTGGAATATTGCTGCTCCAAACACCGCCGGCGTTAACATTGCTTAAAATAGAATAAGATCCCTGGCAAACCGAAGTTGTTCCGGTGATAGGAGCAATAGAGTTAACAACAACACTGAAAGTTGTTACAGCAGAGTAAGTACCGTCAGAAACCTGAACTGTGAATGCATCGGTTCCGTTGTAGCCAGGAGCCGGAGTGTATGAAAAGTAAGTAGGAGTAAGGACGCCACCATCAGAATAAGCAGTAGGACCAACGGCTACAGTGCCGTTTGAAGCTGGAGATACGACAGTCCATGTTTCTGTATTGCCGTAGTCATAATCAATAATCTGGAGCTGAGTGTTAATAGGAGTAGCCGCTGCATTCTGACAAACTATAAGGCTTTGAGAGCCACCGTGAGTAAAGACCGGAGAATGCGTAGTAACGATAGGAGTAATAGTAACAACACCATTACCTGTATGATCGCCTTGTGTAAAAACCGGGCTGGAAGCCACACCAGAGTTAGCATAAGAAGAACCGCCAGCACCGCTGCCACCGTCGGAACTACCGGCGCCACCGCCAAAGTAGCCGCCGCCGCCACCGCCGCCAACGCCAAGGGCGTCGATACCACCACCGATGCCAAATGCACCGGCATTGCCTGTGGTAATGCTGCCAATTTCGCCTGCGCCGCCTGCGCTTTGAGTTCCACCAGCAGCTTCGTTAGCCGGAGCTATGGACGAAGTGCCATCTACGCCAGTAAGGCCGCCACCAGCACCGCCGGAGAACAGTAAACTGCCGCCGCCGCCGCCGCCGGCCACGAGTACACGGCTAAAAGGATCTGTACCACCAATACGAATATCGGTAGAGCCGCCACCGCCGCCCGCAGATATCGCAGCAGCACTATCGAGTGTACCGCCGCCGTTGAATCCTAATGCAGTTCCGCCGCCGCCAACGTCAATTGAGTTGTTACCCTGGCCACCAACGAATACGTATATAGTCTGGCCGGGAGTTACGTTAAGAATAGCCGTTGTAGTGCCACCGAGGCCGCCAGAACCGCCATCGCCCGCACCACCAGATGCACCGGAAGCTGTGATGTTCAATGAAGTTACACCGCCGGGGACAACATAAGTCTGCATGTGGCCGGTGTAATTAAAAGTGGACGTCGCCATCGCTTTTTGACCCGCCATGGCAAGGGTAGTCAGCGCCATCGCGCAATAACCGGTAATTTTTTTTAGCCGGGATGTAAATCTGTTCTTCATAAACGTGTTTTTTTACGGGGGGATTTTTTACGTAAGAAATATGAACCCACAATATAGTGAGCATGGTCATAAAATTGCTTTTTGGAACATGTTTTTTTTGTTATGAATCGGTTAATAGGGCTCGATGCCACACAAATGTTTCTGAACTTGACAAATTGTTGTAAATTCCGGTCGATAGCAGCTACCAGCGATATTGCTGAGTGCAGAATAAATATATATAATGATGAAAGGAACTATTATTCTCCTGGCTTTTACATTGAGCATTTTTGTTCCTCGTGTATGCCATGCTCAATACAATTTCCCGCTGGTGGAACTAGAAAAACTCTGCGGAAAGAACTCCAGCGATTTTGACACATATGTAATGGAGAAGGACTACACCATACAAAGTAAGACCTCGACACAGATACTAAAAATATATAACAGCGACAAAGCTGCTGCTGATGGCAAAAAATATGTGATCACCCGCTACCAGGTGCCAAATGCCGTCTGTAAGATTGAATTCAGCTGTACCGACAAAAAATACTACCTGGAGGTGAAGACGAAGCTTGCGGCGATGGGATTCAAATTGCTCAATGATGAGGTCAAGACAATCAATGGCGCCCAGGCGCAGGTATATCATTACTCCAACGGCCCCTATCAGCTAACGTTGAGTACCTATACTACCGACGCTAACTGGTACGTGGTGGAATTGCATGGCTCGTAAAGTCAAAATTCAAAAAAATCTTTGCAGGCGACAGCAGCGCCTATAGTTCCAGCATTTTATTTACGGTTGCCCAGTTGCGGGTAGTGGCGTGGAGCTTTAACTTTTTCTCGAGGAATGTGTTTGAAAATTTCGTCTCGCCATAAGCTCCCTTTTTTACAAGAATATATGCTTCGGAACCGATGAACCGGAATTGTTCCAGTTCATTTTGTAAATCGAACATTTGCGCGGTTGCTTCGTTTGATGGTACACCGGAAAGAAAGCTGACATGCAGGGCCATATCCTCCCCGTGATCTTTGAATGGGTTATTCTTTATTATGCTTTCAAGCCCCGGACGGGTTTTTAAAAACGTTTTCACTTCGTAGCCAAGCGACTTCAACAACTTTGATTCGATTTTGCCAATGAGTATTTGCTGATCTGTTTCGGCGTGATCGAAGGCGAGGTTGCCGCTCTGGATGTAGGATACGATGTTCTTAAATCCGGGCATGGAGAGGAGCTTTTTGAGCTCTTCCATTTTTACAGTGCGTCCGCCAACGTTGATGGCGCGAAGGAATGCTGCGTATCGTATCATTGAGATAAAGCTAGTAAAAAGGGCTGGTATTTCTACCAGCGAGGAGTTTTCGCCTGCATTTCAAATCTTCGCAATTCAACTCACATTCAACCACTATCGAGGTTGCCATATTCAGGCCTTTACTCCCCGGATTTCATCCGGGGCTATTAATATTTAAGCCCTTCGGCCTTGTTACTCAAGATTGAGATTTGACTTACATAGGCTGGGTTACGAATGTAAAATCGTTTTATTCTATTACAAAATGGAGCACTTTAGTTTCTGTTCCACTGCTGATTTTTAATAGGTACATGCCGTTGGCAATGTCGCGGGGAAGTTCTACTTGTGTCATAAGAACGCCACCAGGCGTGGCTACGTTATTGCTGTAAACAGCCTGGCCCAGCATGCTGGTGATCTCGATAAAGACAGCCTGATCTTTAGGATAGGCGAGGTGGCCCTTAACGGTGAATGTACCTTTATTTGGGTTTGGCAGTATCATAGCCTCCATAGGGAGAGCGGTAACAACCACGTCAGTCCTGATCATCGAATTACTTCCATCGCCGTTTGTCACAGTGTGCATAATACTGGCACTACCTGCAGCAATGCCGGTGACTGTTCCGTTATTATCCACAACAGCGATGTTTGCATCACTGCTCGTCCATTCACCGCCCATTGCCTCGTCGGCAACGTCAAGAGTAGCGCCTACGCTTGTTATGACTGAGCCGCCCGGCGTTTGCGGGGCAGAGCTGGTTGCAATTAATCTCGAAACAGCAGCGGCACATCCGAAACTATTTGTAATGGTATAATTGATATTAGCGCTGCCGGTAGATACCATTGCCGTTACATGGCCGGTGGCGCTGCCTACTGTAAGTATTGCGTTGTTACTGCTGGTCCAAATGCCGCCGCCCGTGAGATCGCTTAAAATAATTCCGCTGCCGGCGTGAGAAACCGTTGAGGCTCCGAGGATAGCCGTTATTGGCGGCGTGGGGTTGACTGTCACTACTGCTGTGATTGTGCATAGCCCACCGGGCGTGTAGGTAATAATTGAGGTGCCTGCCACTACGCCTGTAACCGCGCCGGAAGCCGTTATTATGGCAACCGAAGTAGTACCACTCGTCCATGACACAGCGGGGGCCAGTGAATCGCTTAAAAAAGTTTTGTTCCCCGCACATACTGCAAGGTTACCATTTATCGGCGAAGGAGACTGATTCACAGTAATTGTAATTGCCTTGAAGCAACTGGTACCCGTGGTATAGGTGAAAACAGCCGTGCCCGCGGTTAACCCGGTGACATTGCCGAAAGCATCTATGGATGCATGTGCATTGGTACCGCTCCAGGTACCGCCGGCAACTGCATCACTAAGCGCTATTGAGGATCCGGTACATACTTTGACAGGACCCGTGATAGCGGAGGGAATGGGATTTACCGTCACCACCACGGCCGACCTGCAACCAGCCGGAGCGACCAAGGAATAATACATAGTTACAGTGCCGGGGTTAGTACCGGTTACCAGCCCTGTGCCAGCGCCAATCGATGCAGTTGCCGGTATGGCACTGCTCCATACGCCTCCAGGTGTAGCGTCGGAAAGCGTGGTAGTGCCTCCCCCCTGGCATACGCCTGCCGAACCAGTGATGGCCGCAGGAGCTGCGAAGACAGTAACGATAGCTGTTGCGAAAGCGCTGCCAACCGTGTAAGTAATGGTGGCTATACCGACACCTACACCAGTTACCACACCGGTAGCGGAAATTGTGGCGACTGTTGCAGGGGCTATGCCCCATGTGCCGCCGGGCGTATAGTCCCACATAGGATCTGTGCTACCAACGCATACAAAGCTAGCTACCTCGACAATAGCCGACACCGTGCCGGTAAGTGTAGAAGTTCCGACGGTGACCAATTTTGTAGCAACTGCTGAGCCGCAGCCATTAGTGACGGTATAGGAAATATTAACTGCGCCTGCTGTGACACCAAGTACTACCCCACCTGTAACCGTAGCGTCTGAATTACTCGTGCTCCAGAATCCACCTACGGTGGCATCGGTAAGATTAATACTGCTGCCGACGGCTACGGTGGATGCACCGGTAATTGTGCCAGCAGCAGGGGCCGGATTAACGGTTACTATTGCAGTAGCCGCGACTGTGCCACAGCTATTGGTTGCTGTGTAGGAAATAATCGCGGTGCCCGCAGCAACGCCCGTGACGAGGCCGCCGGTACCTACCGTGGCTACGGCAGTATTTGTGCTGGACCATAAACCACCGCCGGCTATGTCTGAAAGAGTTATCGATGCACCGCCGCAAACAGTAAAAGCCCCCGAAATGCTACCAGCCGCAGGGACCGCGTTGACGGTTACCACCGAGGTGGCGGCAGCGGTGCCGCAACTATTGGTGACAGTATAGGAAATTGTTGTAGTGCCTGCGGCAGCTCCCGTTACAATGCCGTCTGTGCCTATTGTGGCGACTGCAGTATTTGTACTGGACCAGGCTCCTACCCCGGCAATATCTGAAAGCGCGATCGAAGCGGTACCGCACAGGACGGAGCCGCCACTGATGCTGCCCGCGGAAGCAACTGGATTTACGGTAACCACCGCAGTAGCAGCAACTGTGCCGCAGCTATAGGCAACCGTGTAAGAAATGGTTGTAGCGCCAACAGCAATGCCCGTTACCACGCCATCAGTACCAATGGAGGCAGTTGAGGGGCTGGTGCTGCTCCATACACCTCCACCTGTTAAGTCAGAGAGTGTTATAGAAGCACCACTGCAAACGGATGAGCCACCGCTGATACTTCCGGCGGAAGCAACAGCATTGACGGTAATTATTGCAGTAGCGGCCGCTGAGCCACAGCTATTGGTGACCGTATAGGAAATGGTAGTGGTACCGAAAGCAACACCAGTAACCAGTCCGTCCGTTCCTACCGTAGCTGTGGTGGCGCTTGTACTGCTCCATGCTCCGCCTGCGGTCAAGTCAGATAGTGAAATGGACGCACCGCTGCAAACTGTTGAGGCTCCAGTGATGCTACCAGCTGAAGCGGTCGCATTTACGGTAATTACTGAAGTGGCGGCATCAGTTCCGCAACCGTTGATTACGGTATAGGAAATGGTTGCAGTGCCTACTGAGAGGCCTTGCACGACACCGCTGGTTGACACCGAGCCAACGGCAGGGTTTGTGCTGGTCCATGTGCCGCCGGAACCGCCAGTGGAGGACAAGGCTGTAGTGGCTGCGACGCAGACGTTCGTGGTACCGGTAATCGACCCGGCAGGTGCGATCGCATTAACCGTTATTATCGCAGTAGCAGCGGCCGTACCGCAACCGTTGGTTACCGCATAAGAAATCGTAGTGGTGCCCGCAGCAAGACCTGTTACAAGGCCACCACTACCTATTGTGGCAGCAGCAGTATTTGTGCTGCTCCATACACCTCCCCCAGCAATATCTGAAAGGGTGATCGAAGCGCCACCACAAACCGTTGAAGCGCCGCTGATGCTACCTGCGGAAGGAATAGCATTAACAGTAATGACAACAGAAGCGTAGGATGCGCCACATAAATTGCTAACCCCATAGGATATTGTTGTTGTGCCGAGCGACAGACCTTGCACGACACCACCGGTGGACACGGAGCCAACGACAGGGTTTGTGCTGGTCCATGCCCCACCCGAACTGCCCGTGGAAGACAAGGCTGTAGTGGCTGCGACGCAGACGTTGGCTGTACCGGTAACCGACCCGGCGGAAACGACCGGATTAACTGTTATCACCGCAGTTGCTGCAGTAGTACCGCAACCATTGGTTACTGCATAAGAAATCGTAGTGGTGCCCGGAGCAACGCCTGTCACAAGGCCACTTGTACCTACTGTGGCTGCAGCAGTGTTTGTGCTGCTCCATACGCCCGTACCAACTGCATCAGAAAGGGTGATAGCAGCTACGCCGCAGACGGTAGAAGCACCACTGATGCTACCTGCGGAAGCGGTAGAATTGACCGTCACGATAGTGGACGCATAAACAGTACCGCATACATTAGTAACCCCATAAGATATAGTTGCTGTGCCGACCGAGAGGCCGCGCACAACGCCGCCAGTGGAGACCGAGCCAATGGCAGGGTTTGTGCTACTCCACGTGCCACCGGAGCTACCTGTTGAGGACAGGGCTGTGGTGGCGCCCACGCAGACGTTTGCGGTACCTGTAACAGATCCTGCGGAAGCGAGCGCATTAACTGTTATTACCGAGGTTGCTGCGGCCGTGCCGCAGCTATTTGTTACTGTGTATGAAATAGTGGTGGTGCCTGCTGAGACGCCCGTTACTATACCCCCAGTACCTACCGTAGCTTTTGCAGTGTTTGCGCTGCTCCATACCCCGCCGGTAGCAACGTCAGACAGGGTGATGGAACCAACGCCGCAAACTGTAGAAGCTCCGCTGATACTGCCCGCGGAAGGAACAGAAACCACCGTAACAACAGCAGTTGCATATACCGGGCCGCAGGAATTGCTTACCGCATAAGATATGGTGGTAGTGCCCGATGAAAGGCCGCGCACAACACCGCTGGTGGATACCGTGCCGATCAAAGGAGTTGAGCTGGTCCATGTGCCGCCCGTAGTACCACTGGTGGACAAAGCGGTTGTGGCCGCAACACAGACATTAGTCGTGCCCGTGATGCTGCCCGGACTGGCCAGCGCTGTAATAGTCATATGAACTACCTGAGTGGCAGCACTGCCACCGCCATCTGTGCAAAGGACAGTATATGTATCGGCACCGGAGTAGCCGAGAGTGGGCGTATATGTGCAGCCGGTTGGCGTAACGCTACCACCGGTTGCGGTGCCGGTTGCGGGGAAGCCTCCCAGGGAACCATGAGCGGGCCCCGAAACAATAGTCCACGTTTCAGAACCGGTGACGGCCAGATCATTGATCGTGAGATTTGCAGTGATGTCGTTAGCTGTTGAATTTTCGCAAACCGTCTTTGTTGTTGTGCCGGTGAATTCTAACGCCGGTGCGGGGACGATAGCTACGGTGTAGTCCCGAGCCTCGCCATAACTATAGCCGGTCATGCAGGGATCCATGGTAGGATAGTGGTGCCCGGAACCCGAGAAGCTCAATACGCCGCGCATTTTATATGTACCGGCGGGCGCTGCGGACGGGATATTTATGGCGACGGTACCCGAAGAAGAAAATGCAGTGGCATTCCCTCCTACCGACTCAGAAGATTGAAATACACCGTCGCTGTTAAAATCTATCCAGAACTGTGTGTAGACGGCGTTGCCGCCCGTCCCGATGTTAACTGTATAGTAGCTCCCATCATGAAAGGTGCAGCTAAGTGCAGTGCGGTCGAGGTAACCCGTACCATTGCAATGCATCACATCATTAATTGAGGTGCCTGCGTCGCCGGTGATCTGCAACGGATTGAAGACAAGCCCGAAGGATGAGCATGATGCTGCCGCGTTCGTGTTGGTAGGCACACACAAGCTACCAGGCACCACCGTATAGGTTGCTGTTGTGAACCCGCAAATATTGGTATAGGTAATGGTTGCCGTACCTGCAGCGATCCCGGTCACCAGCCCTGTAGTTGGATTTACGGTTGCTATACTTGTACTGCCACTACTCCATGTACCCAGCGGAATGGCGTCATTCAGCAGGCTTGTGCCGGCGATGCCCGTATATTTTATGCCGCCAATTGCCGTTGGCGATATTAAGACATTTACTGTAGCGGTAGCAGCGCACCCTCCAGCAACGGTATAAGAAACAATAGTAGTGCCACTTGTTAAACCGGTCAATATACCGGTCGGATCAACTGTTCCGACGGCAGTATTGCTGCTGCTCCATGTGCCTCCAACTGAGGTATCTGTGAGCGCGGTGGTGTTACCGGTACAAATAACAGCCGCCAAAGGTGATATTGCTGCCGGTGCAGTAGTAAATATAAAATAATCTGAAGGGTTGCCATTTGCAACGACCTGCACAGAGTACGTGCCGGCGGGCAGGCCAGCAGGTAAATCGAACTTAGCGGTGTCCAGGGCAGCACCTGTCATTACTGCACCCGGCCGGTTCCAACCGGAAGTGGTGGCGTAGTATACATTGGTACCGGACGTAAGTCGCACAATGGGATAGTTGGTTGACATCTGCCAGTCATCACCATAAGCGGCGCCTTCTGATATGCCGTTGAACAGCGTTCCTGTTATCGTGTAGTCAGAGCAGGTATTGGTTATAATATTTGTGATGGTTGGTTTGCCCGCTGCGAGGGGGCCTGAGTCCGGGACATATTCAAAATACTGGTCGTGACCCTGGCGTGTATATAGTATGGTGCCATCGGGCAGAGAGAGCATATTCGTAATATAGCAGGGGCCTGACGTGGTATCGCCCGATGCTCCGGGGAGGCTTAACGCGGTATAAGTGTTGGTCGTGTAATCGAACTGAAAGAACGCCGTTGAATCGGGGAAGTGGTCTGGGGACGTGGGCGTCGGAGAAAGGGCCATTAATATTTTGCCATTGGGCATAATAGCAGAAGCAGCATCGGGAGCGCCCCAGCCATTGGGTAGCGCCGGGCTCGCCGCCCATGAGCCGGGGGTGGTACTGCCAGATGGCGTGTAATAAGCAGAGGTAGGTGTGGAGCCTATGAAATAAACTTTGCCATTGGGCAACAGGAAACCGGCGCCGGCTTCGGAGCCATAGGGGTCGAAAAGCTCAACAGGTGCGCTTGCATCATTTATCCAGGTGCCAGATGCGGGAATATACCGCTCGGAGGTGACGCTATAGTTGTCCAGAAAAATGATGCTGTTATCCGGCAGTTTTACCCACACGGCTTCATTATCTCCCCGCAGGCATGAACCCGTGTGTGCATATGTGTTTGTGGCGGGATCATATATGTAGTTGAGCCGGGTACCTCCCGTATCCACTACGGCCTGTAATATCTTTCCATTTAGGAGCAACTCCGAGTTTGCATCTGATATTGCGTGGCCCGTAACTATCTGCGGGCATTGCGTCCACACATTTGTTTTAGGATCCCAAATCTCACTTTTGGGACCACCAGCACCGTACTCACCACCAGCCACATATACACGACCATCAGGCAATACCTGTGTGGAGAAATAAAGGCGATCATCGTGCATAGGCGCGATGGTAGACCATGTACCATTTATGTAACTGCCGTGGCTGTCTGGAGTAAGACGATCCCAAACGGTGCCCTCACCAGAGCCGCCAGAGGAAGTTTTGCAGAGTACCGTGCCATCTGTAAGCAATAGCATGACACCTTCGTTGTAATCAGGGGCGGTATTTGTGAGGGGAACCCATGTGCCCTGCCCCAGTGCCTGCAGACGTGAAAAAAGAGAAAATGCGATAAGCAGTAAAATGCACCGGCCAAATTTTGAAAACAGGGCAACATCAAAAATACCTTTTCTTCCAGCTAATTTATTTTCAAATAATACACATTTATCCATTCTAACTCATTTTACCACAAGTTAAAAAATATATAGGGAAGGAAAAATTATCGTGGTGTAAGAGAGAAAACCTGTGGCAGGCGAAAGCTAATTGCTGTAATTTGTTTTTTACCTTTATGACCTAAATTGACTTACAGTGAAACTACGGCTACTCTTGTTGCTTACTATTTTCTTCTTCTGTGCCCATGCGCAGGAAAACATTCCCGCGAGTATTTATGACTTCAAGGTCGCGGCCCACAATGGGCAAACAATAGACCTGGCACAGTATAAGGGCATGAAAATACTGATCGTAAACGTTACATCGCAAGACGAGATCAACCGCCAATATGCACAACTGGAGGCAACGTACCAAAAGTATAAGGGCAAGCTGGTGGTGATCGGTTTCCTGACGGAAGATTTTCTTACCCCGCCGGGATCGAAGAAAAATATGCCCATTACCGACAAGGTGTACAATGTTACCTTCCCGCTGGCGGAAAAGGTGCTGGTGCGCGGACCGAATATGGCCCCGATCTATAAATGGCTGACCCAGCAAAAGTATAACAAGCTAAAGGATACCGAGATCAAATGGGATTTCCAGAAGTACCTGATCGATGAGAACGGCAATCTTGTGGCTGAGTTCGATCCAAAGATATTAGCAACGAGTGCGGCGGTGACTGCGGCGATAGAACGGTAACGCCAGTTATGAACCGGCTACATTAATCAGACGAGTTGACCAGGCTCCCCGCCCGGCAATAAACTCGAGCCAGACTGCGAAGTCTTCAGGTACAGAACCTTCAGTATATTTTTTATTGTGTAGCCGAAAATGTACCATTGGTAGCAACAAGACCTAAGCTAATAAAACTGAAGGTACCTGGCTTTGGCGGGGCGATGTGGATGATTCATTTTTTTGAAATATTGGGGGACTTTTTGTTTGGCAGGAGTTACCTTTGCACCCGAAACAAATCAATTTTCAAAAATCATGGATTTTCGTACTGAAAAAGACACGATGGGCGAGGTGAAGGTGCCCGTAACTGCATACTATGGCGCACAGACGCAACGCTCGATAGACAACTTCAAGATCGCCCAGGACATCAACAAGATGCCAAAGGAGATCATCAGGGCATTTGCTTATCTGAAGAAGGCGGCGGCGATCACTAACTGCGAACTGGGCGTGCTGCCACAGGATAAGAGCGATATGATAGGCAGGGTATGTGATGAAATACTGGATGGCAAACTGGATAATGAGTTTCCGTTGGTGGTATGGCAGACGGGTTCGGGTACGCAGAGCAATATGAATGTAAACGAAGTGGTAGCGTATCGCGGGCATGTGCTGCATGGCGGCCAGCTTACAGATAAAGAAAAATTCCTGGCGCCGAATGATGATGTGAACAAATCGCAGTCGTCTAATGATACGTTCCCTACAGCTATGCATATAGCTGCGTATAAAATGCTAGTTGATGTAACCATACCGGGCATCAAAAAACTGCGCGATACGCTGGCTGCAAAGAGCAAACAATATATGCATGTGGTGAAGATAGGCCGTACGCACTTTATGGATGCTACTCCACTTACCGTGGGGCAGGAGCTGAGCGGCTATGTTTCTCAATTGGACCATGGACTGAGGGCGATCAATAATTCACTGGCGCACCTGAGCGAGCTGGCGCTGGGTGGTACTGCGGTAGGTACGGGCATCAATACGCCGAAAGGATATTCGGTGAAGGTGGCGGAGAACATTGCCAAACTTACAGGATTGCCATTTGTGACTGCGGAAAATAAATTCGAAAGCCTGGCAGCACATGATGCTATAGTGGAGGCACATGGCGCGCTGAAAACAGTAGCTGTGAGCCTGATGAAGATAGCTAACGACATACGTATGCTGAGCTCCGGGCCGCGCGCAGGCATTGGTGAGCTGCATATTCCGGATAATGAGCCGGGCTCATCTATTATGCCCGGTAAGGTGAACCCTACGCAGTGCGAGGCCTTGACCATGATAGCTGCGCAGGTAATGGGCAATGATGTGGCGATAAGCATTGGCGGCGCTACCGGGCATTTTGAGCTGAATGTGTTCAAGCCGGTGATGATCTACAACTTCCTGCACAGTGCCCGCCTGATAGGTGACGGCTGTGTGTCGTTCAACGACAAATGCGCTGAAGGACTGGAGCCAATAGAAGCGAACATAAAAGAGCATGTAAACAACTCTCTGATGCTGGTAACTGCGCTAAATACTAAAATAGGGTACTACAAAGCTGCGGAGATAGCACAAACCGCACACAAACAAGGCAAGACCCTGAAACAAACGGCCATAGACCTTGGCTATGTGACGGCAGAACAGTTTGATGAGTGGGTGGACCCGAAGGATATGGTGGGGGAGCTGAGTTGAGGCCCTCTCCCCTGCCCTCCCCGAAGGGAAGGGTGAGGTCGAATGAGTTGTGTGAAGTAATTTAGTTAAAAAGTTGATTGGTTGGCGTATGGATGAGGTTGTTCTGTGAGCAACCTCATCTTATATCAGCGTTCACTAAGAGGAAACTATGACAGGAATCTTAGCACAGTTGGTCGCGTTGACGGCGTATGGTAACAATTATCTTGCTTACGACCATGTGCCTGCTGATTTTTATCCTGGAAATTCTACGTTCCGATTTTGCCGCAAAGTGGATTTCATAGAGTTTCATAAGCCCCTTTTTTCAAAAAATCTTAAAGAGACCATAGTTGCACCCGCACCGCCTGAATGGTATAAATACCTGAAGAAAGACGGTTGCAGAAAACTCCGTCTTTATTTCCAGGGCAGCAATGATCAGACAGGGATTAAGGAATACAAGCGTGCCGGCATGCTGGGTGGAGGAGGAATGTGGTACATAGAAGCTGTTTATAAAGGCTATTCCAACTTTTGGTCTGTGCGCTGGCAGCCGGGTGATCCGAAAGCCGCCGATCAGAAGGTTTGGACGGTGAGTTATGGCAGAACGAGCACGAAGCAAAAAGTACTTAACATTCAGGTAAACCAGGACCGGGTAAAAGAGCAGTTGTACAACACGCTCCGGGAGTTGACTGAGTTTGCAACTAAACCGAACCTGGAAACCTGGCGTAAACAATTTGAGAGCGCCTTGGCCATTTTGGAAAGTGATGAACCCAATGAGCAATACTACCATAAGGACCTGATACCGGTGAACAATTATTCGATAACTGCGAAACAAATATTGTTTGCCGCCGGCCATGCATGGGCGTTCGGCGGGATGGGCTCGTGGAATGACCTTGGGTTCAGCAATAAAGAAGATAACGATCTTTATGAAAAATTGTCGGGCCAGCTTTATTATACCATAATTGAAGCGGTTATTTCTGCGGTCAATTCTTACTGAATGACCAGCACAAAAAAACCGTCCAGAAGTGAACGGTTTTTTTGAAAGAAGATGCATTATGGTTTAACTCAACCCTTCAATATTACCATCTACCAGTTTTATGTGCATGGCCTGCGGGTCTTTTGGAAGGCCGGGCATACGCATGATCTCGCCAGCAACTGCTACTATGAAGCCTGCACCGGCATTGATCACCAGGTCGCGGATATTGATGGTGAAGTCGACGGGTGCGTTTATTTTCTTTTCATCATCGGAAAAAGAATATTGGGTTTTGGCAATGCATACCGGGAGGTGTCCCCAGCCGTTTGCTTCAAACTGTTTCAGCTTTGCGAAAGCACTGCCGTTGAAGATCACTTCCTTGGCGCGGTATATTTTGGTGGCAATTTTTTCGATCTTGGTTTTGATGTGGTCTTCGAGATCGTAGGTGAAGTTGATGTCTTTTGAGGGGTTATTCTCTATTACGCTGATCACTTTCTGTGCGAGGTCAGCAGCGCCTTCGCCGCCCTTTGTGAAACCGTTATTTATCGCAAATACAACGCCTTCTTTTTCACAGAAGTGAGTAAGGAATTCTATTTCTTCTGCAGTGTCGTGCTTGAATTTGTTGAAGGATACTACAACGCTCTGGCCGAAGTTTTTCATATTCTGCACATGGCGCTGCAGGTTAGGGATGCCGGCGATGAGGGCTTCCATGTTTGGTTTGTTAATGTCGGTTGCGGGTACGCCACCATGCAGTTTCAGTGCGCCGGAGGTAACCACGATAACGGTGGCCTTTGGCCTCAAACCAGAGAGGCGACATTTGATGTCGAGGAATTTCTCTGCACCGAGGTCGCTGCCGAAGCCAGATTCAGTAACTACGTAATCACAGCAGCTCAGCGCCATCTTGGTGGCGAGTACTGTGTTGCAGCCGTGGGCTATGTTGGCGAATGGTCCGCCATGTACGAAGGCCGTTGTTTGTTCTGTAGTCTGCACGAGGTTTGGCAGAAGTGCATCCTTAAGCAGAACCGTGATGGCCTCGGCTACACCCAGGTCTTTTACCGTAAATGGCTTCTTGTCTACCGTATAACCTAACACGATGCGCTCAATCCTTGCCTGAAGGTCTAAAACATCGGAAGCCAGGCAAAAGAGGGCCATGATCTCTGATGCAGGTGTAATATCAAAACCCGCTTCCGTAGGAATGCCGTTGGCGCTGCCCCCAAGGCCGGTAACTATGCTGCGGAGGGAGCGATCGTTCACATCGGCTACCCGGCGCCACACTATACGCTCCAGGGCCTTTGATGTATGCCTGTTCTGGTATTGGTAGTTGTCGAGTAGTGCGGCTATCATATTGTTGGCGCAGGTGATCGCATGGAAATCGCCGGTGAAATGGAGATTGATGTCTTCCATAGGCAGCACCTGCGAGTATCCGCCGCCTGCTGCGCCGCCCTTCATACCGAAGCAAGGACCGAGGCTTGGCTCACGAAGTGCGACCGCGGCTTTTTTACCTACGTAGTTTAACCCTAATGACAGCGCCACGCTAGTTACCGTTTTGCCCACACCTGCTTTATTGGGCGTTAGTGCCGTGATCAGGATGAGATTACTTTTTTTGATCTTCTCTTCGTTAATATAGGATAGCGGCACTTTGGCTTTATACTTGCCGTATGGAATAATGTCTTCGGGGTCTATACCAATGTTTTCGGCGATCTGCCAAATTGGTTTCAATTCCGCATTGCGCGATATTTCAATATCTGATGGAAACGGTTTGGTTACGGTATCGGACATGGCTGTTTTTTTAGACTTTAAATATAAACAAGTTCCTGTGTATTTACGCAGATATAAATAGCAAAATATTTCTTTTTTCCTGAACCAAAATGCGGGTGATGCGACCACTGAAAAAATGAAAATTGGGTTAAAATCCCCTTGCGCCCAAATATATTTCCGTATTATCGGTAACTTACAGACCTTATAATGAACATGAAAATGAAATTCCGGTTAGTGGCGTGCGTAGTGGTGTGTGTGTGCTTTAGCGCTTCTGCATTTGCTTCAAAAATCTTTATCCCGATGGATGCCGAAGGGCAGGCTAACCATCTAAAAGCCTATGGGGTGGCTTATGCAGCGCTTAAGGACGGCATTGGAATAGACTGGCTACTTAATTACAAGGGTGGCAGTTTCGGTATGGACGATATAGAGAGCGTGGAGCGGATGTGCAAACTGCGTGGTGTAACTTTCGAAGTGATCAGTAATGCGCAGTATGACGGCATACTTAACGAGATAAACAATCCTGATTTTAATGGCGACATCATAAAACTGGAGAAGCCGCCTAAAGTGGCCGTGTATACGCCTCCAGGGAAGGAGCCCTGGGACGATGCCGTGACATTGGTACTTACCTATGCGGAGATCCCGTTTGAGAAAGTATATGATGACGAGGTACTGGCGGATGGCCTTGCCAAGTATGACTGGCTGCACTTACATCATGAGGATTTTACCGGCCAGTATGGTAAATTCTACGCGCAATTTCACAACGCGCCATGGTACATAAAAGACCAGAAAGACGCGGAAGCACTCGCTGCAAAACATGGCTACAAAAAGGTTTCGCAGTTGAAACTGGCAGTGGCTAAGAAGATCAAAGATTTTGTGGCCGGTGGGGGCTATATGTTTGCGATGTGCTCTGCAACGGATTCGTATGATATAGCGCTTGCTGCCGAGGGTGTGGACATCTGTTCTGAAATGTATGATGGTGACCCCCAGGACCCAAACGCCCAGCAAAAACTTGACTTTTCGAAGTGCCTTGCTTTTAAAGATTTTACTTTAATAAAAGACCCGCTGCACTACGAATACTCTAACATTGACAATACCGAGCCGCGCATACCATTGGTACAGAAAAATGTAGACTATTTTACGCTGTTTACTTTTTCTGCTAAGTTCGATCCAATACCTGCCATGTTATGCCAGGATCACACTACCACCATCAAAGGCTTTATGGGGCAGACAACGGCTTTCCGCAAAGAGGTTCTGAAATCAAGTGTGCTGGTGATGGGTGATTATAAGCCCGTGAACGAAGCCCGCTACATACATGGCGAGTTTGGGAAAGGTACCTGGACTTTCTATGGCGGACACGACCCGGAGGACTACCAGCATATGGTGTATGACCCGCCAACAGACCTGAGCCTGCACCCCAACTCACCGGGTTACAGGCTCATATTGAACAACGTGTTGTTTCCAGCAGCGAAGAAAAAACCGAGGAAAACATAGCGCAGCGTGCCTATTCATCCGCGCCCTGGTTATCTCCCCCAAATATCAGGCCGGGGTCATCATCGTCTTTTTTCTTTTCTTCCTCATCATCGTCGTCAGTATCTTCTACAATGCTGTTGATCGAATCTTCGAGATCCTTATCTGTTTCTCCGCCGGAAAGTGGGAAATCAACATCCACGTCCTTTTTTACCTTTTCTGCATTTTCTTCGTTATTGTTCATGATGCTTGTTTTTATACTATCGGGTACTAAAATTGTGCCCTGAAAAAAAATGATCTGAAAAGGATATTTGTATTTAAGTTTTAATTTTAGTTATGCCAAAGGAATCAACTGAATTACTGAAATTTCTTACGCCTTTTTCAGACGAAGTGAAGGAGACTGCTTTGTGGCTACGGGATTTGGTGTGGGACCTTTACCCGGAGAGCAATGAGCTGATCTATGATAACTACAACGCCCTCGCGTTCGGTTTTTCGCTGACCGATACGGCCGGTGATGCATTTTGCAGTATCGCTGTGTTTAGCAAGTGGGTCAATTTCGGATTCAACCGCGGTTCTGAGATCGAAGACGGTGATAAAATATTGATTGGGAACGGCAGTTTGTACCGCTATCTAAAAGTTACCGATAAAGAATCTTTTCCTGCAAAACCTATCCGGAAGCTGCTGGGGTTGGCTCATGTAAACGCACTTGCGCGCTTAAAGGAGGGCAAGACATCGATAAAGGGTGAGACCATTGTAAAAATGCAACTGCAAAAGAAAAGGCGCCCGGGTGTTGATATTGCAGTAAAAAGAACCATTAAGCGGAAATAAATTAAATTTGCAGCCAAATGGCCTCTTCTTCTAAAAAACCGTCGTTGCTTCCTGCGTTATTTACTATGAAATGTCCTAGTTGCAGGAGGAGTACCGTATTTGTAAATAAAAGTATTTTCCCGCTGGACAAATGCCTTGCCCTGAAGGATGAGTGTGAAATATGCGGGCAAAGAATGAAGTCGGAGAGCAACAATGGCGGAGGTATCAACTATGCGCTAACGATGATCCTTTTTTTTCTGAACCTGCTTTGGTACTGGCCTGTTTTCGGACTGTCTTATAAGGATAATAGTGTGTTTTATTTTCTTGGCGTAAGTGTTGTTATCGTATTATTGGCGCAGCCTTACCTCATGCGACTTTCAAGGATGCTGTACCTCTATATGTACACGGCATTTGGGCACTCGAGAAGGGTGAACGTTGACGAATAATCGCTCAGAAGTATAAACGATCTCGCGCAAAGACGCAAAGCTCGCAATTCACATGTTTTTTTAAGGCCGCGAAGCGCGAGTACTTCCTGTATGTTTTGACAGACGAACGTAAGAAGATTCTGCAGAAAGTGAAAAGAGGCTGCCCCGATCTTTGAGACAACCTCTTTTTTACGATTCAGGATTTACTAATACCGGATATCCATTTCTTTTATCAGGTTGTCGGCATGGCCCATTTTATCTATCAGGAAGAGGATAAAACGGATGTCGCAAACGATGGTGCGTTTATACTTCTTGTCGAAAGCGATATCCCCGGCCATTGCCTCCCAGTTGCCATCGAAGGCAGCGCCTATGAGCTCACCATTAGCGTTCATGACCGGGCTGCCGGAGTTGCCGCCGGTAATGTCATTGTTGGTAATAAAGCAGGTATGGAGTGACCCATCCTTATCTGCATAACGGCCGTAGTCTTTTGCTTTGTAGAGGTCAAGCAGTTGGGCCGGCACATCGAATTCATCACTACCCGGCTTGTACTTGGCGATAAGGCCATCAAGGGTGGTGAAGTAGTTGTACTGAACACCATCCTGTGGCTCGTAGCCCAGTACTTTGCCGTAGGAAATACGCATCGTTGAGTTAGCATCCGGGTAGAAATTCTTTTCCGGTTTTTGTTCCATTAGCTCGTGAACATATTCTTTACTCAGTTCCGCCCTCTTATTGGTGAAAGCATCCGCATTCGATTGATACTTGCTGTTGTAGTCCTCAATAAAGCTAGCAGCATATTGTACTGCTGCGTCTCCTTTTAGTTTATTGAAGCTTGGCTTTTCGCAGAATTCATTGAACTGGTTGCTGTCGGCCAGGAAGGTGTGTGAAAAAACATAATTACTATAGTCGCTATATGCGCCCTTCGTTTCCGGTGTTCTTTTATTAGTAAAGATCGCTTTGGAATAAATGTCGGGCAATTCATTTTTGGGTATGCTTTTGTAATAGAGCTCCGTCATTTCGGCAAACATATCTTTTTCTGTACCGAGGTCGAATTGCTTGTATATTGCCCGGTATGTTGGCTTTGCCGCAAGCAAATATTTTTTTAAGGTATCGTTAGTTAGCGTGCCTTTGTGCCGGTCATAGGCATCATAAAGGGGTTTCAAAGCAGCTCCCATGCGCGCAAGCGCTGATGCCCTGAAACACTCAGTATAGTATACCGAATGTTTTGCGTAAGGAGTACGATCGGCATACATATGAGCGAACTTGCTCATCAAGTCGTTGTTGATGTTGTGCTCATGCTGCCACTTCGTGAATTCCTGCTCTGCTTTCCTTTTTTTATCCACTACTTTCAGGCGTTTCAGCTGTTCGGTCTGGCCGATATAGTATTTCCAGTAGTTGGCTATGCTGGAATAGCTGGACGTAAGCTGCAAGTAAACAGACTTGTTCGCATCCATATGGCGGCGCATGATGGCCAGACGCAGATCGCGACAGGCAACTATAGAAGGGTTAACGACATTGATGGCCAGATCAACGCCATATGACACTTCGTACCTGTTGGTGCGGCCGGGGTATCCAAAGATCATTGCATAGTCGCCTTCCTCCTCACCACGGGCAGACACCGGGAGGAATTTTTTGGGATGGTAAGGAACATTTGATGCACTATAGGGTTTAGGTTCGTTGCTTGAATCGGCATAGATGCGGAACATGGAGAAATCGGAGGTATGGCGGGGCCACATCCAGTTGTCGGTATCGCCACCAAATTTGCCAAGAGATTTTGGCGGAGTGCCGACCAATCTTACATCGGTATACCTTTTGTAAACAAGCAGGAAAAACTGGTTGCCGTTGAAGTAGTCTTTCACACTGGCTACCAGCTTGCCATTCATCGATTCTTTGTCTTCTATTTCCTTCTTTATTGCTTCAAATTTTTTGTTGTAGTCCTCGCCAGTGGCATCACCTACAGCAGCTTTCACCTTAGCTGTTACATCTTCCATGCTTTGCAGGAACAGGGCTGTGACACCTTTTGCGGGTAATTCTTCCTGCAAGCTGTGCGCCCAGAAACCATTGTCGAGCAGGTCGCGGTCTACGGTACTGAGATTAGCTATTGCATCATAGCCGCAGTGGTGATTGGTGAGCAGCAGTCCGTTTTCGGAGATCATCTCGGCAGTGCAGCCACCGCCAAACTGCAGTATGGCATCCTTAATGCTACTGTGGTTTATATTGTAGAGATCATCTGCCGAAAGCCGCAGCCCGAGGCGCTGCATTTCTTCGTAATTTTTCCCGATGAGCATTGGAATCCACATGCCCTCGTCGGCACGTGAACCGAACATCATGACCACCGCGACAAAAAGTAAAAATGATTTTTTCATTCGAAATGTGTTTTTAAAGAATGGCAAAAGTAAGGTTACAAATTGGTTTATTATAGAAATTGAGCGGTGTAGCTAAAATGAAATAACCCCCGCATTTGGATGCGGGGGTTATCATTATATCATTGAAGTTGATTAATACCAGAAGTCATGGTATCCACAGCCATGCACGTGCTGCCATTCTTTCCTTTCGCTCTTCCAGCTCTTCTTGTAAGCTTTACGCTCTTTTCTTGCAGCAGCCCAAGGCCTGTCCTGCCACATCTTCTTGTGCATTTTGAATTCTTTCTTGTCTGCCTTCCAGTCTTTTCTCCATGCGCGGTAGCAATGGAAGTCTTTGCACTCTTTTGTGTCTTTTGAGTCTTCTGATTTAGGATCGTGTGCAAAAGCGCTTGAAACGCTCAACATCAGGAAAGCTAAAAACGTAAGTAGGATGTTTTTCATCATTTTTGTGTGTTTATGGCACCAAGGTAAAAAAATAATTGGTTATCACATAATATTATCGCAAAAAAGTTAAAAAAAATTTCCAAATCAATTCAAGCATTGGTGCTAGCCATTCGCCGGACGATTTGGAAATCTCTTCTTTGCCTATTATTATTTGTGCATCTCTTCTTTCATATCACTTTTATCTTCTTTTTTCACAGCCTTTTCCTTCTTTTTGTTTGCCTTGCGCTCACTGCCGTGATATTCTTTTTTCGCCATTTTGTGTTCCTTTTTGATAGATTTGTTGTCTTTCTTATCGGCTTTCGGCCCTTCCTGGGCAAATGCAGACGATGTAAAGAAGGCTAATAGTGCAACTAACAGATACCTTTTCATGAAATTTTGTTTTAAAGTGAAAAATAAATCTGTTAGTTCATCATAAAAAATCATGCCGATAGGCGGTTAAGGCGCAGCATACTACTTATGTTCCTCTTCCTTTATTTGGCTTTTATCACCTTTTTTCACTGCTTTTTCTTTTTTCTTCATAGCCTGATGCTCTTTGCCATGGTATTCTTTTTTGTGCATTTTGTATTCCTTTTTATCTTTCTTGAACTCTTTCTTTTCTGACTTGGCGTCATCCTGAGCGAAAGAAACGGATGATGCAAATGCGAACAATGCAACTAATAGGAATTTCTTCATGTGTTATTTTTTAGGTGATTAAAAATTAATTGTTTAATTTATCTATAAAGATAACGATTACAATAGGTAAGCTTGCAAACATAAGACATTAAAGGAAAGAAAATCCTAATTGTATGAGGCCAATAACAAAGCCCAGTACACCACCTATAATCTCGATAAACTTAAATTCTTTCTTCATTACGGATTGCAGTATCTCTTCCAGTTTATCTGATGAAAAATTGGAAACCTTTTCTGTCACCATTTTCTCAATATCTATTCTTTCACTTAACGAATCGGTGTATTGATGAATGATCTCCGGGAGCAGGAGGGCGATCTCTTCCATCATACCGTCTTTTATCTTTTGCATGGTACCATCACCGACAAACATGGATATTATGGGTAGTTTCTCTTTTAGCTTCACCTGCAGAAAGTTATCCAAGTGCTTTTCAATGGTAGGGTTGAGTGCTTTCAGCATTTCCGGATCTTTGAGCTGAACGGCGATCTCGTTGAAATGGATAAGTTCCCTAGCGACTACACTGCCCAGTTTTTCGGCCACTTGTCGTTGTCTTTTAGGGAAAATGCCTTGTATCGTAATACCCAGGAAGCGCACGGGATTCCGGGGGTGAAACAACATATAGATAGCGATCCACGTGGTAAACCAACCTGTAAATGCAGCGATGAACGGCTGCAGCCAAAACATTATCGTACTCATCGACAGCGAAAATAGGTGAAAAATAGCAAAACCAATTTGGTGGCTGCTTAGGGTGTGTAATTCACGTCTTTACACCCCTTGTCACATTCAACCCCCTCGGGGTTGCGGCATTTCCTTTGTTTTACCCCGCCGGTTTCACCATAGACTGTTCACATTAAAGCCCTTTGTGTTTCTTAATTGATAAACATTAGTGTTGTTTATTTGTTGGGATGTGTAATACCAAGTCACTTGCTGTTTCATCTAGCTCGACTGTTTTTTCGTACCTTTGCAGTCATTTTTATGGCTAAGATAGCTAATATAGACCTTGGAGATTTTCCTCTATTGCTTGCTCCTATGGAGGATGTGAGTGATCCGCCGTTTCGGGCCGTGTGCAAAGAAAACGGCGCTGACCTAATGTATACCGAGTTCATTTCATCAGAGGGATTGATACGGGATGCCATAAAAAGCAGGCAGAAACTGGATATTTTCGATTACGAAAAGCCTATAGGCATACAGATATTTGGCGGAGATGAAGATGCGATGGCCATGAGCGCCAAAATAGTGGATGCGACAAATCCCGACTTGCTGGATATAAACTTTGGCTGCCCGGTGAAGAAGGTGGTTTGCAAGGGGGCGGGAGCTGCTGTGCTGAAAGATATAGACCTTATGGTGCGCCTTACGAGCGCATGCATTCGCTCTACGAGCCTGCCGGTAACCGTAAAGACACGCCTGGGCTGGGACGAACGGACAAAGAACATAGAAGAAGTAGCAGAAAGGCTGCAGGACATAGGTGTGCAGGCACTAACCGTGCATGGCCGCACGCGTATGCAACTTTACAAAGGCGAAGCGGACTGGACCCTGATCGCCAAAATAAAGAACAACCCCCGCATACACATACCCATATTCGGCAACGGAGATATTGATACGCCGGAGAAAGCGGTAGAATACCGGAACAGGTATGGAGTGGATGGAATCATGATAGGCCGCGCTGCAATAGGTTATCCATGGATATTCCGCGAGATAAAGCATTATATGGCCACTGGCGAGACACTTGCCCCGCCTACGATAGCCGAGCGCCTGCAGGCTTGCCGTAAACACCTTTATGGCTCGGTAAGCTGGAAGGGTGAGAAACTCGGCATCCTAGAAATGCGCCGCCACTACGCCAGCTACCTTAAGGGCCTCTCTCACGTGAAGGAATACCGTACCCGGCTGGTGATGACCGAGAATATTAATGAGATAGGCGATATACTGGCAGAGGTAGAGGAGCACTACTCAATGTTGCATGAAACTGCTCTGACATGAAGGGCTCAACAGGTTCCTTGTCCCATTTTAATGTCGCAGAAGAATCGCGTTTCGAGGCGTGAAAGTAGCCGTAGCAATACGTTGTCAGCACCCAGATTTGTTATCTCCAAAGCGGATCAAATATCCTTCAGCTCATCATCGACGTCAGATTCTTTTATTTGTGCTGCTGAAAATACCGAAATGGAAACCCGAGATCGAGTTGTTTAATTTCAACCGCCTTCGTTTTTTTACAAAAGGCCTTTCACTTAGGAATTTGCCCAGCTCTATTAAGCGGATGCTATCGCTCTACCCGTGTTAAAAATCGTTTCTATTTCCTTCCACAATATGGGTCAGGCCTGTTTAGTGTTAGGCCTTATCATCAATGCGATCGCAGGCTCATTGCGGAAAGCGGGGTTGAGCCACGTTTTTGAAAAAGCAGTATAAGATTATGAGAAAAAACACGTCTGCTATTGACAAAAATATGTAGAACCCTCTACCGGGATGCGAAACTAGAAGTAAGAACATTAAGGGAACGGCTATGCAGGATACAGACAGCCATATGCCTGTTATTTTAGAATAGTGAAAGCGCGGATCTCCAACCAGAATTAGTTTGTAACAAAGCTAATAATCGATGCAACTCATGTTAAGGGCCCGGCAAGCGTATGTGCATAAAAAAAGCCTTTACAAGAGAATGTAAAGGCTTTTAAAAGAATATGGCAGCTACCTACTCTCCCGCATTGTTGTGCAGTACCATCGGCCATGAGCGGCTTAACTTC
>CAIVEW010000011.1 GCA_903905065.1 uncultured Bacteroidota bacterium | reverse complement strand
TCCAATCGTGTTGAGAAAACTTAAGATTGTATTACTGTCAGGTATTTTTTTAACAGCAATCAGTTGATCAATAAAAGCATTTACCTTTTCTGATTCATCTATCTTCTTTACGATTGTTTCCATTTTTTCCATCCCATATTCAAAAATGTATTGTTTAACATAAGATGAAATAAGGTCATCTACCTCAAATTTCAACATTTGTTCTCTTGAAATCATAGTTAATTTTTTACAGTGCTTTTTAGAAAATAAAAGAAGTAAAGCAAATGCAAAATAACTGAACATTGATATTGAATCGTCTCTGATGGTGACACCAATTTGACGACTTAACTAAATCTCTACTGTTCAATAACAATATGGAACACTCTTACATCATTTTCCGAAGTAACGCTAAGCAAATACATTCCATTCGCAATATCATTACTGAGGTGTATGCTTTCGTTTATTATACCATCCTGTAGGACCAATTGCTTTTTATAGACTGTTTGCCCCAACATGCTTGATACTTCAATCGTCACTACATTATCGCTCATTCCCGCAAATGTTCCCTTGACTGTGAATAAACCTTTGTTTGGATTTGGTATAACTGAAATGTCCGTAGCGCCTGAAGATAAATCAACTGCTGTGGTACAATCACCTGCCTGACGCACGAATATTGGTTTTTTTGCAATGGCCGAACCGCATGAATTGGTAACAGTATACCGAACAGTATCAACTCCAGAATGTAAGCCTGTAACCAGACCTATAGAAGATACAGTTGCAGCACCAGTCACACTGCTCCATATGCCGCCTGCTGCTGTATCACTTAGCATAATGCTTATTCCAGCACATAATGTGTCCAACCCTGTGATTGTGCCAGAATGCGGCAACGGTTCAACAACTATTTCAAATTCAGCGGCCACCGTACCACAGATGTTTGATACAGTATATTTGATTGTATCACTCCCTGAGCTTACACCGGAAACGGTACCAGTTACAATTGTTGCATTTCCGTTTGTAGACGACCAAACGCCACCTGGTGATAAGTCAGTAAGAGTAACATACGCGTCAACGCACACCGAACTCGGTCCACTAATACTACCTGCATTTGGAGATGCATTTATTGTAACAATCTTACTTGCAAAAGATGACCCGCAAGCATTTGTTACGATATATTTTATTGTGTCCAAACCTCCTGTCATGCCTGTCACCATTCCAAGGCTGCTGACTATCCCATGCGAATTAGATGAAATCCATATGCCTCCAACTACTGCATCAGTTAAAGCAATGCTGCTGCCTGTACATACAGTTGCCACTCCTGTTATCGTACCCGCACTTGGTATAGTATTTACTGTAATCACCCGAATGGCAGTATCAGAACCACAACTGTTAAGTACGGTGTACCTAACGGTATCAAATCCTGAAACTAACCCGGTAACAATACCTGTAGAACCAATTGAAGCATTGGCATTTGTTATAGACCAGATACCTCCAGCACTCATATCAGTTAGCACTATGCTGGAGCTTACGCATACCTCTGACGATCCTGAAATACTACCTGCATTTGGCAGTGGATTAATGGTGACAGTTTTACTGGTCATTGCGGAACCACAACTATTTGATGTATGGTAGTAGATGGTGTCCACTCCAGATACAAGGCCATAAACATCCCCGATACTGGAAACGGTTGCATTACTGTTGCTTGATGTCCAACTTCCTCCTATTGATGCATCAGATAGCCCGATTTCGCTTCCTACACAGACTGTTGCTGAACCGCTAATACTCCCGGCATTAGGCAACGGGTTTATCGTTATGATGGCTGATGCAATTGCCGTGCCACACGAGTTACTTACAGAATATTTAATAGTATCAATGCCAGAGCTTATACCAGTGACAGAGCCGCTTGACCCAACTGTTGCATTTGCATTTGTAGCAGTCCATACGCCCCCCGTTGCAGCATCTGTGAGGGAGATATTACTACCAACACAAACAACGCTACTGCCAGTGATAATTCCTGAACTTGGTAGCGGATTAATTGTTATTACGGTTGTTGCACTGGCTACGCCGCAAGAATTTGAAACAATATATTTTATGGTGTCAATGCCAGGTATTAAACCTGTTACAACACCAGTGCTGGTTATATCGGCAGTAGCATTAGTGGCTGCCCAGGAGCCACCCACAGTAGCATCGGATAGAGCTATATTACTGCCAACGCAAACACTGGATAATCCTGTTATGATGCCTGCATTTGGCAATGGCAGAACTGTAACAACATATGTTGCATATGAACTGCCGCAACCGTTAGTTACTGCGTAGGATATGGTTGTAGTTCCGGATGTTGCTCCAGCTACGATGCCTGTTGACCCTATAGTTGCTGCAACTGTATTTGACGAGGACCATAAGCCTCCAAATGAAAGATCAGTTAAATTTATTGTATTGCCATGACATACTGATGAAGCTCCGGTAATCGTTCCAGCATTTGGTGTAGGGTTTACAGTTACGGTCTTAGTAGCCAATGCTGTTCCACAACCGTTACTTACTGCATAAGTGATTGTATCAACACCAGCTGTGAACCCATAGACAATACCGGTTGAGGTTACAATCGCAATACCATTTGATGCTGTCCAGGAACCGCCAGAGGATCCTTCAGTGAGTGTGATATTAGCTCCAGTGCACAATGATGAGCTGCCAGATATAGTGCCCGCATTCGGCAGGGAATTGACGTTAATGAGCTTCGTGGCTGTTGCTGTTCCGCATCCGTTGGTTATAGCGTATGATATGATTGCTGTTCCACCCGCAACACCAGTTACTACACCAGTAGAACCGATTGCTGCAATTCCTGTATTTGAGGATGACCAGGTACCACCAGATATTGCATCGCTGAGAGTTATGTTAGAACCAGCGCATACCGATGTTGAACCTGCTATGGTACCTGCCGATGGAGACGCATTGACAGTGACAATTTTACTTGCGACAGCTGTACCGCATGAGTTCGTAACAATGTATTCAATGGTATCCACCCCTATACTTACTCCCGTCACAACGCCTGAACCGGAAATGCTTGCAGTACCATTCGTAGTCCCCCATACACCACCAAGTATTGCATCTGTGAGTATTGTGGCCGTGCTAGTGCATACTGATGAAGAACCTAATATTGTTCCGGCTGAAGGCATCGGATTGATAGTTACAAGTTTGCTAGCTATTGCAAAGCCGCATGTATTGGTTACTGTATACTTAATCGTATCCGTACCGGCTGTTACTCCTGTAACATAACCGGACGAGACTATAGCATTGCTATTTGATGCAGTCCATACACCTCCCGTTGACGCATCAGAAAGAACTATTGTTCCACCTGGGCACAAAGATGAAATGCCAGTTATTGTGCCGGCATTTGGCATCGGAATTACGGCAATGTTGGTTGTTGCATAGCAGCCTGTTGGCAAAGTATAGGTAATTGTTGTTGAACCGGGTGATACCCCATTGACAGTCCCTGATGCTGAGCCGATGGTTGCGACTGGTGAGCTACTGCTCCAAATGCCTCCAATTGATAGATCAGTGAGAGTGGTGTTTGAACCTACGCAAACACTCGATGAACCGCTAATCGTTGAAGGCATAGGATTAATGGTAACAACCTTTGTTACAGCCCCTGAACCGCAGGCATTGGTGATTGTATAGCTTATCAAGGCGGTACCCGGTGATAAACCAGTAACCGAACCACTGGAGCTTATTGTTGCGACATATGTATTGGATGAAGACCAGTTACCACCTGATGTTGTATCCGATAATGAAATTGTGCTACCAGAACACATTGATGAAGAGCCTGTTATTGGTGCCGCACTAACTGAGTCATATACAATACGTATACGTTGATTTGCATTATCAGCAATATATAACTTTCCGCTGCTACTGATAGCAACATCATAAGGGTAAGCGATTTCGGCTGAAAGTGCATTTCCCCCGTCTCCTGCGTAACCATCAACACCGTTTCCTGCGACAGTCGTAATTATGCCAGCCGTATTTATCATCCTTAATCTTTGGTTATTTTGGTCTGTGATATAGATATTTCCTGATGCATCAACTGCAATTGACGAAGGATTGTTCAATGTAGCTGCAGTAGCTGCACCATTGTCGCCTCCGAAGCTTGCAGTTCCGGTACCTGCAATTGTAGAAATGTAACCAGCGGTGCTGACTTTTCTAATCCTATTGTTTTGGCCATCTGCAATATAAATATTTCCAACAGCATCAACGGCAACTCCAGAAGGATGATTCAGTTCAGCTGAAATTGCAAGAATTCCATCTGATGAATAACCGGCTATGCCATTACCAGCTATTGTATAAATTGAACCTGAAATACTAATTTTTCTAATTCTGTTGTTTGCAAAATCCGCTACCAATATGTTCCCTGTATCGTCTATTGCCATTTGGTTCGGGTTATTAAACTCGGCAGCTGTCGCAGGACCACCGTCACCTCCATATCCGATAGTTCCATTCCCAGCTATTGTTGTAATGATACCTGCCGTGTTGATTTTTCTAATACGGGAGTTCAGAACATCCGAAACATAAATGTTCCCGCTATTATCTATTGCCACACCATAAGGTTCATTTAGTTCAGCAGATGTAGCGGCTCCTCCATCACCACTATAACCGCCAGTTGTATTGCCAGATATTGTAGTAATAATCCCTGATGAATTTACCTTTCTGATTTGATTATTTCCAAAGTCTGCAATGTAAAGATTGCCACTATTATCTAACGCAACTCCTGTTGGTGTTGATAACATAGCTAAAGTAGCCGCTCCTCCGTTACCTCCAAAACCAACTGTTCCATCCCCTGCTATTGTATTAATTATAGCATTTGTCACTGTTGAGTTGACTGTTGCAACATATGTTGCGGTAGCAGACCCACATGCATTACTAACCGTATAACTTATTGTCGTTACGCCTCCAGATAATGCTGTAACGATACCTGTTGAGCCGACAGTAGCAATGCCTGTATTTGAAGATGACCAGCTTCCACCTGGAGTAGTATCGGCTAGGACGATACTACTGCCATTACAAATTGAGTATGTGGTCCCTGTTATTGTGCCTGCACTAACTGGTGAGCAGGATGCGTGATATAACTGCGTAATTTCGCATGCATTTAACGACCTACTCCAAATACCGATGTCATCTAATTTGCCGTTGTAATATGCCATCGTTGTCCAGGGGTCTGCTCCGAACCACAAATTGGTTGTAGCGCAGGATAAGCTACTAGGCAGGCTATTTGTTTCTGTTCCAACGTATGCCCCATCGTAATAAGTGAATTGGTTGACACCTTTGACTACATATGTTATCATATGCCATCCAAAATTCGTAGTGTATGAAAAAAGTGATCCTGTGCCTCCGCAACCTCTGCCAACTGAACACCTCAAATAGTCATACCCATCAATAACGCCCCATCTTTCTCCATCGAATAGCGTATCGCCATAACTAATAATATTTGAGTAGGCGAAATCAGTGTTGTAACTTGCCCAGAAACTAACTGAAAAAGTATCCGACTGGTAACCGGGTTCTGAATTAGATTTTATATAGTTGCTGATGCCGTTGAAACTATATGCACTATTCGCATTCCCAAATCGATCCGTAGTCAGTGTTGCACCGTAAACAGTTCCGTTATTTCCATAGCCACTGCTGTCATTTGCATTGCCCGTAAAAGGATACCATGAAACTAATCCTGATGATGGAACATAGCACGGAGTGTTTGGCACAGGCACAGTCACCGTAACAATGTAAGAGGTGGTAATACTTCCACAAGCATATGAAACTGTATAATTAATCGTATCCAAACCAACATATACCCCGGCTACGATACCTGTTGAACCAACAGTAGCGTTTCCATTTGTCGCAGTCCATACACCACCAATGGTTGCGTCTGTTAGCTGAGTTGTAAGTCCAACAGATACAGATGAGGTGCCTGATATGGTACCGGCAGTTATCGAACACGATGCACTATATAATTGAAGGATTTCACAAGGGGTTAATGCTCTACTCCAAATCCCAATGTCATCAATTGCGCCGGTAAATCCAATCGTCTCGTTTGTATTATTTCCAAATGTTAGTAATCCATGCGCGGGGGATATGTTTCCTAAAGGACCACTGAAAAAGAAAACTCCATTTCTATACAGCGAAAATGAATCAGCAACTTGATTGAAAATAATTATTATGTTGTACCATAGATTAATTGCAAAGGTATCTGGGCTACAAGCTGACGGATTGTAAAATGGATAATCCTGAACTGCCATTGTCTTGCCATCGCATCCGGAATGATTACTAATTACATCATAATTACTAATGTTGGAAATAGGGTCGTCAGTACATTGCCAAATTACGCCTTCAGAATTATTGGATTTTTCAAACCAAAATGAAGTGGAATAATAATTAGAGGATGAAGGCATAAACGCATTTGGTAAAAGGATTTGGAGCATCGAGCTGCCGTTAAAATAATATGCTCTATTAGCGTTCCCAAATCTATCATTAGTTAAAATTGCCCCAGAATTTGTGAGATTATTTCCATTACCGCTACTATCTAAATCGTTCCCAGTAAACGGATACCATGAAACAAGGTTAGAAGGAGATACATAACATGGTAATGCTGCAGACACGGCAATTGGGTGGGTTACAATTGTACTGCCACAGGTGTTTGTAACAGTGTATTCTATTGTGTCAATTCCCTGTGACGTTAATGTTACAAAGCCAGTACTTCCAATAGTTGCTATTGATGAATTTGTTGATGTCCATATACCGCCAGCGGTGGCATCAGACAACGATATTGAGCTACCCAAATAGGCGATTGTGGGTCCCGATATGCTGCTCACTGCCGGTAACGGGTTAACTGTTATTATTCTTGATGTGGTGCACCCTGAAGGCAAAGTATAATTTATTGTTACTATGCCAGCATAAACACCAGTAACAATTCCTGTAGATGTACCCACTGTCGCAATACTAATGCTACTACTACTCCAAGTTCCGCCAGTAATTACGTCACTTAATATTATAGTTGAACCAGCGCAAACATTGGTGATTCCTAAAATATTTATTGATATTGGTGATATTTTTCTAACACGATTGTTATCAGTATCAGCAAATAAAACATTACCCGAAGTGTCTATAGCAATTGCTTCCGGATCATTAATTTCAGCTGCTGTTGCTAAACAACCATCTCCGCTGTAACCAGCAACACCGATTCCTGCAATGGTAGTGATAATTCCTAATGTATTTACCGTGCGAATTCGTTGATTATGCTGATCAGTTATGTAAATATTTCCTGCCAAATCAACAGCAATTGCGGTAGGCGCAGATAATTCCGCCGCAGTTGCAGCACCACCATCACCTACAAATCCTACTATGCCATTTCCCGCAACTGTACTAATTATTCCTGATGTATTTACTTTGCGTATACGATTGTTATAAGTATCAGCAATAAACATATTGCCTTCTGCATCGACAGCAACAACTTCCTGACTGTTTAATTCAGCAGCAGTAGCTGGCCCACCATCTCCGCTATATCCGGCTATTCCATTTCCAGCTACTGTACTTATTACACCAGAAGTATTTACTTTTCGAATACGATTATTTAATTCATCTGAAATATAAACATTACCAGCAATGTCTATCGCAACCGATGTTGGTGCATTTATTTCCGCATTTGTTGCCGGTCCTCCATCCCCGCTAAAACCAGCTGTTCCGTTTCCGGCTATTGTAGAAATTATTCCTGAAGTATTAACTATTCTAATTCTTTGATTGCCATAATCCGAAATATATACGTTTCCTAATGCATCAACACTGACGCTGTTGCTGTGTAATTGAGCTGCTGTTGCTGGACCTCCATCACCACTAAACCCTGGAGTGCCATTACCAGCTATTGTCGTAATGATACCAGATGAATTTATTTTGCGAACCCTGTTGGAATCCCCAATATAAACATTTGTATAAGCATCTATTGCTATACCCCATGGGATATGTAATTCAGCAGCTGTTGCCTGTCCCCCGTCTCCGCTATACCCAGCAATCCCATTACCAGCGATTGTGGTAATAATCTGCGCATTTGAACATAAGGTAGTCGTTATGATACAAAACGTAATAAAAATGTGTTTCATGGTTTGAGAGTGTTATGACCGTAAATAAAATACCTGAACATTGACATTCACCCGTCCTTGTGGGAGTCGAAGCCCAGTACAACGAGATGAAGCAACGCTCAGGCATACCTGAGCATCTGCTAAATCCCCTTGTTGTACTATGAATTTTCGACTTTCCAAGGACAAGGATAGATTCGCTAAATGCAAACTCTTATGTAATTTCTATTATTCGCTATCTTCTTATATGCATTTTCATTTTCACAAATATACTGCTGCATATTACATCGTCAAGTTCTACTATATAAATATAAAAACCCAACCTGTATGTGATTGAGTTATTTATTGGTATCTCATAACTACTTCGTTTTAAACCCGGTGGCGGCGTATCAGATACTGTTATAAATCCTTGGTTCTGCACACAAACTCCTGGAAAGATATCCTTGCGGCTGACAGCTTATCAGATAACTGTTTACAATAATCTGCGTATTGATCATTAGTTATTTCATCGGAATTGAACTTTAAAGACATTGAAGCGCATTCATCAACTAAGATGCTCAATATATCAGGTATAGGTTTTTCATGTATCTGGTTATGAACCTCCTGCAGGTTTATTCTCACCAAAAAATCAGCTATATCCAACCCCAGCTTTTTATCTTCTTCACCTGCTCTCTTCTCTAATAAATCAGAAACTGTAATCCGTGCAATGTGTGAAAGTTCTTTTGCTTTCTTACTCCATATCTCAAACCCATTAAGATCAGGATATAGTACAACCTTCCTGCCCTGCAACACCTGGCATTTATCAGCGGCAAAATTGGTTAAACCACCAGTTGCTAACCATATAAATTGAGGTAAATACATGCTGGCAATAATAGCCGTTTTTTCACTCTCAACTAATGCAACCGTGGCATTGTTGCCTTTCAGCAGGTGCTCTCCGAACAAGCACTGCGCTAGATTGAAATCAGCCAACTTCAATACCGAATGCATCCACGTGGGTTTCTTATTCCTAATACGTTTACCAGTATCCGGGTTATATAAAATTACTTTGCCTGATCTGATCATCTTATGAAAGTCAACCTGCCAAAAAACAGTTGCACCGCGCAAGTTGGTTGAATTACCTATGTAATATTTCTCAATTAACCTGTTGGTGATCTCGGAACCGAATATCTTCAGTAGGTATTGAACAAACGTGTTTTCTTCATAGTCCTGTATCTGTAGGCTTTTCATAAAGATGCCGGTTTCAATGTAACAAGTTGGTTTCGGCATTTCATTTGTCGCTCCACATAGATTTATTGTTTTCCTAGGCGCATAATCCTTATGGGATTTACCCTTAGCGCCTGTGCTTTCATTGTCCTTGAAGTATTGTCGGGGATGGTAATGGTACTGGCACTTAATTATCCGGCTGCATTTGCCAACTGTCGGGTCAATGTGCTGGTTTGTATCTGTATCAATATACCGGGTGAATTCCTTCTTACCGCATTGTGGACATTCATACAATGCTCCTCTCTTTTCTAGTTGATATCTATAACCTGCCATCAAAATAAACTTTTTTCAGAAGTACACTATGTACACTACCTACACTCCGGAAAAATTACCTGTGCAGATAGTGTACGTTGTGTAGGTGTAAAAACATTATTGTTTTCTAAGAAAAACAACGTTGCCGGAGTTTTTCCGCTCAATAATTATTCCGATATTTCTCACTTTGTCCAGCGACACGTTCAATGTCGGTTCGAGGTACCCCATGTAATTTACCTTTACAACATAGTCCCCAGATGGTAGGGAAAGAGAATAAAAACCGTACTCATTGGTTGTTGTACCTATCGTAGTTCCTTCAATTCTCACAACGGCCCCGATCACGGTTTCGCCGGTGTGTTTATCATTTACAGTTCCGCTGATCGTGTGTTTCTCCTGGGCGAAGGAAAAGAGCGTACATAAGAGCAGGATGAGCGTAATAATCGTATTCTTCATTTTGTTTTTGATTTAATACTTGTAAGAAAATAGTGCGATGGACTAGTTTTTAAATTTTGCCAGCCTGGCTGTTGCTTTAACCTTTGTAATCTTTGCGAAGAACCCGATACCAATTATTGGCCTGTAGACTTTCGTTTCATATTTAGGATAAAAAACAACATCGTATCCTTTGTTATCTTCCATCAAATTGTAAAGCGCATAGTTGGCGGTAGCATCAGATAAAAGATTACCTACTACTGGTATTTTCGCAACACTTATTAACGATGATGTCCCTTCCACACTTCCTGTTCGTGTGGTGAAGATCCGCGCCCAGTCAATTCCGAATACTTTGGTAGCCTGCGCCTGCGCCGATACCTGTTCTGATAAAATGAAATCATTTTTCGTGAAATCAACTCTTGAATTTGGTTCCCTCATGGAGTGATAATATGATGTGCAGTTTGGCGCTATGTTCTTATGTAAATATGGATGCGACATAGCCTAGACCTCCTGATTTTTGTTTACTGACATTTTTTTGGTGCCGATTGACGTTTACTCCAGGAAAATAATTATTAGTCTATTCCATCACTAGCGTTGTTAGGTGGTCAATTATCGTTTTCTACGAAAATGGTAACCCACTGTTTTCCGTTTTGAGGCATTTTGTGGATATCTCCTGATATTTTTGGAACTTGCTTGTCGGAAGAGTAAGAAAGTAGTGAAGTAACATCAGACGGACTATTATGAGATACTCGCCATTCGGAGGCCGGTAACCCCAAGGACGTAGGCGTAGTTTAACCCCAACTTTTATCCTTTCTTTTTTCGGGAAACTACGATAAACAGGACGAAATAAACAATATCCCGCCGCCGCCACAACCTATACAATGGCTTTTTTGCAATGGTCATACCTGCCCTTCGGCAGTTGGTCGAATAGGTAAATAACAATGCTGCCAAATGCTTCATGTGGCTGATTGTTCAGGTTGTTGTCGGTATATTACTCGTTCTTGCCCACCACGTAGAGTTCCTCGTCGTCAATTCCTTTCAATGGCGTAATGCCTATACTTTGAAAGTTGTAATTATTACTAAGCAGACGCTTGGTAGCTTCTGTTACTGTTACCGCCATGCTTCTTCCCGCGCTTTCCACGCGGGCGGCAATGTTCACATCAACGCCAATAATGTCATAGACAAACCTCGTCTTTCCGATGATTCCGGAGATAACGCTGCCGGAATGAACGCCTATCCTGCAGGTCCATTGCTGTCTGGCACCGCGGTTTCGCTTGTTCAGATATGCCAGGAACCCAAGCCCGGTATTTACAAGTTGTTCTGCATGATTATTGTTGTTTGAGCTTAGCCCGGTAGCGGCCATATAAGCATCTCCTATAGTTTTAATGCGGGTGGCTCCCTGTGCCTCGCATATTTCGTCAAAATGGCCGTATATATCAGTTAGTTCCGCAATAAGGAACTCTGGCGCGAGCTGGCTGGTAATACCGGTAAACCCTATAAAATCACAAAACAAAATACTTACATTGTCGTGTATCTCCGGTTTGTGGCTGCCATTTTTAATAAGGTCAGAAATAACATGGTCTGGTAGCAAAACCTTAAGTAGAGATTCTGATTTTTTTCTTTCTGCCTGCAGCGCCAGGTGTATATTGATCCGGGCTTTTACAATGTCGGGGTTTATGGGCTTGGCAATGAAGTCTGCACCACCTTTTTTCAGTCCCTTTGTTTCATCTGCCACCTCATTCAATGCCGTTAAAAAAATAACCGGAATCTTTTGAGTCTGGAGGTCACTTTTCAATATTTCACACACTTCGTAACCATCCATTTCCGGCATGATGATATCCAGAAGTATCAGGTCGGGCATAGGGTGCTGGCGCGCCAGCTCGATAGCCTTAGCTCCGTTTTTCGCAATTTTGATCTTGTAATCATCTTTCAGCAAAGTTGCCAGTATCTGGAGATTCTCTACAGAATCATCCACGGCAAGAATTACCGGCTGATAATTATCACTATTTAAAGACATGCTTTTCTGAAAATTTGCTGCAATATAGCAAATATGCAATTCGTGCAGAGGCCGAAAATAATAATCAGCATGCCAAATGTTCGAATGGTAAACGACAAAAACAGGCATTAATATAGCCTGAAAGGCTTAAATATCAATATGCAGGGGTGACACTCAAGGACATGTAAACCAGTATTATTGAACTCGGGAAAGCCTAAATAACCTGGAGGGCACTTTCAAAATCATAATTATTCAGCGCATGAAGCGCCTCTTTTAATACGGGCATCTTGTCCGCGGGAACATGTACATTATGCATCACGTACTCGCAATATTCATTAGCCTGGCTATCGGAAGAGCTTATCAGGTTTATGAGATGGTCATAGCAACTGGCAAAGTCATTGGTCCGTTGGTGCTTTTCGGCTGGCGCTGTAACTATAGACAACTCGCCATTCAGGAATTTATTTATTAAAGTGATCTGTGCTACGATGTCTTTTGAAAGAGACCTAACCCTCGCTATAATATCCGGAGTAAGCTGCACAACATTTGCTTCGGCGATGGTTTTAATCTCTTGCGACAACAGCAGTGCATTTTTATATACACCATTGATTCCAATATTGCCCGACACACCAGAAAGTGTATGCATCAGTGCTGCTAATTCTGAACATTTATTGCTGCCAAATAATGCTTCTGTATCTGCCGAAATATTAGAATAACCAGCTGCGAATCTTGCCAGCAGCTTCAGGTAGATATTCTTTTTGCCAGCTACCCTGGTCATGCCCATTTTGGTGTCAATACCCGGGATGACGATATTTTCAATACCTCTACCTTCTATGTCTTCAGTGGGATCAATAACTTCGTCTTTTTTATTGATTTTTATGTATTGCAGCAGGCGGGTATACAGTATTATGGGGTCAATGGGTTTGGTGATATGGTCATTCATACCTGCAGCAATGCTTTTTTCATATTCGCCTTTCATGGCGTGGGCGGTCATTGCTAGTATGGGGAGTTCTTGATTTTTCGCATCCTGCCTTATTACTTTCGTTGCTGTCAGTCCGTCCATTTCCGGCATCTGTATGTCCATCAATACAGCATCGTAAGTTGTTGCTGCCACTTTATCAACAGCCTCTCTTCCGTTTCGCGCAGCGTCGCAATTTATGCCGACCTCACTAAGCAGCTCTACTGCCAGTTCCAGGTTTATGTCATTATCTTCTACTATAAGTACACGGGCACCACGCAGTTTTGCACGAAGGTTTTGCGACAGGTTCGGCGTATTCGCAAGACCGGGCTTTTTAAGGGCATTCCAGTGCATGGTATTGCTAAGGGTATCAAACAGAGTAGAAGGGTTTATTGGCTTTAGCAGGTATCCATCTATCAGTTTATTCTGCGCAGCAGTTCTTACTGTTTCCAGTCCGTAAGCGGTAACCATTAGCACCGTTGGCACTTTCAGACCTTCCTTTTCTTTCAGGTCTTTCACCAGTTGCAGGCCGTCTGTCTCAGGCATACGCCAGTCTACTACCAGCAACGAGATAGGTGTAGCTGAGTTCATTTCCTTCTGGAAGATCTCCGTAGCCTCTTTAGCACTCTTAGCCACTAATACATCAAACCCGAATGATGACAGCATTTCATTCAGTATCTGCCGCGCATGTTCAGAATCATCAACCAGCAAGGCCCTGAGGCCGGATATGGAATCAATTTGCTGGATAGCCGAATCATTGTTCTCAGAAGCCTTTGGTATTGGGAAAGATGCCTGGAATTTGAATTCAGAGCCAGCACCGGGTGTGCTTTTTAAAATTAATTCACCACCCATCATCGCCACTATGCTTTTTGATATCGCCAGGCCCAGGCCTGTACCGCCATACTTCCGTGTCGTAGAGAAGTCCGCCTGCTGAAATGCATTGAACACTTTAGCTTGCTGTTCTTTCGACATGCCGATACCTGTATCCTTTGCGGCAAACTGGATGACTGCCTCGTTCTTCGTTTTTGAAATAAGCTGTACCGCCAACCTTATTTCTCCGTGTTCTGTAAATTTTACCGCATTATCCATTAAGTTGAGCAATACTTGCCTAAGCCTAAGTCCGTCTCCCAGTATAGTAGCGGGGATCTTATGGTCAACATACGTAATCAGTTCTACATCGTTTTTCTTTTCAAGCTTTACGTTTACTGTGTCTGCCAGGCTGGAGACCAGTTCTTCAAGAAAGATGTCCGTTGTTTCCAACGATAGCTTGCCCGCTTCGATTTTTGAAAAGTCGAGGATGTCATCAATAATGCGGAGCAGGTTTTTGGAAGCCACCTCAGTTTTGTTGGCGTAATCGAATTGTTTTTCGTTCAGCGGTGTTTTCTTCAGTAAATAATTCATCCCTATTATCGCATTCATAGGGGTCCTTATCTCATGTGACATATTTGCCAGAAATTCACTTTTTGCTTTGTTTGCGTTATCTGCTGTTTCCCTCAGCGCCGACATTTGGAGGTACCGCTCATTCAGCTCGTTATTAATAGCATGTACACGGTCCATCTGTTTGCCACCTATTGATGCAAACAATCCCAGGAAGAGAGGCGCTGAGTCTATGATCCACAGGAGCGGGGAGTTAGCTTGTGCATTTTCAATATTGCTGAGAGAAAAAGATTGGTATCTCAAATAGCATTCAAGTACAGTAGCAAAAACGGGAAAACAAAGGCCAAACAGTGCGCCATACAGCGCATATACCAGTTTTTGGGTCTTCAATATCTTAAATAGCAAGGAAGCCGGCTTCAATTTTGGATATGCTTGTTTTTGTAAAAATATTCCAACAGGGCATAAAAACAACAATCCACAAAAGAAATTATTTATTTGGCCATAGGTTTGTAACAATTTCGCTGTTTCCGGCAGGGAAAGTAACAGAACTTTCTGCAGTGAAAATCCCCTGTAGATTTAGTTGTCTGCGGAGGGGTTGAAAATTTTTCGTTCTGTTTTGCCATGCAAATCATGCCGCTCAAATAGGGGTGGGGAAGCGCATTTTATTTCCGGGAATTCCAGATGAGTTGTTCCATTTGTTTTCGGCTAATCATACTCACGCGGTATAGCTCTGTGAACATTTTCCACTTTTTTTCTTGCGTATCGTAGCGTTCGGGCATTGCACTCCATTGTATCCTTTTGTCATGGTCTACAATAAACATCTTCGGGTAGGGCGCGCCCATCATTACGAGCATAGATTTATCAGGCAGCTCCTGTACATAGCCGCTTGAATTGAATTTATTACTTGCAATACTTTCCCTATCCGGCCCTTCTACCGTGCACTCGTACTCCCATATTGTTTTAAGTTCTGTTTTCAGTGGCGCGGGTTCCTGCATCATCATTATAATCGGGAGGTGGACTTTGGAACAAGTGTTGTTATTGAAGAAGTACATATAATCGTCCGAGTGCCTGCAGCAGTGCGGGGTGCAAAAAATATCATTTCCCATATTACTAATACCAGGCCTGTATGCCGTTCCATAGGTGTTTAAAACATTTCCCTCCGGGTACTTGATCTTAATTATCCGGCTGATATTTTTAAAACTCAGGTACACGGCTTTATTCTTCTCGTCAAAAAAAAGTGCGTTTTCATGGAGATCGTTAATGTCGAAAAGATCATTGTTTTTTTGCTTTGCTAGGTCCGATTGTAAAATATACTTGTATCCATCCCATCGCCAGACAACTTTATTATTCTGGTCGTACTCTTCTATTACGTTATAACTAACACGGCCACAAAATCGTGCGCTGTCCCATGCAGGAATTGCAATGCTGTCCTTATAGGCAGGTAAACGCCGGTATGCAGTTTCCATCAACATACCCATCCGGTGGCCATTTTGCAGCCTCGTAAATTCATGGTGAAAGGTGTCGGTTCTATTGCGATCAGCACTACCCCTGTACGACCATACGATATTTCCGTCATAGGTAATTTCGTAAGGCCTGCCGCCCGTAAGAAAAGTAATAGTTCCCTGTGGCGTTGCCTTCATGTCTCGCGGCAAGGCGTTCCGGCTGGCTTCCAACTCAGTGCCTGGCAGGAACCAAATGGGCTTCCCCTTCATGTCGTAGATCGCCCGGGCGTTATCTACAAAAATATAGGCATCTTTATTTTTTTCAGCCTTGTTGATAATTCGCAGACGTGTAATATTTGTGTCCACATCCGGAGTGATCTTCACACTGAAATGATGCAGTGCGCTGCTTGTTTTCACACCCGCTCCAGAATAAGCCACGGTACGCCAGGTATACGAGGAGCCAAAGCTGGGGACCTCTGCTAGTGTTCGATTTTTATTTGTAACTGCTGATGCACAAATATTTTTTCCGAATGCAATTTCGTTGTTGTAATTACCGCGTGCTACTTCCAGCGTGTATTTGACAGTTCCTGTCTGAACGGGGAACGAAAATCCGATCAAACGGTAACATAACGCACTACCTTCCTCCGGGGATACTTGCCCAAATGAATTTAGCGAAGCGAAAAGAAATAAAAAAATGAGAATTCTATACATCAAAGCAAAAGTAAGGAACGTTATCGTTCCCTGGATGTGAAGGGAATTTTGGCAATAAAAAAATGCGAAAAAGGGGAATTAGAATGGGGAAAAACGAGAGAGACATTTTGCGAACTAATGGAATAGCTTTCTTTCCTGTGATTTTCTTATTGAAATAATGAAACACCATCTTTTCTAAATATGGTTGTGAGGTTGGAGTAGCCCTCACGAAAACTGATAGCTCCCTTTGTGTTTATCAAGTCGAGCGACGGCTTGTTGTCTGTGAAGATCTCCGAATTTTCCAGCTCCGGAATTTGTTTAAGAAATAAGGTGTCTACATCAACTACCTTGCCATAGAGCGAAAGCCCGGACCTTAATACCGCAAATTCCTGATGTTCAAGGCTTCCTACTAACAAGGAATTCCTTTCACCTTCGACGCCTGTAGTTGGTAATATTTTTGTGTGAAGCCCTGCCGCCGCCATCGTACGATATACAGACCTTCCTGGTTTTCCCAGGTCACCGTGCAAATAGCCGAAGAAGTTGACGACTATGAACCCGTTTTTATTGAGCCGAGACTTTGCTTTTTCAAATGATTCAACACTAAGCATATGAGGTGGGGCAATATCTCCGTGGAATACATCTATGACAATGACATCATACTTTTTTGTTGTTGTTTCCAGGTAATGCCGAGCATCGTCCACCACTACATTTACCTCTTTCTTAAGGTAAAAATAATCCTGAGCCACATCTACAATGCGCTGGTCCAGCTCCACTACATCTACTTTGAATTTCATGTAGTTAAGCATATTCGGTATCTGCCCGCCACCGAGGCCCAGCATCAGGGCGCTTGATCCCTCCGGTAGTTTACTGCACAGGCTGGTAACATAAAAAGGATATTCCCATACGGTCATGCCGGTTTTCTGGTTTATCTGGGCTTCGCCTATTCTGTTCACCAGCAGCAGGCGGTAATTTTGTTGTACGGTGTCAATTTTATTTACATCTGCAACCAGCACCTGGCCCAGCAGCCCTTCAGAATAATACTTGACGTCGATATCTCCGTTTGTTTCGGTTTTCTTTATAGCCGCGAACGAGCATAAAACAGCAGCAACGAAAACCAAAGAGACATACTTTTTTTGTCCGATGAGACTGGCGAATGGTATCGCGCCCACAATCACTCCCATAACAATCGATGGCATGGTAAGCCCAAATTGTGGGATGATATAAAAACCGGTAATAAAGAGTGCGATTATGCCACTCACCGAGGAAATAGTAAATATACGGCCGGTAACAGCTCCCGGACTACGGGTTATCGACGATATGTGCCTTATGAGGAGTGTGGGGGCAATGCCCATGAAAAGAAGCGGTGGTATAATAAGAAGGGCGCTTACGAATATGACGGATGATTTTATCGGCATCGCCTGCATCATGATAGTCAATTGCTGTGATGTAAAATGCATCAGTATCAGGAATATCGACGCGGCCAGCAGCGCCCATCGCAGTGCATTGAGCGGGGCATACTTGTCTGGTACGATCCCGCCTGCAAAATACCCTGTAGCCAGGCCTGTCAGTGTGCAGGCCATAACCACTGTCCATACGTAAAGAGACGAGCCGAACCATGGTGCCAGCATTCTTGCAGCCATTAGTTCTATTGCCATAACTGTGGCGCCTTCCAGCACAGCGTACAGATAGACGGACGGTTTGATTCCGGTGCCTTCAAAAGATAGTGCGCTTGTTTTCGATTTTGTTTTTTTCGCACTTTCGGGAGCGGCGGGTGGTAGGGTTCCAGGTATAGCATCCTGGATCCGGTAAAGCCGTGATGCCAAAAAATAAATAAGCGACGCTGCTATCAAAGAAATGCCGGTAACCGCTGCGCAGAACCTGAGCCCCGCCACCGGAATAAGATATACGCCAAATAAGAACGTAGCGGCAATGCCTCCAAAAGTGGAAACAAAATAAACTGTGCCGGCAACTTTGCCATCCGTTACCTGCAGTCGCTTTTCTGCAAGGTTCACTATAAGCGGGCTTACCATGCCAAAGCAAAGCATTGGGGGCAACAGCAGCAGCAATGATGTGATGCAAATGCCCGTGATCAGATCGAGCCCTCTGGTCATTGAAACCAGGGCCGTAGCCGTATAGGGCATCAGCAGCACAAGAAATCCGGATACTGCCAATATTGTTCCGAGCAACTTGCCGGGAACTTGTGTTCCCGATATACGTCCTCCAAGGTAATAGCCTACCGCTAGCCCGGTTACAGTGAAGCCAAGCACCGCCGTCCACACGTACAACGAACTCCCGTAGAATGGCGCAACGAGTTTTGCACCTGCAAGTTCCACCGCCATCAGCGCAGCGCCTTCGATGAATAATATAACAAGGAAAAAGGGAAGTTTCTTTAACATTCTAAAGGGAATTCCAGACGATTCTGTGCTTTCAAAAGTAATAAAAATGCCGTGACTATCTTATTTCCCACCTTTCGTGGTTACTGTGACTTTATGCACAGCTCAGTCTACGATCGTTTTTATGCATACAATATTTTTTTCCTAAAAAAATGGCTTTTCACCCCATAAAATTGTCCATACTCCCCTAATGTGCCCCAATAAAAATATATTTATACAATATGATTTAGCGAAACAGAACGTTAGAGAGACCGGCTTTTATCCGCTTGCTGGTAGCAAAGACCGCAGCAGGTCTGTTTAGATCCACTGCAGTGATAAATGATGAAATGCCGTATTTTCAAGAGTTCCAGGGCTGCGGGAACAAAAAAGATCAACAATATGTGTGCAACTACATGATTTTTTCTGACAAAAAGCCGATAAAAACAGGATATTTTATTTAATAATTTTTTTTTTATCATTCGTTTGTTGTTAACAAAAAAAAATCCTAAAATCTTTCCTGTTATCTTATTTTTATGGTCCGGCAAGATTAATTTTTCGCTAATTATTCAATAATTCTGTGGTGAATGTGGATAATTCTGTGGTGGATATTTGCTCCCTCTCTATGAAAAAGTTAAGTGCTTAAGCGCATGTTACCGCGTTTGTCGCTGAAAATTGTTTAAAGAATTGAAAATCAATTAAGTAGAGAAATAACGCTTAATTGAATGGTTTTGAAAGGTGAATTTTCAGAGAAAAACGTGATAATTAGGCAGCATTTTTCAATTAAGGCTAATTACGATTAAAACATAAAGATTAAGTTAACTAAGGTTTTTGGAATTTTTTAAACTCCCCCGTTTATGAGAAATTTTTCCGCTATCAACAACAACGCTGCAACCGCAGCAACGAGCAACAGAAAAGTGACGGCCGCTACCAGTGCAAGGGCATTGAAAGCGGTTTTGTCCGTGTGTGGAAGTCAGAAACAGTGCCGCCTGGTGCTTACCAGTTTATTGCTGGTGTTGTTATCTGTTGTATCCGGAAACAGGGCGTTTGCGACTAGTGCTGTAGTAGGTGGTGTGGCTACAGGCGCGCAAAATGTGCAGCAAGGGCAGAGTTCTGTGTTGATGTATTCGTTCACGGTCAGCCCGAGCGGCGCTTATGCAATGACGCAATATAAATTCGCTACAACCACTACGGGGGGGTTGTTCAGCGCTAATGATATCGGCTATTACATGGTTTACGTTACCAATACCAGCGTCGCAGCGGCATTGCAAACGCCCGTTTATGTGGGTTCTGTTACAGCTACTGCGGCCTCACCGGCGAACTATACAGTAAGTACAAATGGTAATGCAATTAACATGGTCAATGGCAACATATACCTTTTCCAGGTGTATGCATATTTTAAAACCACTGCAGTTGCGGGGGACAATTATACTGTTAGCACTGTTGCAGCTGCCAATTTTACACCGGCATTCACCAGCTTCACTTCAGGTACGCCACCCACTGCGGGGGCTGCAACCATTCAGTCTACAAAATCATCGGTCTATTTTGTGTCCACTAGCTCTGTACAATCTTATGTGATACCTACAGGTTGCAGCAATATTGCTCTCACAGTAGCCGGCGGCGCAGGGGGGCCAAATAATTTTTATACCCAGAACAGCGGAGGCGGTTTGGGCGGTGTGGTAACAGAGACCGTAAGTGTAACTGCGGGTACAACATACACTGTGGTTGTAGGTTCTGTAGGAGGGCAAAATAATAGTACAGGTAGTTCGCCGGTTGCTGCCGGAGGTTATAACGGGGGTGGTACCGGTGGTATATACCCAACAGGTGGTGGCGGCGGTGGCGGCGGCGGCGCTACTTACGTTAATACAGGAACATACCCTACTGTTACGGCGGGATTGCTTGCCGTAGGCGGCGGTGGTGGCGGTGCGGGCTGGGCGAATGGAGCTGCATGGAACGCAGAGCAAGGCGGGGCTGGCGGTGGGAACACCGGCGTTGCCGGTTATTATAATAGTGTGAACACCAGCACAGCAAACAGTGGCCAAGGCGGTACACAATTGGCCGGTGGCGCCAAGGGCACAAATGCCCCTGCAGCAGCTACCAGCGGTTCGGCGCTCAATGGCGGACGGGCTGCTGCAACGGTGGCAAACGGCGGACCAGGTGGCAACAGCTATTCCGGCGGCGGCGGTGGCGGTTATTACGGCGGCGGTTGCGGCGGTGGTAATCTTACTGGTACTCCCGGTGCCGGCGGCGGCGGTTCATCTTTTACTGCCGCATCTGCTACTGTGGGGTCTAACGTTCAAGGCTCCAACCCTGGTAATGGCTATGCGATCATAACACCATTGTTTACTGTTACCGGCGGCGGAGCTGTTTGTTCAGGTGGTACTACATCTATTGGCCTGAGCGGTTCTATAAGCGGTGTAACTTATACTTTATATAATGGTGCATCGGTTGTTACTACGGCACCAGGTACCGGCAGCGCGATAAGTTTCGGTTCTTCATTTGGCACTGCAGGCACTTACTCAGTTGCGGCTACAGCACCGGGTAATGTGGTTGGCATGTTCGGCACGGTAACAATAACCATACTTCCGGTGCCCGGCGCTTTCGGTGGCAATACACCTATGTGCGGAACTTCCGCGACGCCAATAACTTTGACTAACCCAGGCGGTACCAGCACATTTAGTGTTTTTTCCGGAACTGCTGTAACTGTTGGCGCTATCACTGGTATAGTAACTCCGGTTAGCATAGGTACGGCAACTATACAGTTTGCAAATGGCTGCGGTACGCCTTCGGTAACAGTAGTTTCTGTAAATGCGATACCGGCGGTTACGTCCGGCGCTCAAAATATTTGTTTCACCGGCGGTAGCACTACACTCGGCGGAACACCGGCAGGTGGTACCTGGATCAGCGGCAATACAACCGCAGCGGTGATTGTTACCGGAACAGGAGCACTTACCCCCGGCACCGCTGCGGGTACCAGCAGTATTACCTATACAGTAGGTACATGTACCAATACGGCTACATGGATAGAGTCCGTCACCCCTAATCCTGCTGCTATTGTGGCGGGCACCTACACATTGTGCGGCACGGGAGCCACTACGTCATTAACATCTGCTACCGGTGCTGCATGGGGCACATGGTCCTCAAGTGTGCCGGGTACTGTGTCATTAAGTGCAAGTACCGGATCGCCGATAACGGCAACGGGAGGCACCACGGGCAGCTCATCAACGATACAATATTCAACGGGTTGCGGCTCGGCGCAAACCGCGACGATTTATGTAAACCCGATCCCGTCCATATCGGGTACCAGCTCTATATGCATTTCCACAAGCACCACACTTACCGGCACTCCCGGTGGTGGTACCTGGCAGAGCGGCACCGGAACTGTGGCCACATTTACTCCCGGAACCGGTACGCTTAATGCTACGGCGTTGGGCGGCAACACTAACATTACTTACGTACTGAATGGTTGTGCTAATTCTGTTGCCTGGACGGAGGTTGTCAATACAGCGCCTTCTGCGATCTTAGGCGGCTCGTCGGTATGTAATGGCGGTTCGATCACATTAAGTGATAATTACCTGACGGGCGTATCTACTAACTGGAGTACAGTAAGCGGTGCGCCTGGCGCGGTCTCGCTTTCCGGAAGCGGTACTTCCGGAAGTGCGGTTTCGATTACCGTTACTGGTTTAACAAACGGTACGGCCGCAGTAAGTTACAGCAACGGCTGCGGATCGGTAGGCACAACGATTAGTATTATTAATGGCCCGGCGCCAATAGCCGGCCTGCCTGATGTTTGTTTCCCCGGAACTACGCAACTGACCGATGCGACCGGTGGGGTAACCTGGGGCACGAGCAATGCTGGTTTGGCCACGGTGAGCGGAGGCCTTGTTACGTCTCATGCCGTTGGTACGGCCAGCATTACAGCTACAATATCCGGCTGCTCGGTTTATACGGTAATAACCGTGGGTAACCTGAAGCCCGGCCCGGTATCTGTTAGTGGTGGGTCTTCGGGTGTGTGTGTGTCCACCGCCACAGCGCTGTTCACTGCAAGCGTATCCGAACCTACTCCTATTGTGAGCCAGAATTTTAATGGATCTACAGGTACATTATCAAACGGTTCGGGTTCTTTCCCCGGACAGGTAGGGGGCTCATGGAGCGTTAGTTCCACCACTGCTGATGGTTACAACTGGAATATTGTGGGGTCAGGCAGCTATGCGGATGATTACCCGGCGACCGGTGACGGTACCAGTTTTCTCGAAGCCGATGCAAATGATGGCTATAATAACGACGGGGTGATAATACAAACTTATCTTACGAGCCCCGCATTTTCTACCGTGGGGTATAGTGCTGTCAGCATTAGCTGGAACCAATGGCTCCGGACGAACTACGGAACAGACTATAATGCGGAACTTGATTATAACGTAAACGGTGGCGGATGGAATTTACTCGCGAATTACCATGGGTTAGGTCGGACCGGTTCTTCCGGACCGTGGGCGGCACCAACTGTTGTATCCCTGCCTGCTAGTGCGCTGAGTGCAGCAAGTGTGCAGATCAGGTATTACTATTATTCTAATAATGGATATAACTGGGATATTGATAATATCGTAATTTCCGGCACACCTATTGTTCCATCCTATGTATGGCTCAATGCGGCCACCGGAACAACTGTCGATGTTACCAGCCCTACGAGCGCTTCCACCACTATTACGCCATCCGTAGTAGGCGTTGACGTATATAGCGTGTACGCGGTGTACAACGGCTGTTACTCGAATAACGGCGTTTCCATAACAGCGAGCAATCCGCCTGTATTGTCTACGGTGCCTACACCAAGTGTAACCCGTTGCAGCGCAGACGCGGCTACTGCACTGTCTGTATCCGGAGCCACGACTTATGGCTGGCTTCCCGTCACAGGATTAAGTGTTACAAACGCAGCCGCTACTACCAGTTCGGTTACGGCCACTACTGTTTATACCATTACCGGTACTACCAGTGGTTGTTCGTCATCAAAAATGCTGTCGGTGAATGTACTTACTTCTCCGGCCATCAATCCTACTGCCATATCGAATATCTTCTGTAGCAGCCCGGCAAGCGTTAACATGCCTTATACAGTAACAACCGGTGTTCCAACCACTTATAACCTGGCGTGGGGAGCTACAGCGCTCGGTGCAGCTACACCGTTTTCAAATCTAACCGGCGCTACTTTATCGCCATCAAACATAACAATCGCTATACCTGCCGGCGATCCTGCTGCAGCCTATACCGGTACCGTAACCGTTTCTGATGGTACCTGTACCAGTGCGCAGTACCCCGTAAGCCTCAATTATGCAGTACCATTAACGCCATATGTTACGCCTACGGAAGATAACGTGACATCGAATCCGATCACATTCACAGATTGTCCGGCATGGAGGTCGGGGATAACGCAGGTTACCGCCCAGCTTGGTGCAGGTGCAGTTCATACGCTTACACTCGGTACCGATTATACAATAACTGCAGGCCAGCTCGCGCTGATCCCTACCCTGGCAGATGGCTACCTGACCACAAGCGGAAGTTATACTATTAAAGTTTACTCTACAGGCTATCTGACGTCCACCGTAACACAGGTGATCAATCCGGGAAATGCGGCAGCTATGTCGTTTGCCCAGTTACCGATCGGACCTACTGCAAGCGGTGGCACGTTCCAGCAACAGCCAAAAATTAATATTACCGATGCTTTCGGCAACCCGGTTTCCAGCTCAAATTTGGTTACGGCATCCGCAACTACTGGTACCTGGACACTGAGTGGCGGCGCCACAGCTGTATCTGCAGTTGGTGGGGTAGTTACTTATTCCGGTTTTATAGCTACCGCAGCTACTCCGGTAATAGGTACGATACAGTTTGTCAGCTCTGGCCTGGCAACACTTACCGCTACAATTAATATACCTCCTTCCGGCGCTTATACCTGGCATACCATTGTCGGCTCCAGCTTCGCAGACCTCTCCAACCCTTTAAGTTGGACTGCAAATATTGATGGTAGCGTAGGTGCATATCCGATAAATTTCACCAATGCAAATCAGACCTACCAGGTAGATTTTGGCAGCAACCCTACGCTTTCCGGTTATACAAGCTCCTGGGCTGTTTCCGGTTCCGGGTCAAAAGTAATAATAGGCGATGGTACCCATCCAATAACTTTCACAGTACCATCATCGTATACTTTCACAGGTCTCGTAGACTTAAGTAATAACGGTACATTAGATGTGTTTAATCTTACGCTGCCTACCTTAGGTGTGCTTAGCACGGGTAGTACGCTCATATTTGATGGTACCAATAACTATACGATGCCTAAGACCAACTCTGGTACCGCCCATACTTACGGCAACGTAACTATTAATACTACAGGGGAGGTGCAGTTTTTAGACGGAACTACAACATATACCTTCAATGGTAACTTCCGCATAACACCAACCAGTTCATCCACTTATTCGGTACTTTTCGGGGGAAATGGATCCGCCGCCCCCACTTATACGCTAAACGTCAATGGTGATTTTTCGTTGATCAACGATGGCAGCATTTTGTCCGGTAATACCGCTAGCGTCAATTTTGGGCTAACCTTTTACACTGGTGCTGGAAATTCACCTGTAGTTAATATTAATGTTACCGGAAATGATTCCGTGACCAATCAGGCATCAATAGAGATGTTTGGCGTGGTCGCTAATAATCTTGGATGGATAGGAGGTGGGCCTAACACCGGGCAGGTAGTAAATGTAAACCTGACTGGTGTCAGACCGAAAACCAACCCGCAAAGGATATGTTATACAACCGGGGATGCGTATGATTTTGTGCAGAATCTTACGGTAAGCGGAACTACTGCCGCGGCAGTTAACCCGGGCACTGTTGCATTCCCTAACTACAGGACCGGCCAACCAACAGCCTATGGTACAATTACCGTTAACGGCATACTTATGTTCGATGATCCGACGAGTATTTTGAGGAACAGGTACTCCGCTAGCGCAGGTGATGCCGATGTTGCTACTTTGACGGTTAATGCAGGCGCTTCGCTCTATATATCTGCCCCCGGCGGTATCAATAACGCTATATCACCGGCTGTAGGAAGTACCTTCCAGGATATCTATAACACTTCTGCAACGGGCACTACCGAGCTCTTTTTGAACTCAGCCGCTAACTATATCTTTAACGGAACATCCGCACAGGTTACCGGGACTAACTTCGGAACCTATCTGACCACAGCAAATACAATAACTTCCGGTGGTTCTGTTACTTGTAATAATGCTGCAGGCCTGAGTATGAGCGCTGCGCTTAATATGAATGCCAATACGAACTTTAACCTGGACAGAGGGGTAGTAAATGTTGCCAGCCCTGCGCTTACGTTTAGCTCAGGCTCGTTTGTAAACGTGGACGCAGGTACGTTTGCGACTACACCGCCAACATATAGCGGCATAGGACTTACCTACAACAACCAGGATGTGAGCAACACTGCGGTTACTGTGAGCAATGAGTGGCCTGCCGCGTTCAACGGCAACGTTGTTGTGAACAAGCCCGGTGCTACGGTTTCTCTTAACGCCAGCAAAGTATTGAATGTACTGGCATCTTATGGTTCCGTTACCCTTACATCAGGCATACTGTCTGCTGGTACAAATAATTTATCCCTCAGCGCGAACTGGACCAACAATGCGGGTTCCAGTGCGTTTAATGCTGGCTCCGGCACAGTGTCATTCAACGGTACAGCCGCACAAACTTTAGGTGGAAGCTCTGCTACTACATTTAATATACTCAATATTAATAATGCCGCAGGTACGACCCTTAACGTTGCCGGGTCATTGGTTACTACTATACCTGCTACAGGTACGGTGCAGCTCCAGAACGGTACGTTTACACTCACATCTCCGCTGGGAATAGCCAGTGGTGGTAATGTGGTAAGAGATGGAGGCCTGTTCAGCGCTACGCCTTCGGCTGCTTATTCAGGTATCAATCTTACCTATGCTGACCTTGGTACAAACGCGAGCCCAACCGTGAACAATGAATGGCCGAATACGCCATTTACCGGCAATGTTACCGTGAACAAGGCGGGCACTGTCACATTAAATGCAAACAAATCATTGCTTACGGGTAATGTGCTCCTTACTGCGGGTACGTTCAGCATGAACAACTTCTCCCTGCCGCTGACCGGCAACTGGACCAATAACGGGGCGACATTTGTTCCCGGCACCAGCACAGTTACGTTACAGGGCAGCGGTTCGCAGGTTGTAGGCGGATCGGCCGTTAATAACTTTAATAACCTTACACTTTCGGCAGCAGCCAGCCTTGGCTCTAATGCTACCATCGCTGGTACGCTTGCGCTGGGATCCAACAAGCTGACCACAGGCGTTAATCAGATCAACATAAATCAGGGCGCGAGTTTGACCAATGGATCCAGCCCTACGAATGGCTATGTAATAGGCAATCTGTTTAAGACCATCACCGGCCTTAGTTCCATTAATTTCGAGGTAGGTGATGTGGACTATGCCCCTGTTTCTATCGCTATCGGTGCCGGTACTCCGGCTTCCTATACCGGTAGCATCGGCGCGGCCGTAACTTATGGCCCGCATCCGCATTTGGGTACCTCTGGAATAGACGGTATCCTGCATGTGTCTCACTACTGGACATTCCCTCCGAATACGGCGGCTGGTTTTACGACGATAGATCCTACTTTCAATTACCTGACTTCAGACTATCCAAGTCCTGTTGGGTCTAACATCACCAATGACTATGTGCCTCAGTTATATGCATCAGGCACATGGGCGCCCGTTCTTGTATTATCGACTGATCCTTCAAACACACAAACTACCGCGGTTCCCGCAGGTGTAAATTATGTGGGCGACTGGGCTGTTGGCCAGCACCCTCCGGGAGTTCCTCCTTCTTTGATCGCCGACTTTACGCCGCCAAATGAGGATAATTTGAGCACACATCCGGTAACCTTTACTGATGATGGGGTTTGGGGATCAGCTATTGATCTTATTACTGTACAGCGCATAGGTAGCCCGCTTATCAGCACGCTTACCGCAGGTACTTCGCTTACTACAGGTGATTACTTCGTTACTCCGGCGGCCTTTGGCGGTACAGGTTCTATAGCGCTTATACCAAACTATTTGTCAAGCAGGGCCCTGGATACGGCAGGTACGTATGTAGTTTCTGTTTATGCATTGGGTTATGTTGGAGCAAGTGTTAACCAGGTAGTGCTTCCGGGCGCTGCTACACAGATAGCTATGGGCACGCAGCCTGTGGGTCCCGTAACTAATGGTGGTACCCTGGCTACTGAACCTACTGTCCAGGTATTGGACCAGTACGGTAACCTTACCACTGCGAGCAATGCAATTACTGCAGCGGCAGGCTCCACCTCATGGACCATCGGCAGCGCAACCAGCCTTACCCAAAACGCGGTATCTGGTGTGGCGAATACATTTAACATAAATGCATCGAGCACCGGGCCGATAGCTTGTGCAACCATCAACTTTACCTCGCCCGGGCTTACGCCTTCGCCTTTGGTTTCGGCTTGTTTCGCAATACCAGCGCCCAATTCGCCGGTTCTTATCCCGAATACAACTCCGCCGACGGTGGATAACCTGTCTACATTGCCGATCACGTTCACCGACAATCCATCTTGGAGAACGGCTATCACTTCGATAACCGCACAGTTGAACGGTGTTGGGCCAATTTATACCTTAACTTCGCCTACTGATTATACCATTTCTGCGGGTGCACTTGCACTTAATGAATATACGGGCAGCCATTTGAATACTCCGGGCAACTGGACTATATCCGTAGCCGCGACCGGTTTCGCGACAACCTCGTGCATACAGCCGATCGCTGTGGGTGCAGCTACCAAATTGTTTGTGAGCGTAGAGCCTACAGCCCCCCCTTATAATGGAGCAAACCTGGCTACTCAGCCGGTTGTGCTGGTACAAGACCAGTACGGCAATACCGTAAACAGCAGCGCAACCATTACCGCTGCAGTTTATGTGGCCGGCTCATCTGGCGCGTGGACACTCGGTGGCCCATCGTTAAGCACCACTGCGGCTTCGGGAACAGCTACTTTCAGCAACCTGAATGCTACCAGCGTTGCTTCAGGTATTACTGCTGAAATTCAGTTTACCAGCGTTGGTCTTACTACCGCTTACTCATCGCCAGCATTCCTGATACCTAATCCGCCAACAACATACTACAACATAAATACGCCGACGGCGCTTTCTAATCTCCAGAGCACTACAAGCTGGACAACCGATGCGGCTGGTGCGGCTGCGGGTGGTATCGGAACTGGTAGCAATCCTTCCAATTTTACATCAGGCGGCCAGTTTAAGATTGTGAACGGTACTACACCTACTATATCAGCAGCAGGGTGGACCGTTAATACACCTAGCTACGTAACTGTGGGTGATGGAAGCACAATTATCAATTTCAATCCTGGCGCAAATGCTTTTGGCGGCACAGGTGCGGTTGATGTGAATGCAAATGCAACAATAACCATAGGCAGTACAACCATACCATTGTTCAGAACGCTTAACTCGGCGAGCACCGTTGTGTTTACCGGTTCAGGACAAAATATTCCTTATACCAATAGCTTTAGCCCTACGATTTCCTACGGCAACCTGACTTACTCAGGATCTGGCACCGGATCTCTTTCACCCCTGGCAAGTTCGAGCCAGTATACTATACTGGGGAACTATTTGCAGACGTCCGGTACCGTTAGCTATGGTTATTCGGGCGGAACACTTACGTTCAATGTAACAGGTAACTTCACAATGACTGGGGGCACATTTAATGCGTCCTCGGTTGCCACTGCCCAGGAAATTATCACCATAGGTGGTAGTATGAGCACATCCTCGTCTTCCATTACGAGCTCAGGTACGTTCACTGCGCCATATCTCTCAGTGGGTAACTATAACCTGGAGTTCATAATTAGCGGAAACCTGAGTTTGGGAGCAAGCACAACGATTAATGTTTCGGGAGCTACTATTTTTAGTATGGTTAATACTTCGTCAACATACGCGAGCCCGCAGACAATAACCAATGCTAACTCAGGTATGTCTTATACCGGTAATATTAACTACCATACTTTAGCCAGCACTTTTGTACAATTCAATTCCAATTTTGCCACGACAGCAGGAACCCAGCATTTCCTGTGCTATGGCAATGTGATATTCCCGGCTGCATATACCATAAGCGGTACAGGAACGTTTAACATGGAGAGTGGCGGTACAATGTACACAGCCAATACTACCGGTTTGGCGGGGTCAGTGTCATCAACAGGTACACGCACCTTTACAAATGGGTCTAACTATGTGTTCAACGGAACAGCGCCGCAGACAACGGGTGCGTTCGGCGCGGCATCACCGTTCCCTTCTGGTTCTTTTGTAACGATCAATAACACGGCAGGCTCGGGCAGCGTTGCATTGTCTGGAGGAACAAACTTTAATTCAGGCAGTTCGCTGAACCTCGAAAACGGATCTTTTGGCCCTGCAAGCCTCTTGCTGAGTCCGGGGGTAAATGTTAACGTGGACAATGGGACATTCTCCGTTACGCCAACCTATCCGGCAGTAAGCCCAGGCATTAACCTGACGTACAAAAACCTGGGTGTTAACAGCCTGGCAGTAACCGTAGGTAATGAGTGGCCGGCTTCTCTGTTAGGTAATGTTACGGTTAATAAAACAGGTGCAACGATAGCACTTAACGGGAATAAGACACTTACTACCCTTGGCGGCAATCTTACATTAACCGCAGGTGTATTGGATGCAAGTGTTGGTAATTACAGCATTACAACAAGCGGCAACTGGGCCAACAACGCCGGTTCAGGGGCATTTGTACCTGGTAGCGGAGCTGTTATATTCACTGGCGGCACGGCAGCCACTATTAGTGGTTCTTATGGTACTTCTTTCAATGTACTTACCATTGCTAATACAGCTGGCGTTACTTTGAGTTCAGCCACCACTTTTGCATCCGGAGGTACATTAAACCTGCAGACTGGTGCATTTAATACAGGTGGTACCACCAATCTGTCTATGAGCAGCGGGTCAAATGTAAATGTGGATGAAGGTACATTGAGCAATACCCCGGCTGTTTACTCGGGAGTAAATTTGACATATACTAATCTGGGCACTAACGGTGCGTATTCTACCGGCAATGAATGGCCGGCAGTATTTACCGGAAGTGTGACAGTTAATAAATCTGGTTACACAATTACGATGTCCGGCTCAAAAGCGGTGACAGGTAGTGTTACACTTAACAACGGAACCTATGCGATTGGTACCAATACAGTATCGCTCACCGGGAACTGGACCAAGGCTGCCAGCGGACTCTTTACAACCGGCTCCACAACAACCGGTAAGGTTATTTTCAACGGCAGTACTCCACAGACTATTACCGGCGCTACCAGTTTCTCAAACCTTACTCTTAACAATGCTGCCGGCCTTACTTTGGCTGCTGCTTCAACAAGTACGGTAACAGGTACCTTAGCGCTTACAAGTGGTATCCTCACAACCGGGGCCAATACAATTACGGTTCCGGGAGCCGCCGGCAATGTTACACGTACTGCTTCAACAACCAGCAATTACGTTAATGGTACGCTTATTAAGTTAGTAAATGGCCTTGGGCATTCTGCCGCAGTGAATTATGAAGTCGGTGATGTGGATTACGCCCCGGTTAGCCTGTCAACAAACGCGGATGCGGGTGCAGGCAGCCAGATCGGATTCAAAGTAACTGCTGGTAACCATCCGGCTTACGCATCTGCCAGCATAGATGGTACTTATGATGTGAAGCACTATTGGTCATTAAGTGCATCAGGTGTTTCTGGAGTTACGTATCTTACTCCTACATTCTCTTACAACAGTGCGGATATCGGTGGTGGCGTGAACACCGGCTGGCTTTCCCAGTTCTACAATGGAACTACATGGAGCCCCGTTAATACGGGCGCTACAGACCCAACCGGCCTCTCAACTACAGTGCCTGATACGGCAGCTCATCCTTACATCGGCGACTATATTGTAGGTCTTAACGATGCTAATACGCCACCGGTATTTACCGCCGCGGTTGGAGTCACTGAAGACAACGCTTCTATTACACCTGCCAGCTATACGCTGTCGCCAGCTACTGGTTATCCTTCTATTGCCGACTGGAAAGCGCATATTACGCTGGTAACAGTCGTTGGACCGTCGCTTGTTACGCATACGCTTACTGGTGGTGGTGCTGACTATGCTATTGGTTTGCCAGCTTTGGCTACCGTGGGAGGCTTCTCGCTGATTCCTACAAGCTCAGATAACTATCTGACTACAGCCGGAGTCTATACGATCACCATATCATCAATTGGTTATACGGCAGCTACACTGGTGCAGAGTATCAATCCGGGTGTTGCTGCGTCGCTTACTATTGCTACACAGCCTACAGCTCCGCTCACCAATGGCGGCGCATTGGTTACCCAGCCAGTAATAAATATTGCTGACCGCTTTGGTAACCCGGTTACGACTACTTCTGAGCAAGTATTTGCGCAGGTAGGGGCAGGTGCATGGACAATCGGGCCAGGCGCTACTCCTTCACAGACAAGCACCAGCCCGGTTAACTTTACACCGGTAGGGTTGACGGCTACCAGTTTCGGTCCTGTTACCGGAGCTACTATTACGTTCTCTGTTACTGGCTGCTGCTCGGTTACATCAAATACGTTTAACATACCAACGCCTTCTTTGTCGCCGCTGATTGCGGACCCAACGGCTACGGTGGATAATCCGTTCAATATAACGTTCGCTACAGATAACCCGACATGGCGTTCGTCGATCACCAGCGTATTGGTGAACGGCACCGCGATCCCATCGGCTGCATGGAGTGGCGGTACAGGTACTGCGTTCCAGCTTACTGTTACTCCTGCCGCGGCTTCGGTTTTGCATGTTGTTGGAACATATACGATCACTTTTGTAGCTCCTGGTTATGCGAATGCGTCTGTTAGCCAGCATATCAGCGCCGGTGTTCCGGCTACGCTTGCCATGAGCGTTCAGCCTACAGCTCCGCTTACCAATGGTGCGGTGTTTGCTACGCAGCCCAAAGTGTTGATACAGGATCAGTATGGCAACAATACCACAAGTACTTGCCAGGTGACCGCTACATCTACTGCTCCGGCTACGTGGACGATAGGTGGAACAACTACACAATCAGGCGTATCTGGTTTGGTGACCTTTACAGATCTTAATGCTACCAGCCTTGCCTCGGTTGCTGGAGCAACCATACAGTTTACGCTCAACCCTGCATGTGGTACAGCGTCCGTGGTGTCTGCGGCATTCAATGTGCCAAATCCGCCGCTTACATATTATAACAAGGCTGGCAGTGTTGCCGACCTGTCTGTGCCTTCAGCATGGGGTACAAATACCGATGGTACGGGCACAGCACCAACAGATTTCATATCACCTGGCCAGCGCTTCCTGATCAAAAATGGTGGTGCAGCTACAATTGCATCTGCTTGGCCGGTTTCTGGTACGGGTAGTTATGTGGTTGTAGGTGATGGAACCGTTGCAATGAACTTTACAGTCCCTTCCGGAGCTGCGACATTTACACCTGCAAATGGTGTTAATGTACAGTCAAACGCTACCTTGACCATTACCAATACTACAATACCAACTTTAGGAATTCTTGATGATCAAAGTATGGTGGTGTTTAACGCGACTTCAAACCAGAATATTCCTAATAATACTTCGTTTGGTAGTGTAACCTACTCAGGATCAAGTACAGGTACGCTGGCAACAGGCACAACTGCGGTAAATGGTTCGCTTTACGTAACGTCTGGCGCGCTTACCGGTGGAACATCTTCTGTTCTTTTGAAGGGTGACCTTAATGTAACCGGTACAGGTTCTGTGACAGCTACTACTTCCACAACAATTAATTTCGTGGGTACAACTGCAACTCAGAACATAACTTACACGGGTGCTGCCAATTCGAAGACAATTTTCAATATCAATTCAGGAAGCACAGCATCACTTAGTTCTGGTTTGCCGTTAGCTGCGTCAAGTTCGGCAATAGTGAATGGTACATTGATTTGTGGCCCGACATATGCTGTGTCAGGTGCTGGCGGGTTCACCCTTAATAGCGGCGGTACGTTGAGCACGGCTAATCCTTCCGGTCTTGACGCTTCTATTTCGTCCACCGGTAAGACCTTCAATACTGGCGGTAATTACATTTTCAACGGAGGAACGTCGGCTCCATGGCCAGCTTCCGCGTCTATTAATACGCCGGGCAGCATCACAGTGAGCAGTGTTACTGTAACCAGCAATAAGAATTTCTCACTTTCGGGCACCCTTACCGTTGTTTCAGGTGGGGTGTTGGATATGAGCACATTTACACTCGGAAGCGTTGGTATTTTCTCCGTATCTCTTGATGGTATCGTAGAAACGGAAAATACAAGCGCAACACCACTTCCTGCAGGTATCACCTGGGGATCAACGTTAGGTACGGTGCAGTATAATGGCGCCAGCGCTCAGACAGTGGTACAAGGTACCTATCGGAATCTTACATTAAGCAGTCCGGGTGTTTCAACGGTGTCTGCTACCCCGCTGAGTGTTAGGCGTGCGCTTACACTCAGCACCGGAAGTATACTTAGCGTAGGCGCTTATACGCTTGCGCTTGGGCCAAGTGCAACAGTGGTAACGCCGGGATCATTCTCTTCGTCAACTATGATCATAGCCGATAATGCTGCGGGACTGGTGCAAAAACAATTCTCGAGCACGGGTTCGTTCACTTTCCCTATTGGTGATTCTCATCCGAATTATTCGCCTATTACACTTAGTGTTACAGGCCCGGGTTTTGCGGGAGTATACGTGAAGAATGCCATTGAGCCGAATAACACAGATGCGACCAATTACCTGAACCGCTACTGGCATGTGAATACATCTGGTATTACGAACTATTCAGTAACGTCTGCTACCTACATCTCTCCTGGTGATGTGGTGGGTGCCGGCACTATTTATGCAGGCCAGTGGACAGGTACTTTGCCTTGGTTAACAGGTGCAGCTGCGTCAGGCAGTGCGATTGCTTTCGGAACGACAACAAGTACCAGCAGTGATTTCACCGGCGTGAATATTCCTACACCTACATTCACAATGACTCCGGGTGCTACAACTTGCGTTGGCGCTTCCAATACGGTAACCTATACTACACAACCAGGTCAGTTGAATTATGTTTGGACTATTCCAGGCACTTCACCTGCGGATTATACGATTACAGCAGGCAGTGCTGGTTCGGGTAGTAATTCAGTTACCCTTTATTGGACTACTACTGGAAATAAAACAGTAACTGTCAACTATACCGATCACAATGGTATTGCCGGCGGATCTGCAGCTACGAATACCACTACTGTAAACTCATTAACAGTTTCTGCTTCGAACAGCAGCCCTGCCTGCGCAGGCGGTACGGTAAATCTTTCCTCTGGTGAGGCCGGAACTGTATCTCCTGTATCCTACTTATGGAACGGGCCATTGGGATACACTAATTCTACTTCCAATCCAGTGTTGAGCATTTCCGGCACAGCTATGGCTGGTGTATATACTGTGGTGGCTTCCGGTGGCAGTTGCTCTCAAACAAGCACGACAACCGTTTCTGTAAATACGATATCGGTGTCCGCTTCCAATAATAGCCCCGCCTGCGTGGGTGGTACTATTGCCCTGGGTTCAATGCCTTCCGGCTTAACGCCAACAAGCTATATATGGAGTGGTCCTTTAAGCTATAACGCAACTATTCAGAATCCTCCGCTTACCAGCAGCGCAACTACAGCTATGGCCGGCACCTATACGATAACCGTTAGTGCGCCAGGATCTGGTTGTTCAGCATTTGCTACTACAGCGGTGACAGTAAATACACTGGGAACGCTGCCGACCAACAGTGGTCCGGCATGCGTTGGCGGATCAATCAATCTGTTGTCTAATATTTCCGGCAGTGTGCCGGCTGGCAGCTATTCATGGAGCGGCCCATTGGGTTATTCCTCCACTGCCGCTAATCCATTGCTCAGCAGCCTCACTACAGATATGGCCGGTACCTACAATTTTACGGTAACTGCTTCCGAGTCAGGCTGTTCTGCAAGTGGCCCAACAAACGTAGTCGTAAACACGATCGGTATTACAGCAAGCACGGATGCGCCTGCGTGTGTCGGTGGTACAATTAATTTGTCTTCCGTGGCATCGGGTACAGCGTCTCCTTCAAGCTATTTATGGAGCGGTCCGCTGGTTTACAGTGCATCAACTGCGGGCGCTGTCTTAACAACGTCTGCAACTACAGACTTGGCCGGCGTTTATACTGTTACAGTAAATGCGATTGGCTCGGGATGTACGGCAACAAATACCACGAATGTTGTGGTAAATACATTTGGTCTCACAGCTAATAACGATGGCCCCGCATGTGTCGGTGGAACTATTAATCTGTCTTCAACACCGACAGGATCATTAAGCCCCGCCGGCTACTCATGGACTGGTCCTGGCTATACGGCCCTTGGACAAGACCAGGTGCGGACGACTAGCGCTTCTACCGACATGGCCGGTACCTATACGGTGACTGCTATTGCAGCTGGCTCTGGCTGTTTTGCTGCAGCTACCACTGATGTGGTTGTAAATACTATTTTCACGGCTCCTTCGAACGATGGTCCTGCCTGTGAAGGTGGTACAATTAACTTGTCCTCAAATATTTCGGGAACAGCAGCTGCAGGCACCTACTCCTGGAGTGGCCCTATGGGCTATTCCGCTACAACAGCAAATCCGTCCCTGGTTGGAGTAACTACAGATATGGCAGGAACTTATAACTTTACAGTTGTTGCAACCGGTTCAAACTGCGTTGCTACGGGTTCTACGGTTGTCACTGTAAACAGCCTAACGATAATAGCTAACAATAATGGTCCTGCCTGTGTAGGTGGCACCATCAATCTTAACGGCGTCCCTCATGGAACAATTAGCCCGACCGGTTACTTATGGAGTGGTCCGACAGGCTACAGCGCTTCTACACTGAGCGCGTTACTTACAAGTAGTGCGACTACGGATCTGTCTGGTATTTATACATTAACCGCGACTGCACCAGGATCAGGTTGTTCATCTTTTGGCACGACCAACGTTATAGTGAATACTTTGACTATCGCACCATCTAATGATGGTCCGGCATGTGTTGGTGGAACCGTTCACTTGTCGGCAAATGCGGGCGGCACGGAGATTATCAATACCTATTCGTGGAGCGGTCCTGGTCTTTACTCTGCGTCGACCAATAATCCGACGCTAACCTCTGTAAATACCGATATGGCAGGTGCGTATTCATTAACCGTTACCGGTGATGGATCTGGATGCACTGCAACGGTGGCAACTAATGTAGTTGTCAATACTATCTATACTGCGCCGAACAATGACGGCCCAGCCTGCGTGGGGGGAACGGTTAACCTGACTTCTAATGTCACTGGTACTGCGACTCCTGGTACGTATTTCTGGAGCGGGCCTGTTGGATATATTAACAGCTCGGCTAGTCCTTCGCTGACAGGTATTACAACCGCAATGGCTGGTACTTATAATTTCACAGTTACGGCTACCGGTTCAAATTGTATTGCAACCGGATCGACAGATGTCATTGTAAATACAATTGGAGTTGTAGCGACAAATGACGGTCCTGCATGTGTCGGAGGTACTGTGAATTTATTGTCAGGCTCAAGAGGCAGCATTTCCCCAACAAGCTACACATGGAGCGGCCCTCTGTCGTTTAATGCATCGGTTCAGAACCCAGTTCTGACTACCAGTGCTACTACAGATATGGCGGGCGTTTATACTATTAGCATCAGCGCTCCTGGCTCCGGCTGTTCGGCTTCTATTACTACAACGGTAACCATTAATACAATAGGTATTGCCGCTGCAAATGATGGCCCGGCCTGTGCTGGTTCAACCGTTAATTTGAGTTCGACGCCATCAGGCTCGGCAACGCCTACGGGTTACACATGGAGTGGGCCTTTGGCTTATACTGCATTTACGCAGAGTCAGACACTTACTACCAGCGCTACAACCGGTATGTCAGGTGTTTACACCCTCACCGTAGTTGCGGATGGTTCTGGTTGTTCTGCAACGAATACCACAACTCTTGTTGTAAACTCTCTGGGTGTTGTTGCCAGCAACGATGGTCCTGCTTGTGTTGGCGGTACTGTAAATCTTACGGCTACGCCTTCTGGAAGTGAGACTCCGACTAGTTATAGTTGGAGTGGCCCGATGGGATTCAATACGACGGTTCAGAGCCCAGTGCTGACAACAAGTGCAGTTACTGGTATGTCCGGCGTTTATACAGTAACTACTAGTGGCACCGGTACCGGATGTTCTAGTACTATCACTACAACGGTAACTGTAAATACCATTGGAGTCACGGCAGCAAACAGTAGTCCTGCATGTGTTGGTGGTACGGTAAATCTTACGTCAGCACCATCAGGAAGTGCGACGCCTACTGGCTATACATGGAGCGGACCTATGGTGTTCGGTGCATCAACTCAGAATACAACATTGACGACCAGCGCTACAACTTCGATGTCGGGTATTTATACCGTAACGGTAGTAGCTACCGGTTCCAATTGTATTGCAGTGAATACAACTAATGTGACCGTAAATACGCTTGGTATCATAGCTGCAAACGACGCACCTGCCTGCGTAGGCGGTACTGTTAACTTCACAGCAACGCCAACGGGTACGGCACCGCCAACCGCATACACATGGAGCGGGCCGATAGGTTATAATTCAACAAGTCAAAATCCTGCAATTACTCCGATTACATTGGCTAAAGCGGGTACTTATACGGTAACTGTCAGCGCGGCCGGATCGGCTTGTACTGCGACTACGACAACCAATGTTGTGGTGAACACCTTGAGTATCACAGCTTCGAACAATAGCCCAACTTGCGTTGGACTGACTACCAGCCTCAACTCTACGCCATCTGGCACGGCATCTCCAACCGGTTATGCATGGAGCGGTCCGCTGAGCTTTGGAGCTGCAACTCAGAATACCTTGCTTACCAGCGTAACTACTGATATGGCGGGAATTTATACAGTCACAGTGACTGCTTTCGGTTCAGGCTGCACGGCTAATGCAACTACAAATGTTAACATTATACCGCTTCCTGCTCCGATAACCGGCGCTAACGCAATATGTGTTGGATTGACTAGTACGCTTAGCGATATTACGCCATATGGTGTATGGAGCAGCACAAATACAGGGGTTGCGACCATCTCGCCATCAGGAGTTGTACACACTTTATCTGGCTTGGCCCCCGGCACAGCAACAATATCATTTACCGTAGGTACAGGTTGCGCCAGCACGACAATTGTCACAGTGAATCCTAATCCGATTATCATTGGTATGGCGCAGGTATGTGTCGGGTCAACGCTGGCGTTGAGTGACGATATACCTGGTGGTGCGTGGACGGCTGCTAACGCGCATGCCTCTGTGGGATCTGCTTCTGGTATTATTTCCGGCCTCACAGTAGGAACGGATGCTATTACCTATACGCTGCCAACGACATGTATTGCAACTGCGGTAACTACGGTAAGCGCAGCGCCTAATGCAATTGGCGGTGGAACACAAGTTTGTCAGGGTCAGACAACTTCGGTCAACGAAACGACTGGTGGTGGTACCTGGGTGAGCGGCAATCCATTAGTTGCTACACTATCCGGGTCTACAGGTAGCTCCGTCACCGTAACCGGTGTACTTGGTGGCACCTCAGTAATTTCTTACATACTGCCTAGTGGCTGTTATTCAACAGTGGTGATGACGGTTAATGCACTTTCGCCGATCACTGGTAATGCCCCGGTATGCCAGGGTTCTACCATTACACTGAGTGACCTTGCGCTTGGCGGTTTATGGGCGAGCGGAAGCACGTCGATTGCCACCGTAGGTTCAGTTACTGGTGTGGTAACCGGTGTAGGCGGCGGTACGACACATATCTCTTATACCACTTTCGGTGGATGCCAGGCTGTAATAACAGTTACGGTAAGCGCGGGTGGAACTATACTTGGTACCGCTTCTGTATGTGAAGGCGGTACAACCAGCCTCAGCGATGCAACTGCAGGCGGTACCTGGAGCAGCAGCAGCCCCGCTAACGCATCGGTAGGCACAGGCGCAGGCCTTGTTACCGGCGTGCTGGCTGGCACGGCAACTATCAGCTATAGTATTGGCAGCACAGGCTGTATTGCTACGAAGGTAGTAACTGTAAATGCAGGTGCAGGTACGATCACTGGTACAGGTGTTATGTGTGCCGGTTCCGGTACTACATTGTCTGACGCCGCAACCGGTGGTACGTGGATCAGTGCCAGTCCTGGCGTTGCCACTGTAGGCTCTGCGACAGGTTCTGTGACTGGTGTTGCTGCGGGAACTTCTAAAATTTCTTACAAGATTACGGCAGGTGGTTGTCTGGCAACCTATATCGTGACCGTAAATACAACACCGGGTGTAATTACCGGCAATGTACCGTTCTGCCAGTCAGCGACCATTACATTGCGTGAAGGCACTGCCGGTGGCAGCTGGAGTTCTTCAATGCCATCAGTAGCAACAGTAGGATCCGTTGGAAGCCCTGTGACCGTAACTGGTGTTGGTGGCGGTACGGCAATTATAACTTATGGTATGCCAACCGGTTGTATGAACAGTGT
>CAIVEW010000010.1 GCA_903905065.1 uncultured Bacteroidota bacterium | reverse complement strand
TTCGGAAACATCAAATCCAACCATGGGTTCCGGCGCCTCATGCTCCGAGGAAAAGAAAAAGTCGAAATAGAGGTCGGATTATTAGCTCTCGCGCACAACGTGAGGAAAAAAGTAGCATAGAAAGCTACTTTTTTAACCCCCAGCTTCCATTACCTAATAAAACAGATAATACAACCAGGAACAACTCCGTTTTACAGCAAAAAGAAAAACCGTCTCAAAATTGCTTTTGAGACGGCCTCTTTTATTTAAGTTTGCCGGAGCCGTTGAAGATCTGCCTGTTGCAAAATTGAATTGACGCTGCAATTCCCCCTTGAGCGCGGGCCTGTATAGGGCGAAGGGGGTTAGGGGGATGTTGTACGCGAGCGTAATACCATTATACTTGAGCCGACTATAGCCAAGGCTATTTTGGTGAACCGGATTGCGAAGTAGTCAGTTCTCCGTTAGCTGCAAATAACAGGTTTGAGTATCACCGGCATGTATTATCGTGTCCCCGTAGATTGATATCCAGGGCTTTTCGTTTTCCTGGATACCGTATCCGCCATTTCCACTACCATATATTGTGTACCCATTCACCGTTTGCAGTGGAATGCTTACCGATCCTACCCATGGAGAAGACGGATAGGTAGCCGTAACAAAGGCATTCACTATTACACTGTCTCCTAATCCACGGTAGTTCTGTATGCTAATCCAGTGTGGCCGGCCAGGGATAGTAGATACCACTGCCGTATAAGTATACCAGACACTCCCAATGGAAAAATGGCCGCACGGATCATTGCCTGCATAAGTGCCAGCGAGCCCCGGTGCACCGTCGGGTACAGGCAAAACATGAACGTGCACAGGGTATGACTTCAGGCTGTCAGGTGTGCGAATATTGACATAGTACGTATAAACACCGGTGTCTGCCGTAGCAACGGAAAAATTAAATCCCGCCTGGGAACTGAGTTTAAACGTAACAGAATCAGGAGAAGTGAGCGAGATCCCGGCCGGCAGGCCGCTAATAAAGCATGTAATGGGGTAATTTTCCGGGTTGCCGGAAATAAGAGAAAAGTATATTGCCATGCTGAACGGCAGGCTATCATTGACTTTAATGGTATTATTACTGTCCGTAAAATTGCCGCCCCCCGACACATTAATGCCACCACCGGCTTGCAAAGACATACTAAAAACTGGTATGGACGCAGGCAGTCGTGTATTGTTGGCTTTATAACATGAACAATACAGGATTAAAAGGCAAGCGAAGGTGATAAACTTTTTAAACATAGCTATATTTTGTAGGAAAGTCCCGTGTTTAAAATGCCCTTATACCCTATGCCGATCTCTGCAAACCAGCGAAGCGTTCTGCCGATAGAAAGGCCCAGCGGAGAATAATAAAAGTTGCCCTGCAATTTGTTGTTGTTTGCCTCAAGATGGGGGCCAAGCGGATTGGTCCCGTTATTGTACTGCGACTCGTAATAACTGTCGCTATACCTGTCTACCTCATTCCGGTAAGTTACTCCAACGCCGGCAGTTGAATAAATCCTTGTCATTCCTTTCTCTGCATAATTAACATACAGTTCCGGAGCAAAAGTGAAAGCCTGTCTTTTAAATGTGCCTAACGGTATGCGCTCCCAGTCGAAAGCACCTCCGATATTTATATTTTTTTGCCAATCACCCCGCTCATTCTCGTAGGCAAATGCTATGCCCAGGCTCGCTCTCTTGCTCACAAAATATTTAACGGTGGCGTAAAATGCTCCCGAATAACTATGTGTTATGTACGTCCGGAAACTTGGACCGAAGAGTCCGGGAGAATACCCATCAAACAGTTCATCGGATGACCATACACCCGAACCCGCACTAATCTCAACGATGGCATTTTTTTGACCTGACATACTATTGAAGAATAAAATAAGCGCTGTTACGACTGTGATTATTTTCTTCATAAAGAGTAAGATAAGATAATTAACATTTTATTACTAATGCCTTCCACAAAAAACTCGTCTATACATTTAGGGTGTATACCCCATTTCATACTAATACTTGTTAAAACGAGTTTATTATTATGAATTATCAACGTAATTTTGAGATATCTATTATGCAGCAACACATCAGGAACATTATACAGGCATCTGTTGATACCAAGCAGAAATTACTTGCAGACCCTACACTCATCGAAACGATCGAAACGGTCACAACACTTATAGCCCGGGCATTTACGAACGGAAACAAAGTACTGTTTTGCGGCAACGGCGGCAGTGCGGCGGATGCTCAACACCTCGCCGCAGAGTTCAGCGGCCGCTTTTATACCGACCGGGATCCGCTACCATCGGAAGCCCTCCACTGCAATTCTTCGTATATGACTGCAGTGGCTAACGATTACGGCTATGACGTTGTATACAGCAGAATAATAAAAGGTACCGGCAAGGCGGGCGATGTGCTCGTGGCACTCAGCACATCAGGAAATTCTGTTAATATTATCAACGCCATAGAGCAGGCAAAAAAAGTTGGTATGATTACTGTAGGACTTACGGGAGAGACTGGTGGAAAAATGAAAACAATGTGCGACCACCTCGTAAATGTGCCCAGCAACGACACACCAAGGATACAGGAATCGCACATCATGGTTGGACATATTATCTGCCAGTTGGTAGAACAGGAATTATTTAAAAATTGAAATAGAATGAGCCCTTTAATATTAAGATCGGAAATAGACAGAGGCTGGACCCTCTTCCTCGACAGAGACGGCGTAATAAATGTGGAATCATTAGGGTCTTACATCACAAACTGGAGCGAATTCAACTTCCACGATGGCGTATTGGATTCGCTACGCACACTCAGTCAGGCATTTGGCCACGTTATAGTGGTGTCTAACCAGCGGGGTGTTGGCCGCGGTATAATGACACTTGACGCGTTAAAAGAGATCCACGGCAATATGAGCGAGGCTGTTGAGCAGAATGGTGGCCGCATAGATAAAGTATATGCCTGTACAGCAACGACCGACGAAGACCGCAACCGCAAACCAAACACTGGTATGGGGTTACAGGCCCAGGAAGACTTCCCGCTTATAGATTTTAAACGCAGTGTGATGGTGGGCAACAGCCTTAGCGATATGGAATTTGGCAAGAGGCTCTCCATGCACACTGTATTCCTCACCACAAAGCACGACCCGGTAGCCATGCCAAACGACCTTGTGGATGAGCAATACCCCTCCCTGGAAGCTTGGGCTAAAACCCTTGTGGCTGCCGAAGTGCTGGCCGGCTGCTAATCGGTAATAATTGTCCGGATATTTTGCAACTAGGCTTAACTTCGCTTGATGAGATTAGTCTTTGCTGAGATAGAGCTTAAAAATCTTTTAGCTCCGGAACTGGCGTCTTACCACACTAGAGCGTTGGTAGATACTGGGGCGTTACATCTGTGTATTCCTCAGCACATCGCATTTCAATTAAAGCTGAAAGAGCTGGAACAAAGAGAGGTTACCATCGCTGACGGAACCAAAAGGATGATTCCTTATGTTGGCCCTCTTAAAGTTACTTTCGGGAACCGTAATTGTTTTACCGGAGCTATGGTTATTGGAGACGAGGTACTGCTTGGCGCAATCCCAATGGAGGATATGGACCTTGTAGTGATACCAGCGCTCCAGCAAGTAACACCCAACCCCCTCAGTCCAAACATCCCTGCAAGTGTTGTTAAATGATCCGAGCAGATCTACAGAGCAGCCAATTCTTCTTTATTCAAAACGGAGATTATTTCTCATTCCTAAAAATATAAGATACTGAAAATTAGAAATTTATAAATTAATCATTTATTTATAAACGCGAACCTATTAAATCGGGCTTCCTGCCTAATCGTCCAAATTGAGGTTCAGACATTTTCTCCCCAAATTTATTTTATTAAATAAAAAGTATTAGCTACCTTTGCAATCCCTTAAAAAAATATGGCCAAACAGTCACTCATTAAACAAGACGGAACAATAGTGGAAGCGTTATCAAACGCTATGTTCAGGGTACGTTTGGAAAATGGTCACGAAATACTGGCAACCATATCGGGCAAAATGCGGATGCACTACATCCGTATTCTCCCCGGAGATAAGGTAGGAGTGGAAATGAGCCCTTATGATCTTAGCCGCGGCAGGATCATTTACAGGTATAAATAAAGGACTTTGATTTTTAACTTTTGAATTTTGAATTTTTATGAAAGTAAGAGCATCCATAAAAAAGCGCAGTGTTGATTGCAAGATCGTGCGCCGGAAAGGTAAGTTGTATATCATCAACAAAAAGAATCCACGTTTTAAACAACGCCAGGGATAATTTTTAATTTTTTAATT
>CAIVEW010000009.1 GCA_903905065.1 uncultured Bacteroidota bacterium | reverse complement strand
TTTGTTTTTTCCAGCTTGTCTATATCCTCATAGATAGCGCCAAAAGATTGATTGTTGGTGGCCCGGAAGTATTTACCACCCGTTTCCACGGCTATTTTTTTCAAGAGAGGCTCGTCTATTTCCACGGGTACCATCTGTTTTTGCACGCCCATGGGCGTTTGCACCGGCATCGGCGCCTGTCCCATTGTCCCTATGCCCACAGTGTAAACCCGCACTTTATATGCTTTAGCGATCTCCAATGCCGTATTTGGATCTATAAGGCCCATATTGTTTACACCATCCGTTGTAAGAATGATCACCTTGCTTTTTCCTTTGGAGAAGCGAAGCCGGTCCACCGCAGTCGCCAGCCCCATGCCTATCGATGTGCCATCGATGATCATCCCATTCTTCACTTGGGATATCTGCTCCTTGAGCACATTATGATCTATGGTAATCGGGCACATGGTAAAGCTCTCCCCCGAAAAAATAACCAACCCTATCCTGTCCGTCGGCCGCTGGTCCACAAATTTCAGCGCCAGCGCCTTGGCTGCTTCTATGCGGTTGGGCTTAAAATCCTCCGCTACCATACTACCCGATACATCCATCGCCAATACAATATCTATGCCTTCACTATCCACATTTTCGGTTGTATTAGAAGATTGCGGCCGTGCCAGTGCAATGGCCAGCGCCATCAGGGTAATGACACGCAGCACAAACAGCACTGGTCGGAAACTGGCTTTTCCGCCCGCGTGGGCAGCACTCAACCCGGAGAGCGTGGTAAGGCGAAATGCCGGATTATCCTTCTTTTTGCCACGCATCTGCCACCAGATCATAAAGGGTATCAGCAGCAGCAAGCCAAAAAAAACAGGATGCGCAAATGTTATATGTTTCCAGTCAAGGAATGGTTTCATGTTGTCTTTTCTGTTGGTAGGTCAATAATTACCGGTCTCGAACTGTTTACAAATTCTTTAGCTTTCTCCATCGCGTCTGTATGCTCCTGAGGCAATGGCTGCGCCTTGGCAAACTTCGCCAGGTCAGCCGTAGTTAATATCACCGAGAGCACCGTTTGATAAGGCTGGAGGTCCTTGAGCATCTGAGCCTTGTACAACAACTCATCTGTCGTAAGCTCCATAGCGGGCGTATGGAACCGCTGCTCAATATAGTTCCGCACAATATCGGTCAGTTCCACATAATATTGTTTTACCTGGTTTCTCTGCCACAATTGGCGTGTTTCCAGTTCATCCAGCAGCCTTAGCGTTTTATCCTGAAGGCTCTCTACCGGTCCTTGCGGCACTGGTGCAGCTACCTTTTTATTTTTAAGGAAATACAGCACAACGAATACAGCCAGCAGAATAAACAATATGGCCCCGGCTATATACCAAATATAATCCTGCCAGTTGCTCTTTACATATACTATCCCCTTGATCCCTTTGAACCCCTTAGTGGTGTCCACCGCAATCGTTTGCACCAGCAGGTTAAAGGAATCCGTCTGCACGGTATACGCGCTACCGCTATTTGGAATAATAGAAAACACGAACGACGGTACTTTGAACAACCCTGAATCAAAACCAGTAATGACTAAGCGCTGCTTATAAGTCATAATACCGCCTTGATTCAAAGTATCTATTTTTCCGCGCTCTATTATCTCAAGATTATTAAAAGAGTCGGGTATCGCAGCCCACTGTACCCGACCTTTAGAAGGGTTGTTCTGCACCTCTATAAACAGCCTAGCCTGGTCACCTACAGTTATGCGTGTGGCGTCCATGCGCGCCCCCGCCTTTGCATCCCCTTGCGCAAAAGAAACCCCCGAAACTGCAAAAATTAAAATCCAAAGTCCAAAAAAGGTCTTCTTACTAAATAATGACATCTTCAAATTTTCAAATTTTCAAATTATTTGTATTACTCCGGACATTTTCAAATTTTCAAATTTGCACACTTGCCTGCCGGCAGGCAGGTTTTCAAATTGGTCACCTTCCCTTGAAATATCCCTGCAGCACCTTTACATAATCCTCATCCGTACGCAAGTGCAACAAAGAGGCCCCACTTTTCCTGAAAGAGTGCACACAGTATTTCTGCTGCGCGTCGTATGCCTTGGCATAGTTTGTTCTCACTGTTTTATTGTCTGTATCCACCCAGAAAGTTTTACCACTCTCTGCGTCCATAACCTGCACCAGCCCTGCTTGCGGCATTTCTTTGTCATACTTATCATAAATATGTATGCCGATTAAGTCATGCTTCCTTGCGGCCAGTTGCAATGCTTGGTCGTATGGCTGACTTACAAAATCACTGAGTACAAATGTTATCGTCCGTTTCTTAAGCACATTGTTCAGGAATTCCAGCGGCACCGTCACATTCGTTGTTTCCTTCCTGTCGCTGTCTGGTTGCGCTGCATGCGGCTCCAGTGCTATCAACTCACGAATGATATGCAATATGTGCCCCTTACCTTTCTTTGGCGGTATATACTTCTCTATCTTGTCACTGAAGAAGATCACGCCCACCTTATCATTGTTTGTGGTAGCCGAAAAACAAAGCACGGCGCCCAGTTCCGCTATCAGCTCACGCTTTAGCTGCTTCTGTGTACCGAAAAGCGAACTGCCACTGATGTCCACCAACAACATTACGATCAGCTCCCGCTCCTCTTCAAATACCTTTACAAATGGCGTTGAAAAACGCGCCGTCACGTTCCAGTCAATGAATTTCACGTCATCGCCCGGCATATATTCCCGCACTTCGCTGAACGACATACCCCTGCCCTTGAAAGTAGAATGATACTCCCCGGCGAAGATGTGATTGCTCAGCCCCTTCGTTTTTATTTCTATCCGCCTTACCTTTTTTAGTATTTCAGCAGTTGTCATTTTCTTAGTCGTAAGTCGTAAGTAATAAGTCGTAAGTCCGCACGATCACTGACAAACAGTAGAACCCGCGAAGATCATCATTTTCAAATTTGCACATCTTCTCCCAATGGCTATCGGAATCAAATTAACCTTCACAAATGTAACCTTTGCAACGGTTATTACGCAAGACCCAAATACTTAAAATTTTCTGAAAATCTGCCAAAGCACCGATTTCAAACCAGGAGTTTTTTTAGCTCACTCGGAATGTATCTGCCACATTCAAGACAAATAAAAGTTGATGTTCGGCCCTTCCGGCACAGTTTTTATACCACAATTCCCAAAAAATAATCATTTTAAAACCGGGAATTATGTTGAAACCAATACTAAGGCAAAGAAATCAAGACATCATCACTCAGCGCATCATCCTCATTTTATCACTGATAATAGTAATGGGCTTGTTTGTGTTCAGTAGCAAGGGCGCAAGCGCTAACCTTAGCCACAATGGCTATTCAAAAACAACCGCTAATAAGTAGCTGGCATGCCCCACCCTTCAAAACAAAAAAAATTTCCGGAGAAACCCGGAAATTCGATTAAATATTATTACGCCCACAGGGGCTCTAACTTTAAAATCATTTTTTTGAAGTCACCCAACACCACATAGCTCATTCGACCTCACCCTCTCCTTGGGAGAGGGCCGGGGTGAGGCTTCTATGCTTTCTTCACTTTGATCGCATTCAGGCCCTTAGGTCCCATCTCGGTTTCAAAAGTCACTCTGTCACGCTCCTTTATTGGCTCAGAAACCTGGTTGATGTGTACAAACACACTCTCCTGGCTTTTGAGATCGTTGATAAATCCGTATCCTTTTGCATCATTAAAAAATGTCACTACCCCTGTCCTCAGAATATCTGCAGGATCTATAGGGCGCTGTTTTGCAGCACCTATCTGTATGTCTTCCAGGTTTATTTCCTTCTTCTTGGTTGGGTCCGGCGGTGAGTCCGAAAGGTTACCGTTCTCGTCCACATAGGCCAGCATAGAGTCCAGGCTCTTGCCCTTATTGTTGTTGGCCTTTCTTTCTTCTTTCTTATGCGCCTTCTCCTGTTTGTTTTTGGCTTTCGCCTTTTCCTTGTCTTTTTTACCTTGTGTTTCTTGCCACATATTTATCTATCAACATTTTTTGGTTACTCTAAAGGTCGGCTTTTTTCAGTCAATAGCCTATTTTAAATAAAAACTATTCCATTAAATTTAGATTACCGATTTAATACTACTTTTGAAAAAAATATTATATCATGAAAAAACATGCACTATTAATACCGGTTGCCTGCGTTGCGCTGTTCTCCGCATCCTGCGGCAGCAGCGACAACAGCAAAGACAAGGCTGCCACCCAGGATTCAGTGGTAGCACTCAAGCCCGTATCACTTGCCTCCGTTACCCCCTCCCCTGATTTTCCGGGTGCTGCTTTAAGCATAGCCTCCGTAAAGGCCGAGAAAGTAGGCAAAGACTCGGCAAAGGTTTCTTTCTCTTTCGATGTAAAGAACTACGAACTAAAAATGCAAACCAGCGATAACGGCACTAAAATGTGCAATAATTCCGACAAGGGCCAGCATATCCACTTTATTCTTGACAATGGTGCTTACAAAGCCCTTTATGAACCTAAAAATGAAGTAACACTGCCAAACGATGGCAAGGAGCACTACCTTATGGCTTTCCTCTCCCGCTCATACCACGAGTCTTTAAAGACCAAGGAGGCCGCTGTGGTATATCACTTTAAGATCGATGAAAAAGGGAATCTTAAGAAGCTTGATGACCCAAAAACGCCAATGCTGTTCTATAGCCGCCCCAAAGGAGACTATATGGGCAAGGACGTGACCAATGTGCTTCTTGATTTCTATGTATGGAACTGCAGCCTCGCAACAGATGGCTATAAGGTGAAGGCCGAGATCAGCAATGAAACAATACCAGCCCAGCAGCTAACTACAACTATCGATAAGTGGGAACCCCACTTCATTCAAAACCTGGGCCTGGGTAAATGTAAAGTGGCACTTTCGCTGATGGACAAAGACGGTAAGCCAGTTGATGGCCCAATGACGGCTGCCTCAAGGGAATTCAACCTGTCTGCGGGAGAGGTAAGCCCTGCAGCACCAGCAGCAGCGAAAACAGATACTACTAAAAAATAAAACTCTTAAAAATAGAAAACCATCCCGATTCTAATCGGGATGGTTTTTTCAATTGAATATGAAAATCTGGAAGAATATCCTGAACTGGGAAAATATCCCGAAAGAAAAACTATATAAGTCTATCCTGTTTATACTTCTCGGGGGCATTTGCCTGGCCGTAGCTCTCGGCGTTCTGCTTTGGGGCTAACCTATTCTTTGTCGCCTTTTTCCTTTATCGGAGCAGGCTCAGGTGCTTCGGAGTCGTCCTTATCACGGGCTACATACTTCCTTCTCCCGTGATCGGGAGAGTTCCCGATATTCAGCCGACCTACTACATAATAGATCGGGCCGCTCCATCCGTTACGCGTACCAGCTCCCGATTGCCAGTCAATGCCTATGCCCTCATTAGACGCTATCTTAGAGTTGCTGCCGCCATAAGAAGTTTGCAGGAAATTTATGGAGCCCCCTACCTCATTGTGCCAGTTATTGTTCGACCAGCCGTCTGTGGCAAAGAATGGCATAACAAACAGCCGGCCCCATATGTCGCGGATAGTTCGTCTTGAAGCCCTTGCGGTTGCTTCCGCTTTGTCTTCTTTGTCCAGGTCAGCCACGCTTCGGTATATTGCCCGTACAAAAACAGGCGTGGCGATGCTGAAACGCGCATCCATCACACGCTGGTTAATGTCCCCGCCTACTCTTCCAGCGAGGTCATTGGCGCCATATACGTTGTTCTGTGCACTGTACGCGGTAAACGGCCCGTTCTGGAAATCGGCAAATGGTTGTGCATATCCGCGCTGAACAGTACCAGTTAGCGCCACGGTGAGCCAACGGGTATAGTACATGTTGTAGTCTGCCTTGAAGCCATAAGTAATAAACTTATCAAAATCAAGAAGGGAAGCGCTGTTGTAATTACCTAACGACTGGTCGGAAATTTCCTTGCGCAACGTATCATAATAAGTGATAAAGCTCTTGTTGAAAAACAGACCCAGGTATAGTTCACGGTCCACAGCGCCAAGGAAGTCGCGCTTCGCAGTGCGGGCTTCATCCCAGTTAATAAAATTGGTAACGGAATGAAAAGCATGGCCTACGCTGAACGTAACAGTGGGCTGGTTGGCCTGTGTGAAAAACTTATTCAGGTCAGAGTTAAAATCAACGATACCTAAACTAATGATGACGGCTTTTGAGTGGGCAGAATGCGGACCATTGCCGTCAGTAAAAGCGTTTTCTGTACTGTCGTAGAAAAGGCCAACCGAAACACTCGCATAGTTACTGCCAAATGCGAATGAACACCTGCTGTTCAGCGTTGTATAAAGATCGTTATTGTTGTGGTCGGTGATGCCCTGTGATATGCCCAAAAAAGGGCTAAAAAATAATGACAGTACAAATACGTAAAATATTTTCTTCATATGATTGCTTGTCCTATCGAAAAATTTATACAGCAATGATAATACCTGTTTGCTGTATTGCAAAATTATTTTATAGCTATTTGGGGAAAGGCCAATATAAAAGGGGAATAGAATCGACAAATATCGATTGAAATATTTAAAGGATTATAACGTTTGTTATTTTTGTGTGTATATTTATCTATTATCAACCACGACCTATGATCTTATCTGACGGAAAAAATTTTCAATGGATCCTTGCTCTGCTGATCTTTTTTCTTCTTTCGGGCAGCTGCAAGAAATCGAAAAATTCAAATACCTGGGTTTTTAACGGATACGAAAAAAAATTCTATTATATTTCCGTATCTCATACAGTATATTCCGGAATAGATAGCTTTACTGTTGTGACCGACAGTTTAGCTGATTCAATCTTCAACATCACTAATCTTTCGATGACAATAAGTTCTGACAGTAACGCTCTAGTTGTGAAAAATCTTATTGATGAAACAGTCTGCGGATTTCCATACAATGGTTACTCTCCTGATACACTTGTATTAGTTCCCAATAACTCAAATTATTCTTTGCGTACGGAGTGTCATACAGGTATAGGAATAGACGTGGAGCTAAACATAAATAGTGATAATGCCACGCTTTCTTACGAATGGCTCGTTCTACACTATGCCGTCAACGAAATTCATCTAACTGGTACCAGGCAATAAGCAATACACCCTACATCACGGCCAAGCTCTCCTCAAGCGTCTTTACTTTATCCTGGGCATCCGCCATCTTCTTGCGCTCATTAGCTATAACTTCAGGCTTCGCATTGGCCACAAATTTTTCATTGTCCAGCTTCTTAGATACGCTGGCAATAAAACCCCTGAAATAATCGAGGTCCTTCTGCATTTGCTCTTTTTGCGCACCTGTATCTATTGTGGCTGCGGCCGCCTCTATGTACAGTTTATCAGTCTGCACCACAATGGCGATCATCCCGCTGGTAGATTGTAGTCCGTCCGTGCCTACGTAGCCTACGTGTTCTGCATTCACCTGGCGCCTTAGAATGTCTTGCGCACCTTCGTAAAAAGCATGATGGGTTGTGTCTATCCAAAGCTTTATTGTGTCCTTCGGCTTCAATTGGTTCTTAACCCTCGTATCCCTTACCGCAGTTACGAGCTCTTGTAATTTCGTTCCGCTGGCCAATATCCCGATATCCACCGTGTCATACACGGGTAATTGTTTTACGATGAGGTCGTCACCTGCCTCCCGATCGTTAATAAGGTGGTATATCTCTTCGGTTACGAAAGGCATATACGGGTGCAGCAGTTGCAACAGTTGTTCGTAAATGGCAATTGCACGGTCATACACGTTCCTTGATATGGGCTGCTCCATGCCGGGCTTCACCCACTCCAGGTACCACGAGCAGAAATCATTCCAGATCAGGGAGTATATAGTCTTGAGCCCTTCGCTTAGTCTAAAGTCTTTTATCATCTCCGCCAGTTCCTGCGATACATGTGCCAGCCTTGCATCCATCCAGTCCAGTGCAAACTTCACCTGGCTGTCTTCAAGGCCATCAACCGTGCGGGTTTCCCAGCTCTTTACCAGCTTCATGGCGTTCCACATCTTATTGATAAAGTTGCGGCCCTGCTCCAGTTGTCCCTCATCAAACAGAAGATCATTGCCCGCAGGCGACGAGATCATTACACTAAAACGCACAGCATCAGCGCCGCTGTCTTCTATCATCTGCAGCAGATCAGGCGAGTTACCCAGCGACTTACTCATCTTCCGACCCTGCTTGTCGCGTACTATACCAGTGAAATAAACCTTATCAAAAGGCTTCTCGCCCATATACTCATACCCCGCCATGATCATGCGTGCCACCCAAAAGAATATGATCTCGGGAGCAGTTACCAATGTACTGGTGGGATAGTAATATTTCAAGTCTTTATTGCCCGGATTATTATTCCAGTCAAATACCTCCATGGGCCATAACCAGCTGCTAAACCAGGTATCCAGCACATCTTCATCCTGCTTCAGCTCCGGGCTTTTTGCAGCTAATTCGGGTTTCTTTTCCCTATACTCTTTGTGTGCTTCCTCACTTGTCTTCGCTACATAGAGTCCGCCTTCACTGTCATACCATGCCGGTATGCGCTGCCCCCACCACAGTTGCCGGCTAATGCACCAATCCTTTATGCCGCCCATCCAGTGACGGTAGGTGTTCTTAAACTTCGCCGGGTGAAATTCTATCTCATCACTCATCACTGCTTCCAGCGCAGGTTTTGCCAGTTCCTGCATATTGCACCACCATTGCATGGAGAGGCGTGGCTCAATAACCTCATTGGTACGCTCGCTATACCCTACCTGGTTACTGTAGTCTTCCTCTTTTACAAGGTTACCGGCAGCCTTCAGGTCTTCAACTATTTTCTTACGGGTAGCGAACCGGTCCATCCCTACATAAAGCTGTGCAGCTTCACTCATGGTTCCATCGTCATTCAACGTATCTATCACCGGCAAGCCGTGCTTCAGGCCCAGGTTGTAGTCATTGATGTCATGAGCCGGAGTCACCTTCAGCGCACCCGTACCAAATTCCTTATCTATGTAGTCATCAAATATTATCGGTATCCGGCGGTTGATCAGCGGCACAAAGCAGTACTTGCCGGCCAGGTGTGCATAACGTTCATCATCCGGATGCACACAAACGGCAGTATCACCAAGGATCGTCTCCGGGCGTACAGTCGCAACAGTTATGTATTCGTCTTTATCAGTGTCCAATTTGTAACGCACGTAGTAGAGCTTGGAGTTGGTCGTCTTATGCATTACCTCTTCATCGCTCAAAGCAGTCTTTGCCTTTGGATCCCAGTTTATCATCTTTACGCCCCGGTATATGAGACCCTTTTCGTAAAGATCAGTGAACACCCTGATAACCGCAGCATAGTAAGCGTCATCCATTGTGAAATCTGTGCGGTCCCAATCGAGCGCGCAGCCCAGTTTTTCAAGCTGTTTCAATATGATACCCCCATATTTCTCCTTCCATTCCCAGGCATACTTCAGGAATTCATCGCGGGGCATAGTCTTCTTATCAATGCCTCTATCGCGCAGCATGCCCACCACCTTAGCTTCAGTAGCAATAGAGGCATGGTCTGTGCCAGGCACCCAGCAGGTATTGTACCCCATCATTTTTGCGCGGCGTATCAGTATATCCTGCACACTATTATTTAGCGCATGGCCCATATGCAGCACACCGGTTACATTTGGTGGCGGCATTACAATAGTATAAGGCGGACGGTCGTCTGGCACACTCTTAAAATATCCTGATTTTTCCCAGTGCGCATACCATTTAAGTTCCGCTGCTGTATGCTGAAAATTCTTTGCTAATTCCATAACGTATGTGGCAAATATAAGGGGAATGGGGCAAATCGCCGCTCATTAGCAGCATGCAGAAAAATCATCTTGTGAATGAAAGAAAGCCACAGAGAAATCGATATAATGTACATTTGCCAAAATTATTGCCAAACAATGCCAAAAAGTTTTTTCTATATATTTTTAATTCTTTCCGTAACAGGCCACGGTTTGTGCTTCGCGCAGCCGGCTGCAGGTGGTGTTTATCAATTTGCGCCGGGCAGCAAAGTCATCTTCTCCGACGATTTCAGCCAGGATACGATTGGCGCGTTTCCATCTAAATGGCATATGTCGGCGTGCACAAAAAAAAATGTACCCGGCTTCCCCGAAAACAAACAGTTCTGCACTGTACGGAGAGACAGCAATGAACATACGCTTAATGTAGAGACCTCCCCAAGGATCATAGATCCAAGTATGATGGAGGACGTTTATCTACCGGACAATTTCGCGGTCGATTTCGATTTTACTTTTGATACTTTAGGCCGGTGTATGGAAATATTCTTCTACACCAATGAGAGTAAAGACTCTTGCGCAAAAACGGTGCTGCACCTGCACTACATGGGCACATTATCGGTTGTAGGAAGTGCCGAACAGAATATCCTCACAGTAAAGTACCCTGGGTTCAACAGTGCGATATGGCATCATATAGCATTCGCATATAAACAAAGGGCAATCGATATTTACCTGGACAAATACCGCGTCGCTTCAATTCCGGATGGCAAATTTGTTCCTTACCGTATTGGACTGGGCGCTATTCCGCCGGTAAGGTATAAACACGTGCGGGTGACGTCTGAAAGCGGCGTTGCATATACCAGCGATGCCATCGCCGCAAACAACAGCAGGGATAAAACCAAAAATAAGGGCGGTGGCAGCACAAGCGGTGGCAGCGGCAGCGCTAATAGCAGCGCCAAAGACAAAGGCAATGGCGGCAAGGACAACGGGACCAGCGTAACCAGCAATGCAGGTGGCAAAGACAACAACCCAACCGGGGGCCTTGCCGGTAACACTGATGGTATAAGCGGAAAAGATAACGGCACAGGCCGCACAGGCGGCACAGGTGCCACCGGTACTTCAGGTGTCGGCAACAGCGGTGTTGGCGGAGCCGCTGGTACTACTGGCGCTACACATACTACCGGCGCTACCGGTGGCACCGGTGCAGTTGGCACTACAGGAACTGCGGGCCTCGCTGCTAACAACAGCACACCGGGTGGTGGCGTCGCGAGTAAAGTTGCAACTGAAAAGGCGAAGGCCTCCGTCGCAAAGATCCTCACCGAAAAGAAATTCGTCACGCATGACATCCTTTTTGACGTAGCTAAATCAACAATTACCACGGAAAGCTTTGTGGTGGTTGAAGAACTCACCAAATTCTTAAAAGACAACCCTACCATAAAATTGGAGATCGGCGGTCATACGGATGATGCCGGTGATCCGAAGGTAAATATGAAACTCTCACAAGACCGCGCGGACGAGGTGAAGAAACAGCTTATAGCAGCCGGCATTGACCCCGGCAGGCTGACATCTAAAGGCTTTGGCTCATCCAAACCACTGCAATCAAATAGCACGGCAGAGGGCAGGGCGGCAAATCGTAGGGTGGAATTTATCAAGCAGTAACGCTTTGCGTTTGCCACTTACCGAAAATCCTTAATTTCAATTATGGAACAGAAACTCCCCTTGCCGCCATTTACCATGGAGACGGCACTAGAAAAAGTGCAGCTAGCCGAAAACGCATGGAATACTAAAGATCCCGAAAAGGTATGCATGGCCTACACCCTGGATACGGAGTGGCGGAACCGTACAGAATTCATCAATGGCCGCGAAGAAGTAAAAGCCTTCCTTAGGCGCAAATGGGAAAAAGAACTGGGTTACAAACTGAAGAAAGAGCTCTGGGGCTTTCGTGAGAACAGGATGGCTGTTCGGTTTGAGTATGAATGGCACAATGCTGAAGGGCAATGGTTTCGCAGCTATGGTAATGAGCTTTGGGAGTTCGATGAGAACGGACTGATGAGGAAGCGCTATGCGAGCATCAACGACCTAGAAATTCGTGAAAGTGACCGTAAGTTAAAATAAATTCCTTTTCCAGACTTCCCATAATAGTGCCGGCCCGAAGCTCAGTTAAAGCTTCGGGCCGGGCTTTAGTATTCGCAATTAGCAATCAATAGAATCCCCAAACTATTATTGCCCCAAATACCAGTTTCACATTTCCTTTACTATCGTTTTTTTACTTTTTACTTTTGATAGATTGTTAACAATTGATTTAATAATCATTAACTATCTGATAACAAAAATAACATGCAATTCTGTAACTCCAAACTTTTTTGGAAAAAATTTTAAAGAAAATATTTTGCAATGTGTATATCCCTTTATATCATCGCAAGGTGGCGAGGAATTCTCCTGCGATTTCCACTGAATAGTCGATGTCTTTTGTAGACAAAGCAGTACTGATGAACCAAGTCTCAAATGCCGACGGTGGGAGGTATACACCGTTTTCAAGCATGGCATGAAACAGGTTGTTGAAGAGCAAATTATTGGCAGATGCTGCCGCTGCAAAGTTATTTACCGGCTGCTCTGAAAAGTGCACACTGATCATAGAACCGAAACGATTGATAACATGCGCAACGCCGCAATCAGTCAAAGCTCCGGAGAGTCCTTTGTGCAAGTATTCTGTCTTATCATCCAGTTCTTTATAGATGGCTGGATTATCCTTTAGGGTCTTAAGCATGGTGAGCCCTGCTACCATAGCTATAGGATTACCGCTTAGTGTACCCGCCTGGTATACGTTGCCCAATGGCGCTATGTGCTTCATGATCTCTGCCCGGCCGCCAAAAGCACCCACCGGCATTCCGCCACCTATTACTTTACCATAGGTAACAAGGTCTGCATTGACCATAAGCCGCTCCTGCGCTCCACCGGCAGCAAGACGAAAACCGGTCATTACTTCATCGAAAATGAACACAATCGCCTCCTTATCACAAATGGCCCGTAGTCCTTCCAGGAAACCGGGCTCCGGAATAATGCAACCCATGTTGCCTGCGACCGGTTCTATAATGATAGCAGCTATCTCACCCTTGTGCTCATCAACTAATTGCTGCACGGCTGCAAGGTCGTTGTAAGGCGCAGTAAGCGTGTCCATGGATACGCCCGCTGTAACACCCGGCACCGTCTGTATATTAAATGTCGCTACCCCACTCCCCGCTTTAACCAGAAAAGCATCCGCATGGCCATGATAACAACCTTCGAACTTGATGAACTTATTACGACCAGTATACCCTCTAGCCAACCTTAATGCGCTCATACAAGCCTCTGTTCCGCTGCTCACCATGCGCACCATATCCACATTCGGAGCCATGCTTACAATTAGCTCCGCCATCTCTATTTCCAATTCCGTAGGCGCGCCAAACGAAGTGGACTGCAGTGCTTTTTCCCTTATAGCATTAACAACCGGCTCATAAGCATGCCCCAGTATCATAGGCCCCCACGAGTTGATGTAGTCTATGTATCTCTTTCCATCAGCATCATACATATACGCCCCCTTGGCCCGTTCCATAAATATGGGCGTACCGCCTACGCTTTTAAATGCACGTACCGGCGAGTTCACACCTCCGGGAATCGTCTTTTTTGCGCGGTCAAATAGTTCTTCACTTTTGGTCATAATTCGATAAGAAAAAAATAGTTTGTAAAATATCTAAAACCACGATCCCTCGTTAGGCAAGGATCAACTTCGCCGCATCTTTGGCAAAGTAGGTTGCAATAAGGTCGGCGCCTGCCCGTTTAATGCCAGTGAGCGATTCCATGATGGCTTTGTTCTCATCCAGCCAGCCCATTTTCGCAGCCGCTTTTATCATGGCATATTCTCCGCTTACGTGATATGCGCTCACCGGCACATCAACATTATCCCTTACCTCCCGTATAATGTCAAGATACGCCATCGCTGGTTTTATCATTACAATATCAGCGCCTTCTTCCACGTCCATCAATGTTTCTTTAAGGGCTTCGCGGCGATTTGCATAGTCCATTTGGTAGGTCTTTTTATCTCCAAAACCAGGCGCACTATCCAGCGCATCCCTGAACGGCCCATAGAAACAGGATGCATACTTGGCGCTATAAGCCATTATACCGGTCTTAGTGAGGCTACTATTTTCCAGGGCTTCCCGAATGGCCAGTATGCGCCCATCCATCATATCGCTTGGAGCAACAATGTCAGCGCCTGCCTGGGCATGGCTTACACTCATTTTCGCCAGCACTTCCACAGTCGGGTCATTAACTATTTCATTGCCTTCTACTATGCCATCGTGACCATAAGTTGAGAATGGATCTAATGCGACGTCCGTCATCACCACTATTTCCGGGCACGCATCCTTTATTGCCTTTATGCTGCGCTGCATCAGCCCATCAGGATTCAACGCTTCCGTGCCCATATTATCCTTTAATTCGTCCTTGCATTTTATGAACAACAAAACACTTTTTATACCAAGGCTCCAGAGTTCTTTCACTTCCTGCACGGTAAAGTCTACACTCCTTCGATAATACCCTGCCATGGATGGTATCTCTTCCTTCACCCCATGGCCCTCCGTGATAAACAATGGAGCAATAAAATCGCTTGGCCTAAGGATAGTCTCCGCAACCATAGCGCGTATAGCAGGTGATTGACGGAGAATTCGGTTTCTTCTTATTAAATGCATAATTCAAAAATAAAAGAACGAAAATAAAAAATTAATTATACCCAATTCATCGGCCTATAGTACTTCATCATCCCCTCTTCCACACTACCCTCGCTGGGATGATAATTATACGCCCATCTTGCTCTTGGCGGCAAACTCATCAATATACTTTCTGTCCTTCCATTTGTCTTCAATCCGAACAATGTACCCCGGTCATGAATCAGGTTAAACTCCACATAACGGCCTCGTCTCATTTCCTGCCATTCTACTTCTCTGTTCCCATAAGAAGTATCTTTTCTCTTTGCAACTATAGGTAGGTAGGCATCTAAAAACGCGTTACCATTTGCCTGCTGAAAATTAAAGTGACGTTCTTCGTCAATATCATCTTGCGGGCGCAGGTAGTCATAAAATACGCCACCAATACCCCGCATTTCATTGTCGCGGTGTTTGTTCACAAAATATTCGTCACAATGCTTTTTGCATTCGTCGTAAATATGCTCACCAAAAGGCAACATCGCGCTTTTTAAAGTCATATGAAAGTGCCTCGCATCTTCTTCAAAAACATAGTAAGGCGTAAGGTCCGCTCCGCCTCCAAACCAACTATCAAGTTTCTTGCCTTCCTTATCATACAATTCAAAATACCGCCAGTTGGCATGCACCGTCGGCACATAAGGATTCAGCGGATGAATCACCAACGATAGCCCTGCTGCAAAAAAATCACTCTCCGGCACATTAAATGCGATCTGCATCGCGGGCGGTAACGTTCCATAAACAACGGATGTGTTCACCCCACCCTTTTCAAAGACATTGCCGTTGGCAATAACTCGCGTCTTGCCACCTCCGCCTTCTGGCCGTTCCCATATCTCCTGCTGAAATGTGGCTTTCCGGTCTTCCGCTTCCAAACCCGCGCAGATAATATCCTGCAGGTTGTGTATGTACTTTACAAATTGGTCCTTTATCAGCATAGCATTAACCTGTATTTGTTTACTTTTCGAGTTCGAAACACGCATTATTCATTCAACTTCACGCTCTCCTTCGAAGAGGGCCGGGCAGAAGCCTCATACTCTTTCACAGCATCTACAAATGCCCGCGCATGGTCTACAGGGACATTTGGCAAAATGCCATGACCCAGATTAGCAATATACCTTTGTGTACCAAAGCCGTCTATCATTTCCGTCACTTCTTTCTTTATCTGGCTGATTGGTGCCAGTAGTTTCGATGGGTCAAAATTGCCCTGCAGAGTAATGCCGTCTTTAGTCATCTGCCTCGCCAGTTTCGGCGTCACGCTCCAGTCAAGTCCGAGGCCGGAAGCACTGCTATCGCTAAGATCGCCCAGGGAATACCAGCTGCCTTTAGGGAATAAAATAACTGGTGCATGCCCGCTCACTGCGTCGGCTATCTGCACCAGGTAGGGTTGGGCAAACACTTTAAAATCAGCGGGGCTCAACATACCGCTCCAGCTATCAAATACCTGCACCAGGTCAGCTCCCGCATTCACCTGCGCCTTCAAGTAGCTTATGGTGATGTCGGTTATCTTCTGCAGCATTGTATTTGCAAGCTCAGGCTGCGTAAAGCAAAACTGTTTTGCTTTGTCAAAGGTCTTGCTGCCCTTCCCCTCTATCATGTAACAAAGCAGTGTCCATGGTGCACCTGCAAAGCCAATAAGCGGTACCCGCCCGTTTAGTTCTCTCTTAGTTAATGCCAATGCCCGCATCACATAACTCAACCTTTCTTCCACACCCGTCGTAATCAGGGCATCTACATCAGCTTTGGTTGCAACTACTTTGGGCAGCATGGGGCCCTTTCCTTCTTCCAGCAATACCGTAAGCCCCATAGCCTGCGGTATCACTAAAATATCTGAAAAGATAATAGCCGCGTCTACACCCACCTGGTCCACCGGCTGCAGCGTTATCTCGCAAGCAAGCTCCGGTGTCTCCACGCGCGTAAAGAAGTCGTACTTTTCGCGCAGCTTAATATAATCCGGCAGGTACCTGCCCGCCTGGCGCATCATCCATACCGGGGGCCGCGATACCTGCTCGCCCCTCAATGCCCTTAATATCAGATCATTTTTCAATTCGCTCATTGGCTATTTTTTATTAAAATACTGTAGTGCATAATCCACCACTTTTTCTTTGTTCGCTGCCTCACTGAATATTACTTTGTTATCGGTATGCCGTTTCAAAGCAGCAGCCGTTGTATTACCGATAGCGAACAATACGGTTTCGGGCCCGATCTTATTCGCGCTAAAAAAGCTATCAGCTCCGCTAGGGCTAAAAAATAGTATCCCGTTATAATCTTTTCCGGCAAAGACCGGGGTTAGCACCGTCTCATAAACCACCACTTCAAACACCTCAATATCGTTTTCCCGAAGCATATCCGGCAGGGTATTTAACCGTTTATCGCCACAGAAGAAAACCAGTTCTTCTTCTCCATCCTCTATGATCATGTCAGCAAGCGTCTTGGCATTGCTGGCAATACCTATGATCTCCGCAGACTTGAATTGGCTTTTCACAGCTTCCAATGTGGCATTTCCAACGCAGTAGATATCCCATTGAGGATCCGCTGCCATGATTATGTCCGATACCGCTTTTACAGCATTCACACTGGTAAACACTGCGGTCATCGGCAGATAGCATAGATCAACAACCCGCTCCACCAATTCTTCGTTTTCAATCGCACTCACTTTTATAAATGAAGCCATATCAAGCTGCACGCCAAATTCTTCAGCCCTGACCACAAATTTTGGGTCCAGTGATGCAGTGCTGAGTATTTGAATTTTATTGGCCATTTCTGATTCCCTCCAGTATTTCCCGCCCTCCGTTTTGCAATATCTCTTCGGCGGCCAAACGTCCTAAACCCTCAGCCTCCTCTATCGTTATCTTCTTACTGATCTCCTTTTTCTGCCGACCGTCCTTGCTCAATATATTCCCCTCGAACACCGCTCGCCCATCCTCGACCTTTGCCAGCGCACTGATGGGTGTAGAACAGCCACCGAGTAACGCCCTCAAAAAATCACGCTCTATTGCAGTGCACAATGCGGTATCCTTATCATGGAAATTCGCACACGCTTTAATTGCGAAATCGTCCCTTTCCTTGCAAACAACAACGATGGCACCCTGCGCAGGTGCAGGCAGCATCCAGTCCAGTTCCACTGCATTGTCGGGCCTGAGGCCTATACGTTCCAATCCGGCAGCCGCAAATATCGCCCCGTCCCAATTGCTCTCCTCCACTTTCCGCAACCGGGTATTTACATTTCCCCTCAGGTTTTCAATATTATCATCCGGGTACCTGTTCAGCCATTGCGCCTTCCGCCTTATGCTGCTCGTTGCTATCACACCACTCCGCTCATCACGGTTAAAATGCCGTCCTTGCCTCGGAACCAATATATCTTTATAAGACGCCCTGTGCAACACTGCGGCCTGTACAATACCTTTTGCCATTTGGGTAGGCACATCCTTCATAGAGTGTACCGCTATATCAACGTCTCCGTTCAGCAGCGCTATGTCCAAGGCCCGCGTAAAAATCCCCTGCACACCAATTTCATAAAGCGGTGTCTTGAGATCTGTATCGCCTTCACTTTTTATATAAACAAGTTCGGAATCATATCCATACTGCAGCAATAGGTCTTTCACCAGCGTAGCCTGCCATACAGCAAGCTGGCTCTCGCGCGTCCCTATACGGATCTTTTCCATGTTAGGCAATAAATTCGTTAATGGCTTCTATGTAATGGCAACCAGGGGTGTTGTCCCGGCGCATTTTAATGGCAAGGGTGTTGATCACCTTCTGTATCTTTTCATCCGGTATTTCCAGGTGACCGGGGCAAGCCTCAAGCCCTAACAACGCCGGACTGATATAAATAGCTTTCAGTTTCTGTTTCACTTCTTTCAGCATCGGCACGTATTTGCGCATATCATACCATGCCATAAACTCTGCTATATGCTCTTCGATAATAGAGACTGCCTTCGGTACTTCACTCATTCTTTTCTGCAAAGTCTCATCCTTTATCTTCGAGAGCATATCAACATTTACGTAGGTAATGCCCGGCAACTCCTGCGCGGCCTTATCTACGTTGCAGGGTACCGACAGGTCTATAACTAGTTTACTCCCCCGGCCCTCGAAATGCTGCTTTAATATTACTGGTTCCGGTGCGCTGGTAGATACAATGACAATGTCCGCATCGCGTAGTTCAACCTCCATTGTCTCCATAGGTGCATACTTCAAATGCAGCTCTTTGGCTATCTCCGCGGCTGTCTCTTCCGTCCGGTTTATTAAAGTGATATTTCCGGTGTTCAGATAATCTACAAGGTTCCTGCAGGTTGTCCGCCCTATTTTGCCTGTTCCCAGCACCACGATTTTGCGCTCTTCGATCGCCTTGGTTTCAGCCGTCGCCGGAGCACTACCCGATGTCAATATTTGACTTGTTGCCGGGCATCTCATATCGGGCGTTACCAATGGCCCGTCAAAATATTCCCTGATGTATTGGATCGCAGCAAACGAAGTGGATACCGTTCCGCCACTCAATGCGGTGTGGGTTTTTATCGCTTTCGACGCCTGCAATACGGAGTTAATCAGCCTTTCGGTAAACGGCCCAACAAACCCATTCACCTTCGCAATTTTTACCGCATTCTTTATCTGCCCCAGGATTTCATAATCGCCTAATATCTGCGAATCCAATCCGGAGGCAACATTAAACAAATGCTCAATGGCCGCACCACTATTCTTCGAATAAGAGATACGCTCGAACTCATTTTTATCCCCCTGGCATACACCCGCCAGCAGATCCACTAATACACTAGAATTCTCTGCAAATCCGTAGATCTCTGTTCTGTTGCAGGTAGAAAGAACAAAAATATCCTTAAGCCCATAGTTTGGAGCAATCGTCAAAAGATGCAGGTATTGCTCTTCATTTACCGCAAACACCCCCCTGACTGACGCATCGGTCTTTTTGTAGTTCATTCCAACTACCCAAAATTGCTCAATCTTTTGCCTGTCTTTTGTGTGCATTATATTCTTTGCTAACTCCGGACACAAAGGTAATTGCAGTGCTGCCCACATTGAAATTTCTATGTCATACCTTGGTCATATTAGGAGATGATTTTCATCAGGTATTATTCATGTAAACCATTTAGTCGCTTTCTTTGCATCCCAATAAACAACCAATGCCTGAACAGATAAAAAGAGGAATAATACTTATGAACCTTGGCTCCCCAGACTCTACCGGGGTAAAGGATGTGAGAAATTACCTTACCGAATTTCTCATGGATGAACGTGTTATCGATTCACACTACCTGGTGCGCTCCATATTGGTGAAAGGCATTATAACTCCTTTTCGCTCACCAAAATCTGCCGAGGCCTACCAGGCAATATGGACAGATGAAGGCTCACCGCTGGTTTCCATTACCAAACAATTGCGGCTCGCATTAGAAAAAGAAATAAACGAGCCTGTTGAAGTCTCTATGCGTTATGGCAATCCTTCGATGAAGTCTGCGTACGACGCACTTCTTTCAAAGCACCCGAAACTTGAAGAAGTTGTATTGTTGCCATTGTATCCGCACTATGCTATGTCCAGCTACGAAACTGCTGTCGCCCACGCAAAGACTGTGTACAAGAAAGGAAATTATCCATTCCGGATCAGGACAATAAAGCCGTTTTATAACGATACGCACTATATCGCTGCGCTGGCAGAAAGCATGAAACCCTACCTGCAAAATACCAAAAGCCACCTGCTTTTCAGCTACCACAGCATACCCGAAAGGCACATTCTGAAAAGTGATATGACCGGCTCACATTGCTTGCAATCGCCCGGCTGCTGCGAAACCCCTTCCGCAGCGCATAGATACTGCTACCGCCATCAATGCTTTATGACCACCAAACTCGTCACCGAATACCTGGGCATACCGCAGGATGGGTACAGCGTTTCTTTTCAGTCTAAACTCGGGAGGTCAGAATGGCTGAAACCCTCTACCACCATGCGTATGGAGCAAATGCCGAAGGAGGGAATAAAAGACCTTGTAGTCGTTTGCCCCTCATTTGTGAGCGATTGCCTCGAAACGTTGGAAGAGATCGCTATCCGGGAAAAAGAGAATTTCCTCGCTGCCGGAGGCGAATCATTTACCTTTGTCCCCTGCATGAACACCCAGCCAGGGTGGGTAAAAGCGGTAGCTCAATTGGTTGGAAATGGAATTGGGAATTAGTAGTTGGGATTGTTGGGCTTTGAACTTTTGTAAAGCTCGTATTACTCGTATTTAATAGACCACCCGCACAAACCGATCCAAATTCCAAAGAACAAATTCCAAATTCCAAAAACTAAAAAATGTACCACTACATACTCGCGCTGCACATCATATTCATCGTTACCTGGTTCAGTGGTATGTTCTATATTGTGCGCCTTTTTATTTATAATACAGAAGCCAATGAAAAGCCAGAGCCGGAAAAAAGTATTTTGCAGAAACAATTCAATATCATGATCCGCCGGTTGTGGTTCGGCATCACCTGGCCCTCCGCCGTCCTTACACTTATTTTTGGACCTTGGATGTGGTATCTGTGGGGGCACCTGGACAACTGGCTGGCTATTAAACTCTGCTTCGTTATTGGCCTATACGCTTATCATTTTACACTTCATGGCATTTATAAACAGCAAGCGCGGGGTGTTTTCAAATTCACGTCCGGCCAGCTCCGTATCTGGAACGAAGTTGCTACTATCTTCCTGGTTGCTATAGTTATGCTTGCCGTTGTAAAGCAGGGAATGAGTTTAGTTTGGGGCCTGACCGGACTGCTTTTATTTGTTTTCCTGCTTATGAGCGCTATCAAGGTTTACAAACTTATTCGTACTTCCGCCTTAAAATAATTGCCCTAAATATTAACTATCAGTTAGTATATTTTTTCACACTATCTAAAAAGCTGTGTAATTTTTTCCCCACTCCCCGCATGGAAAATGACAAATTGGATTTTCGGTTTATTAACGTTTAATGACTAAAATTCATAAAAACGAAATAACAAATTAAACGAAACATATTGACAATCAACCTCTTACCCCGCACTATTCGCTGTGCAAATAAATTATTATTTTATTAGCGCAAAAATTATTCATTCTTTACTGAAATTCAGCGCGGTTTTTGCAACTACTTACTGTTAATAAACAAAAAAAGCGAAATGTATCATTTCAAAATAGTTAGGGTGCAGGAAGGCGGGTATAAGTTTGAATTGGAAGGAATTAAGTTATTAGTAGATGATTATAGTGTGATCAACGATAAGCACCTTCTTAAAACCCCTAACAAAGCGATCGCCTTCTTCAATATTGGTGACGACATCTATGGGATTTCAAATGAATCACTGAACCTTAATACAGCCGAAGATTTATACGACACCATGACGCGGCAATACAGTGTGTTCATCTCTCCACAGGCAAAACAGGCATAGTCTCCAGGACATGACCATACGAAGTGTGATAGCTAAGGTTGTTGCCCTTCTATCAACTTCAAAAATTCCTGTTCAGTAAGAATATTCACCGTCGCTAGTTTTTTCGCCTTCTCCAGTTTAGACCCCGCATCCTCACCCACCACCAGGTAATTCAGTTTCGCGCTCACACCGCCCAGTATCGAGCCGCCCTTATCTTCTACCATCTTCTCCGCATCGCTACGTTTAAAATGGCCGAGTGTACCCGTAAATAAGAAGGTTTTTCCTGCCAGTTCGCCATCAGCAGCGGTTATTCCCTTATGCTCGTTTCGTAGGTTTACACCAGCCTGGTCCAGCTTCGTGATCATGGCTTTGTTTTCCTCACGGGCAAAAAAATCGACCACAGATGTTGCCACTTTGGGGCCTATATCTTCCAGTGTTGACAGCCGGTCCACATCCCATGTGTAAAACTCCCTGATGTCCGACACCGCATTGGCCAATGTCTTAGCGGTGGTCTCCCCGACAAAACGGATGCCTAACCCAAAGATCACCCTGTTCAAAGGCTGTTTCTTGGATTGCTCAACAGCCTGTAACAGATTCGTTATTGATTTTTCTCCGAAGCCTTCCAGTCCCTTTAGTTTATCCGCACTTAGATCATATATCCCGGGAACATCCTTCAGGATACCAAGGTCATAAAACTTCTGCACGTTTGCGGCGCCAAAACCCCTTATGTCCAAAGCATCCTTGCTGACATAATGTATGATGTGCTCTACTAACTGTACCGGGCAATTGATATTAATACAACGCCATGCAGCCTCCTCAGGCTGACGTTCCAGTTTGCTGTCGCATGCAGGGCAATGTGTAGGGAATTTAATTTCCCGCTCACTTCCGTCCCGCAGTTCGGCAAGTGGTTTCACTATATAAGGTATCACGTCACCAGCTCGCTCTACCAGCACCGTATCGCCAATGCGCAGGTCTTTTTCCCGTATCACATCTTCGTTAAACAAGGATACAGAAGTTACAGTAACTCCACCTATATGCACCGGCTCTATCTTGGCTACCGGTGTAATAGCCCCCGTCCGTCCTACCTGGAATTCCACATCCACAAGTTTACTCGTTGCCTGCCGTGCTTTAAATTTATAAGCAACCGCCCAGCGCGGATGATGAGATGTAGAGCCCATGCGCTCTTGCATCGCAAAATCGTTCACCTTTATCACCAGCCCATCCACTTCAAACGGCAGATCGTCCCGCCGCCCCTCAAATTCATGACAGTATTTGATGACATCGTCTATACGCTTAAATACTTTCATGTCCGGTGCCGGCGTCGGAAACCCCAGGCTATACAACCACTTAAGTGCATCATAATGTGTCGCTAATTCATTTGGGCGGGCCATGCTGTCTACCAACGTAAAAGCGCTGATATGATACAGAATAGAATTAAGCCCACGCTTGCGCACCTCCGCCGGGTCCAGTATCCGCAAGGTGCCAGAGGCAGCATTACGTGGATTGGCAAGGGGTGACAAGCCTTCCGCTGCACGCTGTTTATTAAAAGCTTCAAAAACCTTTTTATGTATCACGATCTCGCCGCGGATCTCTATCTGTTTTACTCCATACTTTAGCAGCGCCGCAGAAAGCGGTATGGCCCTTATCTGCCTGATGTTAATGGTCACATCCTCTCCCATCACCCCATCGCCACGCGTAGCGCCCCGGCTCAATGCACCATCATCATATATCAGCGATATGCCCGCCCCGTCATACTTAGGTTCCACACAATATTCTATATCGTCCGTCTCAGCAAGTTCCCGGCAACGGCGGTCCCAGTCGGTAAGGTCCTCGGCATTGTAGGTATTGTCAAGGCTCAGCATGGGAACGAGGTGGCTCACGGTAGGGAAGCGCTCACTGAGCCCCTTAGCCACTCGTTGCGTAGGAGAATCCGCCGTTACCAGTTCAGGGTACTGCTCCTCCATGTTCTTCAATTGCTTGAACAGCCCGTCATACTCCGAATCTGAAAGCGTGGGATCATTCTGCACATAATATTTCCAATCAGCATAATTGATCACTTCCTTCAGCTGAGCAACGGTATCTTCAGCACTGCCGTTATCCTGTTTTAATAAGTGCTTCGCCTGCTCATACAGGCGCTTTTCGTCTTGACCGGTGTACATGCTGCAAAGTAAATAAATTTGGCGCAGAGCAGTATGCTCGTATCTTTGCAGCCGTATTTACAACAAAATTACAATCAATGATGGTGGAAATGAACGGAGGTATCGGAAGTGTGCAGGCATCCGCGATTGATGATATGCATCTCAGCACACTTTATATGTTACAAGAAGAGGTGCAGGACTCGCTGTTTACCATTACCCGGGAACAGTTATCCCTCATAGAAAAGGAACTCTCACTGGATCCCTCTGGAAGAACCAGCCCATTTAGCGTCGAACAAGCCGAAGAATTTATCAGGGGTAACTAAACTTCATTCTCGCGAATGAAAAAAATCATAAAATCCTTCACTTCCTTTACCCGCACCGAGCGTATAGGGCTGGTGGCATTATCTGCTTTGCTTATCGTGCTCATTGCCGTCCGCGCGACTATGCATTTGTGGGTGCGTACAGATGGCGATGTAGAGAAACAGAGAAAATTAGTGGCAGCCTGGGAAGCACTCAAGCGTAGCCAGCCGGTTGCGAAAACAAATGATATCCACGGCAGTTATGACTATGCCGATGCAGATGATGCCAACACCATCCCCCTTCCAGATATTATCAACATCAATACTGCCGACTCGGCGACGCTTGTGCGCCTGAAAGGTATTGGCCCTGTAACTGCCGCAAAAATCGTAGCACGAAGGAAAAACAAAGGCTTGTTCACGAATGTGAGCCAGCTTCTTGAAGTATCATCTATGTCCAACACCACTTTTGACGTATTGAAGAAGCATCTGACGGTCGGAGAATAGCTGACTATTGTTTTGAACTATTGGAGGCCCTGGAGGCAAATCACAAGTTCCCAAACAATTTCTGTGCCCACTCTCCTATTAAAGGTATCGGTTGCTCACGTTCATTTATTGCAGCAAAAGCACCAATAAGCCAAAGCACAAACAGAGCCACTGCGAATACCGCAATCACCGCATACGAAATCCTTCCCCACAGCGCAAATAAACTCAGCACATTCAGCACGAATGCAAGAATATGCAGCAGCAACGTTTGCCGTATATGCACAGTTGCCAGCTTGTTTCTGTTATTTTTATACAACGCAAAATAGGCAATAAGCCAACCGATCAGTGTAATATAGCATACCATTGCTGCTGTTTTGGGGTTGTCTGGTGAACCTAAATATGCCTCATTATTTACCATATGTTCCACATTCATAACTATCATGCCAAATCTCTGCCCCTTTTATGTATATCATTCAGGAAAAAGTTGTAAAATTGCTCCACAATTATTTGATATATAGAAATTATGGATTTTAATAATACCGATGCACAACGTTCGATTGCAGAAATGATCCGCGACTTCGCAACAAAACATATTCGCCCGCAAATGATGGAGTGGGATGAAGCACAAAAATTTCCAGTAGATCTTTTTCATAAAATGGGCGAGCTAGGCCTTATGGGTGTGCTTGTCCCCACAGAATACGGAGGCTCAGGTCTTGGTTATTTCGAGTATGTTACTGTTGTCAGCGAGATAGCTAAAGTATGCGGCTCTATCGGCCTTTCTGTTGCAGCACATAATTCGTTGTGCACCGGGCATATCTTATACTTCGGCAGCGACGAGCAAAAGAAGAAATACCTCCCAAAACTCGCAACTGGCGAGTGGATAGGTGCCTGGGCGCTTACGGAAGCCAACACCGGCAGTGACTCCGGTAACATGCGTTGCACTGCCACAAAGGATGGCGACGGATGGATTCTGAACGGTACCAAGAACTGGATAACACATGGCATCAGCGGAAATGTAGCTGTAGTGCTTGCCCGCACCGGTGATCCCCGCACTAAAGACAACAGCACTGCATTCATCGTAGAACGTGGCACACCGGGATTTGCCGCCGGCAAAAAAGAAAATAAACTGGGTATGCGCGCCAGCGAAACCGCCGAGCTCGTGTTTGACAACTGCCGCATATCAGACGCCCAGCGCATGGGCCCTGTGGGTGATGGCTTCAAGCAAGCCATGAAAGTGCTGGATGGCGGCCGCATATCTATCGCCGCGCTAGCCTTGGGCATCGCGAAGGGCGCTTATGAGGCATCTTTAAAATACTCGAAGGAGCGTCAGCAGTTCGACCAGCCGATCTCTAATTTCCAGGCTATTGCCTTTAAGCTGGCAGATATGGCCACTAAGATCGAAGCCGCTGAAATGCTCATATACCAGGCTGCCGACATGAAGAACCGCGGAGTGAAAATGACCAAAGAATCGGCAATGGCAAAATACTATGCATCCGAAATATCGGTGCAGGTTTCTACCGACGCTGTACAGATATTCGGCGGTTATGGCTATACCAAAGATTTCCCTGTGGAAAAATATTACCGCGACAGCAAATTATGCACCATTGGCGAAGGAACGTCCGAGATACAAAAGCTGGTAATATCAAGGGATATTCTTAAAGCATAGGCGCCTGCGAGTTATACAGGCTAAGATAGTTGCCCCGGCTTTTAAGCCGGGGTTTTTTAATAGCGTAATACCCGGCTTTGGCCAGAATAACCTCGCTATCAAAAATCATCTTTCAAAAACAGCATTAACCTCGCCGCTCTTTATATGCATACTTCACATTTTCCTATAGCTTTGCTTCATAAAGTTTATCGATTGTCCTTCAGGTATATCATTATCGTTATTTTCTTTTTGCTGCCGCACGGTTCACACGCGCAGGTGATCTCTTTTGGAGATACGATCACGAGATACAATAAGGCGCGTATCAAGATCAATAAGACGGGTATGCGGGTGCTCGGCGCATGGGGCATCGCAAATATTGCTGAGGGCACAGTGGGATATTTTACCGCCAAACAGGATGAATGGAAATATTTTCACGGCATGAATGCATTGTGGGGTATTGTAAACACGGGTATTGCAGCCGCTAGCCTCTCCGCAACCCGTAAGGAAACCAAACAGATCCTTACTTTCCAGGAAGCATATGCCCGCTATCATGCCAACAAAAAAATATACCTCATCAATTGCGGACTTGATATTTTGTATGTAGGTGCAGGCGTGGGGCTCGTAAAATATTCGGAATCCACGAAAAACAATTCCGCGCTCTTTAGCGGCTTCGGCCGGTCGGTGGCTCTGCAGGGAGCCTTCCTCCTTTTGTTCGACAATGTGATGTACACCTCACATGCCCGCTATAACCCTCTTTGGTTCCGGATAATGAACGAGATCCATGTAAGCGGCACCGGGGCCGGCATCATACATACCTTTTAGGAAAACGTTGCGCTACAGCAGCATATTATCTATCAGCCTTATCTCCCCTATCTTCGTTGCTATTAAGGCCACCATTGGGGCATCCGTTTTATAATCGCTCAGCAACGTTAAGTCGCGTGCATCGGCCAGGGCCACATATTCTGTCGCAAAGCCTTTCGCCGCCAGCAGGTCTTCGCATTCTTTGCGTACTATATCAAAATGGCTGGTAAGTTGTTTCGATTGTATGGACACTAGGCATTGGTAGATAACGGCGGCAACCACCCTTTGCGGCTCGGTAAGCCTCCGGTTACGTGAACTCATGGCCAGCCCGTCTGCCTCCCTCGTGGTTGGGCAAATGATGACCTCCAGGTTATCCAGGCCCATCATCGGTGCCAGTTTTTTCAGCACCATACATTGCTGATAATCCTTCTGGCCTATATACAGGCTGTCCGGCATCACTATTTCCAGCAGCCGGCCTACCACCTGCCCCACACCGCGGAAATGGCCGGGCCGTTTTGCCCCTTCCAATATCGTATCGAGGTAGCCAAAATCATACGTCTTGAAATTGGCTTCACCGTCCGGGTATATTTCTTCTACACTGGGCAGAAAAAGCACATCGCAACCGGCATTCAACAACAATTCTATATCCGCATCCGTGGACACCGGATACTTTTCCAGGTCCTTTTTATCGTTAAATTGGGTTGGATTTACGAAAATACTGCATACCGAAAGCGTATTATCTTCCTTCGCTTTTTGGATCAGGGATATATGGCCGGCATGCAGCGCCCCCATAGTAGGAATGAAGCCCACCTTGCGTTCTCCTTCTTTTTTTAATGATATATATTTTTTTATATCATTAATATTTTTGAAAATAACCATATAACTATTTTAGCTCCGGCGCCACAAAGTACGGTTGGAATTCAATATTTTCGTAATTTTGCAGCCTGTTTTATTTTATTCTGAATTAATAATCAATTCTCCCGCATGTCTGCAGACACAAAGAAACGTGTTTTAATAATCGCCAACGAATTATCTCCTTATACCGAGTTTACGGATTTTGCCCAGATACTTAATAAGCTGGCCATAAAGACATTCGACTCCGGCCTTGAGGTTCGTGTGATCATGCCCCGTTTCGGAGTGATCAATGAGCGCCGCCACCGCCTCCATGAGGTAGTGAGGCTCTCGGGCATCAACGTGATTATTGACAAGGATGATTATCCTTTGATCATTAAGGTTGCATCGCTTCCTAATGCCCGCCTGCAGGTTTACTTTATGGATAATGAAGATTATTTCAAGCGTAAAGCGGTATTCCGCGACGACCAGGATAACTTCTTTGATGATAATGCGGAACGCATGATATTTTTCTGCAAGAGTGCACTGGAGACCGTTAAGAAATTTGGCTGGCCACCGCATGTAATTCACTGCCATGGCTGGATGACCTCTCTTGTGCCGCTTTATCTTAAGACAACCTACAAGAAAGAACCGGTTTTCGGATATTCCAAGATCATCTATACTGCGCAGGCTAACCAATTTAAAGAAAAACTGAATCCTAACTTCCTGAAAAAGGCGCTGATCAGCAACGAAATCAAGGAAAAAGACATGGACCCGTTTAAGGATTGTACCAATGGCGCATTGACCATAGGTGCAGGCAAGAGTGCAGATGTGGTCGTTTTCGGATCCGAAAAAATGGACAAAAAAGTAGTGGATGAACTGAAGCCGGGCCGCTACAAAAAAGTGCTGAAATATGAGACCGGGTGGAAAGAAGATGTTACCCCTCTTTTGGAGCTGTATAAAAGCTTAACAGAGTCTTAGTATTTCTTTTACCATCTTAGCCCCTAAATTATACCATTTTGAAACGTCACTTATTCAACCTCCCGGTGATAGTATCCTTGCTCATCGCAGCTATCATTATGCAAAGCGGTTGCCGGGAAAATACGCTGATCCGGTCAAAAGTTCTGCCCGTTAATGATACAGTAGGCCTCAAAACCTATTCCCTGCCCTGCATTACACATACGTATTACGATCCCAACGCAATAACCAGCACAGACATCGGCGGCATACCGATATTCCAGGGTGTTGGTGTGTATACCGATCCCTTTTTTGGCACCATGACCGGCTCCACTTTCTTCAACCTTACAACCGATGACTACTTCAATGTATTCACTGATTATCAAGTGGACTCGGCAATCCTGTTTTTGCCTTACGGCGGATTTACGTTTGGCGACAGCACTAATCAATCGTTGACACAGACCTACCAGGTTTTTTATATGATGGATACGCTAGGGGATCCGAACCTCGTCAGCTATTACGCCAACAGCACAAAACCAGTTGACTACTCTAATCCACTTAGTGACCCGGTTACAGCAAATCTATACCAGCTAAAAGACTCTTTCGGCTACAACCTGGTAGCCGTTAACACCCCTGCATTACGCGTAAAGCTTAGGCTGCCGGCCCTGTTACAACATCTTACCCCGGCCCTCAATATCCTGGCAAACAGTTCAAATCCTACGCAGGATTTTCTGAATGCATTTAATGGAATCTGTGTAATGCCGGCCAACACCAGGCAGGGCAGCACCGCCATACCCTATTTCCGGCTGGACGGTGATGGCTCAGGTGGCCTCTATAGCCAGGCGGGGATTCTGGTGTACTATCACCAGCCAGTTGGCTGGGTCGCCGGAGATACAGATCTTATAGAACGATATTATTTTTCACCAAGCATCTGCTCACACTTCAACAATATTACTCGGTCTTACAGCCGCTACCCGGTCAACAATCTGTTACACTCATCGGCAGCCAATGACAGCGTAATTGTGCTGCAAAACCAGCCCGGCGCCAGCCTGGATATTGTGATACCCGGTATCAGCTCATTGCCCGCAGGTGTCATCAATAACGCTCAACTGCAAATACACTTGTTACCTACATATAACCGGGATACAACATTACTGCCCGAACGCATGTACCCTATCGGCATAGGTAGTGCCAATTATCCTAGCGGCGTAGGCGCGGGAGGTGAGTACAACCTCGCGGACAGGTACCCGGTTACCAGCCTGTCTCCGCTTGCCTTTATGGATGGTTTCTACCATGTGTTGCCCGTTAATGGAGTTAACCAGCGTGCCTATACCATAAACCTGCCCAGGGAGGTACTCAACTCTATTGCAGCTAAAAACGATACCATACATCTCCACATAAGCGGCACACAGGATTACTATGGTGCCTTCCAGATGGTAGCTGGCGGAGGCACGTACGTGGACACAAATTACCGTCCTAAATTAATTGTCGTATATTCAAAGCTGAATAACTAACACCGTTACATCTTATGTGTGGAATTGTAGGTTACATTGGGAACAAAGAGGCCTTCCCGATTCTGATAAAAGGTTTGAAACGCCTGGAGTACCGGGGCTATGATAGCGCAGGGATTGCCTTACTGAATGGCGGCATGACCGTTTTTAAGAAAGCAGGTAAGGTAAGCGACCTCGAAAAAATAGTTGACCACAACCATATAGCCGCCAATATTGGCATTGGCCATACCCGCTGGGCTACCCATGGCGAACCAAATGACGTAAACGCGCATCCACACATCTCCCAGTCCGGCAACCTTGCGGTCATACACAATGGTATTATTGAGAACTATTCCTCCATCAAGGCCGAGTTGAAGAAACGCGGCTATACTTTTCACTCCGATACCGATACCGAGGTGCTGGTAAACCTGATAGAAGAGGTACAGAAAACAGAAAAAACAACGCTGGATAATGCGGTGCGCATAGCCCTGAATGAGGTGGTAGGTGCCTACGCCATTGTGGTCCTCAACCGGAACAATCCCGACCAGCTCATAGCTGCCCGCAAAGGCAGCCCGCTCGTAATCGGCATCGGCGACGATGAATTTTACATAGCATCAGATGCTTCTCCCATTATCGAATACACCCAGAACGTAGTTTACCTGGACGAGCAGGAGTATGCCGTCATCAACCGCAATGGGCAGTATTCGATCCGTACACTGGGCAATGTAGAGAAATCACACGAAATAAAGAAACTCGAATTCTCGCTCGAAATGATCGAGAAAGGTGGCTTTGAACACTTCATGCTCAAGGAAATATACGAGCAGCCACGTGCTATAGAAGACTCCCTCCGCGGCCGCATGAGTGCCCGCGATGGCTGGATAAAGCTCGGCGGCCTTAACGAATATATCAACCGCATAGACAACGCAGAACGTTTTATCATTACCGCCTGCGGCACCTCCTGGCATTCCGGTCTCATAGGCGAATACCTGATAGAGGACCTTGCGCGAGTGCCGGTAGAAGTGGAATACGCCTCCGAATTCCGCTATCGCAACCCCATAATTTCGGAGAAGGATGTGGTGATCGCGATCTCCCAATCTGGTGAGACTGCCGATACCCTTGCAGCCATAGATATTGCCAAGGACCGCCAGGCGCTCATATATGGCGTTTGCAATGTCATCGGCTCATCTATAGCGCGTGCATCCCATGCCGGCTCCTATACCCATGCCGGCCCGGAGATAGGCGTTGCTTCTACCAAAGCTTTTTCTACACAGATATCGCTTATCACCCTCATTGCACTGCAGCTTGCCATAGTAAAAGGCACCATACCTACCTCCAAGCTGCGCGAGATATTGTACGAACTGGAGAACATCCCCAAGAAAATAGAAGAGACACTGCTGCTCGATGCACAGATCAAAGAGATAGCCGCCATTTACAAAGACGCAACCAACTTCCTGTACCTGGGCCGTGGCTATAACTTCCCTGTAGCCCTTGAGGGTGCGCTGAAACTAAAAGAAATATCCTACATACATGCCGAGGGCTACCCTGCTGCCGAAATGAAGCATGGCCCCATAGCGCTCATAGATGAGAACATGCCTGTTGTGTTCCTCGCCACCAACAAGAGCGCCTACGAAAAGATCGTTTCCAACGTGCAGGAAGTGAAAGCCCGCAAAGGCAAGATCATAGCCGTAGTGCACAAAGGCGATACCCAGATACGCGAGCTCGCAGATCATATCATTGAGGTGCCCGAGACCGAGGAGATACTCTCCCCCCTCATCACCATAGTGCCCCTGCAGCTCCTCGCCTACCACATCGCCATCATGCGCGGCTGCAATGTGGACCAGCCGAGAAACCTGGCGAAGTCGGTCACTGTAGAGTAAACATTGGAACTGTTTTTCTGCTCATCCTTATCTCGCCGAAGGGGCTTCGGGGGGACTAATAATTGGTAAGCCATGGCTGGGACGTACAAACGACTGTATTTTTTCGGCAGCACTGCATACGTGGTAATGCTGATGCTGTCAGCGTTGTTTTACAAGGAACGGATCATTTTCATCGATACGGCCTACACCATATTTCATATTGTAAAAGACAACACTTTCAGCATTGAGACATTTCGTTTTGGCGAAATAGCCACCCAGGTGTTACCCGTATTGACCAGAAAGCCATGCCTGCCGCTTAATGTAATTACCTTAAGCTATTCAATTGGTTTTGTGCTCTACTATTTTACATGCTATGTAATAGCCGGGAGCGTTTTAAAACGGTATGACTTCGCGTTAATAATTCTTTTGCTCAACATACTTTTCGTTTCAGATACTTTCTTTTGGATCCAATCGGAACTGCCGCAAAGTATTGCGTTGCTTATGGTGGTATTTGCCTTTGTTAGTAAACTTGAGTACAAAAACACGAAACTTTTCACCTGGTTGTTGTTGCTGGTGTCTTTGTCAGTACTGGCCTTTTTTCATCCACTATTGGTTTTTGTGATCATCTACTGCAGTATATTTTTCTTAAACAGGGAGCAAGCCATTATTGATCGCCGGCTTTTGTTTGCTATTTTGATCTTTTACTGCACTGCTGTGCTTATAAAAGCATTGTTATTTAGAACCACCTACGAAACGCATTCGTTCTCCGGATTAAAGAATTTTGTCGCTCTGTTCCCGGACTATTTTAGCATCTATTCCAACAAACGCTTCTTAAACAATATTTTATCAAAGTACTATTGGATACTGCTGTTCTTTTTAACCATTGTGGTCTTCTACTGCACTAAAAAGGAGTGGAGAAAATTAGTGGTCTTTATTTCCTTCTTTGGGGGTTATTTGATGCTCATTAATGTTTCCTATCCTACTAAGACTACCGCCGAATGCTACATGGAGAACCTATATTTGCCATTGTCTGTTTTTCTCTCCCTGCCGCTTGTATTTGATATGCTGCCGCTGCTAAAGCAAAAACAAGGGGCTAGCCTGGTAATGGCGATCCTGGTATTATCATGCACCTTCCGTATTTATTCCACCAGCACAAAATACGTTGCACGGCTAAACTGGGAACGTTCGTTTTTAAGTAAAAACGAAAACAAAAAACTAATTGTAGATGCCGCAAGGGCAAAGGCGGATATTCTGGAAATGTTGTGGGGAACTCCCTACGAATTCTGGCTGTTATCAACAATAGAAAAAGGGACCTCAGCCTCAATAATAATTGATGAAACCCCGGCTCAACGAGCATGGGCTTCGGAGAAAAAAAAGTCCCTTATTGTCAACTGGAATATATATCCCTACACCGAGCTAAACCCTAAGTATTTTCATTTCACCGACACCACTTCCGGCTATATAGTGGATCAATAACAGTGGTTGTTATAACATTTTCATACATTTGCCTGCAAAACCGAACACAATGAAACGATCAGCGAGGTTGATAGTGGCCGCACTATTAATAATCATTACCACCAGCTTCATTACCAGCCGCGCCAAGGTGAACACGGTCGATATCAAAGACGTCAGGGAGACCGGTGCACCTGCTCCCGACCCGGCGCATCATAAATATCATGACATAGCAGTGTACAGAACGAGAAAAGGCGATTCCGAAGGCTACCTTGTCTATTTCTATCGCAGAGAAAGTGATACGCTTAAATGCTACCAGGATGAATTGTCCATGAGATCTAAGCCCGATATGGATAAGGCTGCATATACCTGGCTTAATGATACGCTAGCCAGAGTTCGGTTATATAATTCGGTAACGGAGAAGGAAGTTGTTCTGGAAGTATATGGCAATGGTAAGAATCACGGTATAGGTGTGGTGGACAAAGCCGCAAAATGATTGCAACCGCGGTTTTCCCTCAAAAGAAATATAAAATCATGAAGATCCGTCAACCTGCCAGCCGGTATGCGGGTAAAGAGCATCAAGGTTAAGACTATTATTAATCAATGATCTTTTCTGTAGCACCGGTTATCTTCCACGCGTCTTTGCTTTGGGTATAGGCAATAACAATGAAGTCACTTGCAGCCCGGCCTTTAGGCAACGCCAGGCGCACTTCGCCTTTTTCTCTTGCATCCATCACTTTAAGCTCACGCACAATATTGATATGCTTTAACTTTCTCCCGGAGTTCTCTCCTTTTCTTACATCGGTTTCCGCTGTTTTCTGTACCAGCGCTATATTCAGTAGCTGGCCCCGAGTATTTGCAACAGTGTAAGAAATAGTAATGTTGTCGGCCTTTGCCTTAGCGGTCAATCCTATAACATTTTCCGGAGCATTCTGCCGAGCGGCTTTAACAAGCGAGTGCAGTTTTGATTTGTCAGAGCCAACAAGTTCGTTCTTACCGTTTACAATAGCTTGTGGTGTATAGGTAGTGCTCAGGCCCAGCACATTCGCATACTGCTGCTGCCGCTTTGTGTATTCGCTGCTGCTGAATACATCCTTCCAGCCAATGTAATTCCAGTAATCAACATGGAATTCCATTACGTAAACGTTTTGCTGGTGTTCGTCGTTTAGTTGCGATAACGCAGTTTCCGCCGCAGGGCAACTCGAACACCCGTCCGATGTGAATAGCTCAACTACCGCAAAGCCATTGTTTGGCAGGGATTCTTGCTGTTGACTGTAACAATCTTTGCCGAACAAAAACAAAGAAAACAGACCCGATACTATTATTTTACTGAAGCGCATGTGTACGTTTTGTGACAGATACGAGTCGCGGTTCTCTTCGGTTCTTAATGAAATGATAAAGAAGCTTAAAGCAGCCCCTTATAATACTTGATAAGCCCATCCATAGGGCTTTTTATCACGTCGCCTATTTCCAGCTCATACTGGCCGCATAGGTTTTCGAGCACATCGCGGAACTCAAAGGCAACAGAGCCCGAGAAATACAGCGGCAGGTTCCAGCTATTGCGGTGCTTGAGTATACTGGTATGAAAAAAGTCGTTGAGGCAGTCTTCAATAATATTCTCCACCATATAGTGCCCACGGTTTTCCTTCAGCAGGGTCACAAAGGAGGCAAGGTATCGGTTGGGGTTGGGTTGGTGGTAGAGTGTATTGATGATCTGCTTTATGTTGTCGCCAAAGCGCATTTCAAAGCCCACCTTCAGTTCACTGTCAAATGTACCGTAAGCATAGTATTGAAGTATGCGCTTGCCCATATAGTTGCCGCCGCCCTCATCACCCGCTATGTAGCCCAGCGATGGCCGCTGCTCTTTTATTTTCTTACCGTTATAATAGCAACTTGCACTGCCGGTACCCAATATGCACACTATACCTTTCTGTTCGCCGCACAATGCTCTTGCTGCAGCTACCATATCGCCTGCTACTTCGGTTTTCTTTATGCCAAAGTGCCTTACCAGTATTTCTTCCAGGAAGGCTTGCTTCTCAGGATTAGCTGCACCAGCACCGAAATAAGACATTTTATCGGCCTGGTATTTACCATTATCCCAGGGCAGTTCGTTTTTCAGCATCGTCTCTATATCCTGCTTGCTCTGGAGGTACGGATTGATACCTTGTGTGCTGAAGCGTGCAGGCTTCTTACCCTTTCTTAAAAGGCACCAGTCTGTTTTTGTGGATCCGCTGTCTGCAATGAGGTAAGAAGGCATAAATAATTATTGCTACACAAATATGCATAAACAACAATGAATATCCTAGCAACTGCAATAATAAATTTCCGTATCCGGAAAAGAGAGTATCCGGCGGCTGAAAATCTTTACTGGCACATGTTTCGTATATTCCTGAAACAAAATGCGCTTTCACCGCCACATTCTTTTCGCATTCGCTTGTCTGGCATCTCTCTCATCAGGTGCGCAAGCTATAGATAACACCCTATCCTTTAAGAACATAGCTGCAGAAAGCTACTTCCGGCTGAACTATGAGAATGATTTTTTCTCAGCCACTGATAAATATTACACCCAGGGAATTCACCTGGAACTGGTAGCCCCATGTGTGCGGAAATTCCCGGTCAGTAAAATATTGGTTCATCCCCATTTCAGCGATATAAAGTATGGCATAGCCTTGGAACATGAAGGCTACACCCCATCCGACTATACAGTGCCTTACGTACTATATGGCGACCGGCCGTTTGCGGCCTGCTTCTTTTCAAAGACCTTTCTCATCGCTACAGACTCTGCGAGAAAACAACGTTTCTCCACATCCGTGAGCACCGGTGTTATAGGCCAGGCTGCCGGTGGCGCAGAAATGCAAACAGGCATACACCGCTGGCTGCACGACCAAACACCATATGGCTGGCCCAACCAGATACACAACGACGCTATACTCAACTACCAGGTGGATTATGAAAAGCAACTAATCTCACTTGGGCATTTCCTGTCCATTGATGCAGATGCAATGGCGAGGGCCGGCACACTTAGCGACAAAGTGAATGCAGGCACCACCATCATGTTTGGCTACCTTGACGATCCGTTCAGCAGTATAAAAGCCAACGCTAAAAATCTGCGTGTATATGCATACGAGCATGCGGCCGTAAACTTAGTAGGATACGACGCTACACTGGAAGGTGGCGTTTTTAACCAGACAAGCCCGTATACCATCCGCCCGAAAGACGTTACCTCTTTTGTATTCGAAAACCGCTTTGGCTTTGTAGTGCAGTACCGCCGCATATGGCTAGAGTATTTTCAATCCTTACTAAGCAATGAGTTTACCACCGGCAATTACCACGTATGGGGCGGTGTGCAGGTAGCATTTGGCCTGTAACATCGGTTTGGCATAAATAATTTAGTTTTGTACAAACACGTTTTCTTGCAGGCGCTGGTATATTACATTTCGCTACCGTTTATCTATTTCTTTTCTGTATTGCCCTTCCGGGTGCTCTATCTGTTTTCTGATCTTATATACTTTGTCCTGTACAAATGTTTTGGTTACAGGAAAGTCGTAGTGCTGCAAAACCTGCGCAACTCATTCCCGCAGAAAACAGACAAAGAAATCGGAGAGATCAGTGATGCATTCTACCACAACCTATGTGATTTCATGGTGGAGACCTTCAAAATACTTACCATAAGTAAGGCCGGGATCATGAAGCGGTGCCGGATGACCCCTGAGTGCGCTGCGGTCTTTGAAAAGTTTGCCAATAAGAACAGGAGCGTGATAATGGTTATGGGCCACCTGGGCAACTGGGAGTGGGCGGGGCACCCATTCAGCTTGCAGTGCAAGCAACGGTTGGACGTGCTCTATCACCCGCTATCCAATAAATACTTCAACGGGCTGATGTTCCGGATGCGCAGCCGTTTTGGTACACGCATGATGCCCATGAGAACGGCGTATAAGGAAATGTTGGCCCATCGGAATGAACTTACAGCAACCGTATTTATCTCAGACCAGACAGCGCTACCTGAGACTGCATACTGGACCACTTTCCTCAACCAGGACACACCCATATTTAAGGGCACAGAGGTAATTGCAAAAAAAATGAACCTGCCTGTGGTTTACTGCTCTATAAAAAAAGTAAAGCGCGGCTATTACGAAATGTATGCGGAAGTGCTTGTAGAAAACCCCACAAGTACTGCCGATGGCGAAATATCTGAACTGCACACCCGCCGGCTGGAAAAAGATATAATCGCCGCGCCCGCCTCTTGGCTGTGGTCGCACAGGAGATGGAAGTATAAACGGCCGGTGAGTGAAGTCACTAAGCCATAGTATCTTTATGGTATAATTAAAGCGCATGAAAAAGATACTGTCCGTTTTACTGCTGACATTTGCCTTTTACCTTAATGCATCGGCGCAGGGAATGCCATTGCAGGAGGGCCTTGCATTGAAATACCTGGTAGAAATGCCCGGCGAAAAGTCAGCGCATCCGCCCCTGATCATTTTGCTGCATGGCTATGGCAGTGATGAAAACGACCTGTTTGCGCTGCGCACTTTTCTGCCAAAAAACTATCTTATCGTTTCTGCACGCGCACCCTATCCACTGCCCGGTGGTGGATATGAGTGGTATGAAATGACCGAGGTGAATGGTGTACATGATGGCAATGCCGCGCAACTCGCCAACAGCAAAAAACTCATCGAAAAGTTTGTGAAACAGGTTGTGGCTGCGTACCATGCCGATCCTGCCCGGGTTTATCTTATGGGCTTTAGCCAAGGTGCCATAATGAGTTACCGGGTTGGGCTCACCAATCCCGCGCTGCTAAAAGGCATTGGTGTGCTCAGCGGTACCATCTACCCTTCCCTAAAGACGATGGTGAAAAAGACTACACCGCTAAAGCAACTACGGATATTCGTATCCCATGGAGAAGCAGATGAGCGTATCTTATTTTCAGACGGAAAGGAAGCCGCTGACTATCTCAAAACGCTGGGCCTGAAACCCGAATTTCACTCCTACCCGGGAATGGGTCATACGATAAGCCGGGACGTGCTTTCAGACCTCAATAGATGGATACAGTAGCGGTATCCAATACACCTTAATTCGGGCGGGATAATACAAAAATAACATAATAATAATACGGACACAGGGCTTGTTTACACTACCATAATATTGGGGTAATGTATGTGTCTTTTCTTTGCAAACGTACTAGATACGCATAACAACTGCACTGATATGAATCCCGTTAAATTATTCAAATATTTTCTTTTTACCTGTTTTTCACTGATTACCATTAATTCTTTTTCCCAACTGGTAGTCACCCCCTCCTTATCTGCGGCAACGCTAGCGTCAACTCTGGCAGGCCCTGGCGTTATAGTTCTTAACCCGGTATTGACATGCCCCGCTGTAGCGAATGGCTCATTTACATCAACCGGCACATTGCTGGCAATGACCAATGGTATCATTTTGACTAACGGACATTCGGCTGCATGCGTAGGGCCTAATGGGGCTCCTCCCGGCGTTGCGTCGTTCAATGACGCTGCCGCCGGCGATCCGCTGCTAGCTCCATTCTTGCCCGCTGGTACGGCTACCCATGATGCGTGCATACTTGAATTCGACCTGGTGGCCCAGGGAGACAGCATAGGATTTAATTATCAGTTCGGCTCACAGGAATACTATCACTCCACCTGCGGCCAGTACCCGGACATTTTTGCTTTTTTCATTTCTGGCCCGGGAATCACCGGCGCTCCAAATATAGCATTGGTACCCGGCACGAACATTCCCGTTGAAATAAACAGCGTCAACGCGGGTACACCTGGCGGGCCGGGAGGCACAGGCCCGGGGGTGAATATTGCCAACTGTACCAGCCTTGGCGCGGGCTCGCCATTCACTGCCTATTTTCTTAACAACTGGGGAGGTACGCTCTTGTCGTATACCGGCTATACTACTAAACTCAGAGCAGTGCATTCCGTAACACCTTGCGATACCTACCACCTGCATCTATCGGTAGCTGATGCAGATAATTCGATATACGATTCAGGGGTATTCCTGGAAGCTGCCAGCCTTACATCTAATTCTTATAGTTTCAACCATGCCGACTCCATAGGCGCTACAATACTTGGCGTTCCGCATACGATCGTAAAAGGCTGCTCTCCAACGACTGTAAATATCATTGCGTCCCATGCCAACCCGACAGCCACAACCCTTAATTTGTCGTTTGGCGGTACCGCGATAAATGGAACGGACGTTACCACGATTCCCAACACGGTGACCTTGCCCGCAGGCAGTACCACAGTGGGCATCAACGTACAGGGCATCCCTACCCCTCCGGGCGGCAACAAAACACTTACTATTTATTTACAGGGAGGCTGCGGTATTGCAGACAGCGTCACCATAAACATCCTGGATACCCCGTCGGCACATATTCTCACTTCCGATACATCAGTTTGTATCGGCCAGTCTTTCCAGATAGAGGTAAGCGGAACCACAGGATTGGTATATAACTGGGCGCCACCGGCCGGCCTGAGCAGTACAACTGTAATGCAGCCTATTTGCACACCAACAGCAGCTACGATCTATACTATGACCGCCACATTGCCCGGTTCGGGTTGCCCGGCCATAGTAAGAACAATTGCTGTAGGCATTGGCAGTACAAGCATTGCCATCATCACTCCGGACACCACGATCTGCTATGGCGCGTCCGTTAGCCTGGTTGTAAGCGGTGCTGCAGGTTCTACCTATTCATGGACCCCTGCTGCCGGGCTTAGCAATCCAAATATTGAGGAACCAGTTGCTACTCCAACAGTGACAACAACCTATACGATAAACGCAAGTTCGGCCGGGGGCGGTTGTACCGCATCGGCCAGTGTAACCATAACTGTAGCTAATCCTGCAGTGGTTATACTTACGCCGGATACGACGGTATGTGCAGGTATTCCGGTGAACATCAGGGTAAATGGTGATCCTTCCCTTACTTATTTATGGACGCCGGGCACCAGCCTTAGCAACCCACTGGTTATGCAACCAACGGCAACACCAGCACTTACTACGACTTACACCGTTGTTGCAACCTATCCGGGTACTCCCTGCACAGCGGCAGCGCAGGTTACCATTACCATAGCACCACCACTCGCAGTCGCAGCCTCTTCATTTATCCAGGCATGCAATTCTGGTATCAACTTCTCGGTAACGCCCTCAGGCCCGGAATACAGCTACCAGTGGACAGGCCCAGGTGGATTCAACGACAGCATGCCAAACCCGCATATTAATGGTGCTGTACCTGCCGACAATGGCATATATTCGGTTACTGTAGTACAAACCGCCACAGGATGCAACGGCGAGAATAGTACTACCGTATTTATTAATCCGATCTTAAATACTACACTGACCAACATAACACCCAACCAAACCATTTCCTACGGCAGCAGCGTGCAACTGAATGCAGATAACGCCGTTTATTACTGGTGGCTGCCAAATGACGGTAGCCTGAACAACCGCAATATCAATAACCCAATAGCCACCCCAACACAAAACACTGTCTATACTGTGTATGGAACGGACAGCACCGGCTGCATGGATAGTGCCAAGATCACTATTGATGTCACGTTCGACAGCATCACCATACCGTCTGCATTTACACCAAACGGTGACGGGCTAAATGATATCTTCCGCCCCATAGGTATGAAGTACCAGAAGCTGGTATCCTTCAGCATTTATAACCGCTGGGGGCAACAGATATTCTATACCGCCAATAAAGAACAGGGATGGGACGGCAGTTTCGACGGTGTTCTTCAAGACCTCGGCACATACCAATACATGATCATCGTTGCCCTCGACAATGGTGATAACCGGATGTTCAAAGGCACGGTGACTTTGATAAGATAATTATCCTGCTTTGCTTACCACGATACTATAACGGTATGTGGAAATAGTATTTCAGCTATTTGTTGCTAGTATACTTTTCTATAGGTTTGCTGAAGTATGTACAAAACGCCAAATCGCTGAATTTGAATAGAAATCAATGAATCAGCCCGAAACAATAATAGAACCGGTCGAACAAATATGGAACATCGGCGGTCCATGGGTCGGTAACTTGATTATCAGTGGGAAAAAATACGAGGGTAAATTTTTGTCCGGTGACGTGATATTTGATGTACGCAAATCAGTGCTATATGCTGCCAGATATTTTGATAAGGGTTACTTTCAGTGGCAGTGCTATTTTAAAATTGAAGCAATTTCCATTTATGAAAACAGAGTGTATCTGTCGAAAAAGAAATTTAAGTCCTTATGCCTCGTAACAGCCTATAACGGCGTGCTCGATTTTTATGAATGCTTTTGCGGAGGCGCTAAGGCCACGATTAATAGGATAGAATACAATGATGTAAATTTTGAAGGTCTCGTGAGTTGAATGGTATCTAGTACCTTAATAGATACCACACTATCTACCAATTTCTACTAAGCGCTCCAATTAACAAACTTCTGGATATCCAAAAATGTACCAAAAAATAGACCTTTATAACTAAAAGCTATAAACCAAATGAATAAAAACAATTGATAATTATAATATTAATTCGTTAACTTTATGAGCTACTTCACCTATCATTCTATTTTAAAAATTTGATATTATGATAGAAACTGAACTCTTAGATTATTACTCACATTTTTGCGAACTCACCATTTGGTTTAAAAAAATTGTGCTGCACTCTAATAGCAAGGCTGTTATCACAGTAAAGGACGTTGCGAAAGAATTCATAGCTGAGCGCAACCGAATACTACAAAATATTCCCATCAAGAAGAGAAAGGTATCGAGGAAGAACCTCAATAAGATCGCTACGAGTTATTACTCGCGTGTTTCGCACTGGACCTTGCAGCAAAAGATCAGTTTGGACATGGTTTAGTTAAAAGCATCCAAAGCCTCGAGAAAAAATTCAAACAATATTTTTATTGTCCGACCACGAAGTGAACCACCTTATTTGTCGTTCCAGAACGAAGTTCCAATGTATACATACCGTTGGCCAGCATGCCACTTAACTGCACTTGTTCGTTTATTGTGCCATTTAACACGCGTACATTCCTTGAATAGACTATCTGCCCCAGCATATCCGTTATCAACAATTTTATTTCATCGGATTGCGGAATCGTACCACTGATTGTAAACGCACCGTTGTTCGGATTCGGGATGAGCCTGACACAGGCAATAAAAGGTTGCAATTCCTGCACACCCGTAGCAATAGTATCCACGATCAGCACCTGTGCCGACCTGCTGGCAACACCGCAAACACTGGTGCCGGTTATCACGCAGCTTACCACGTCCATGTTATTCAACGAACTGCTCCTGAACGTGTCTGTTGTCGCTCCCGCCACCGGCATATTGTTTATATCCCATTGGTACGAAAAAGATAATCCGTTGAAGGTTACTGAAGCAACCAGGGTTACTAATTCGCCCGGTTCTATTCGTGTACCGGGGTAAGCTGCTATCGTTACATCAGGCACAAAAATGGGTGGCACGTGCATATTAATGTTATTGATGCTCGGCACCGTATCCACTAAAGCACATGTAAGGGTACTGTGCATTATGCAAAAGATATTATCCCCATCAATAGGCAGGAAGGTATAGGTAAGACCAGATCCAACATTTACCCCATTCTTCATCCACTCGAACGTCGGTGAAGTACCGCCGGTTGAGCTCGATGGTGTTACTGTTACCGGAGTACCTGGACACACCGAATCTCCCGGGCTTACCGATATACTCACCGATGGCATTATCCCGTTAACCGTTGTCATCGTTACAGCCGCGGCTGCTGAATCAGGATTGGCACAGGCAGCATTGCTGATGAGTTCAACCGATACAACATCACCGTTTAGAGGTACATAGCTAAAGTCTGCGCCCGAGCCTGCAGCGATACCATTCACCGACCACTCAAATAACGGTGCACTGCCGCCATTGATCGCTGTAGCTGTGAAATCAGCAATTGTTCCAACACATACAGTTGTGCCGCCACTTGCGCCAATACTCACAAACGGTGCCACTGTCGGGTTAACGGTTACCGTCGCGCTACCAGTCATCGTTGCGGAACAGCCTGTAGCTGAATCGGTAGCCAGTACCGTATAGCCACCGGCAAACGTAAATGAGCCAAAGTCAATGGCAGAGCCCGATCCGGGGAAACTGCCAATCGCGGAGCCTGAATATATCAATTGGTAATCGACGCCGTCTTGTGAGCCATTGAGCCCGACATCCACTCCTGTTCCGCCAGCGCAGAAGCTACCGCCACCCGTAACATTGTAAGAAGCAGGCAAGGGATTCACGGTGATGATCGTGGTGGCTACGCAACCTGTGCTAAGGTGGTAGCTGATGTATGTAGAACCCGATGTGACGCCGGTCACGATACCGCTAATGCTGTTTATTGAAGCGACCGACGAAGACCCGCTACTCCAGGAACCACCAGTGGCGAGGTCACTCAACGTAGCTGGAACGCCGAGGCAAATATCCCGGTTGCCAGCGATGGGAAATAAAGGGTTCACGGTAACAACAGCTGCCACGCCGCAACCTGTGGAAAGTGTATAAGAAATATCAACCGTGCCCGCCGAAACACCTGCAACAACACCCGTACTTGTTATGACTGTAGCGATACCTGTATTCGCACTACTCCAGGCACCTCCAGGCGTACTGTCGCTAAGCGTAATATCAAAGCCCTGGCATATAGGGTAAGCATCTGCAAGAATGGCCGAGGGAAGAGGATTGACGGTAATGGCCGCCGTAATTAAACAACCTGTCGGCAAGGTATAGGTTACCGTTGCGAGACCAAAAGAATCGGCCGTCACAATGCCGGAGCCAGTGCCGATACTATCGCGTGAAGAAGGATACAAGCTCCAGGTACCCCCTGTGGATGCATCGCTAAGCGCAGAAGTAACGCCCAGGCAAATGCTTCTGTTGCCTGCTATTGCTGCCGGCAGCGGGTTCACCGTAAACGCAATGGTGGTCATGCAACCCGTAGGCAGTTGGTACGTGATAACCAGAATACCCTGGGAAATGCCCGATACCGTTCCACTACCTGTAGTGATCGTAGCTTGCGCCGTATTACTACTGCTCCAGGTGCCTCCGGTGCTGGCATCTGAGAGCGTTGTACCCGCCCCTACACACAGGCTTGTACTGCCGGTAATGGCTGCGGGCAGCGGATCTACCGTAATAATTGATGTTGTAATACATCCGGTTGGTAGTCGATACGTAACGGTGGCCGTGCCTGCACCAAGGCCCGATACATCACCGGATGAAGGAAAGATAGCCGCTATTCCCGACGCAGAAGCATTAACGCTCCACAGTCCGCCTGCATTGGCGTCCGAGAGGCTTACGTCAGCACCAACACACAATTGCATTGGGCCGGATATGGCTAATGGCAGTGGATTTACAGTAATGGTAACTGAAGACAGGCAACCTGTTGGCAACGTATAAGTGATCCCGGATACACCTGCCGACAAAGCAGTAACTAGCCCACCTGTGCCAATACTGGCAACGAACGTATTGCTGCTATACCACGTACCACCGGCTGAAACGTTACTTAACGTAGTCGTCGATCCCGCACAGATGCCCATCGTTCCGTTGACCACGGCGGGTAACGGATTAACAGTAACGGTTGTAGTGGCGATACAACCACCAGCCACTGTATAGGTAATATTTGCAGACCCTGCAGTAATACCCGTTACAATACCAGTACCGCCGATGCCCGCAATGCCCGGTGCGTCAGAACTCCACGTACCCCCTGCAATTACGTCGGTCAATAAAGTGGTTAAACCAGCGCATACGTGTGTAATACCCGTTATTGCAGACGGCAACGGTTCAACAGTAACAACTGCAGTGCTGATACACCCGGTGGCAAGTTTATAACTTATGGCAGCAGTGCCGGTAAATACACCTGTTACAAGGCCGGTACCGGAGCCAATCGTAGCCACGGAAGGGTTGCCACTACTCCATGATCCACCGGCAGACGCGTCACTGAACGTGACTGTCAAACCAGCGCAAACATTCGTAATGCCGGATATTGCCAGAGGTAATGGGTTCACGGTTACGACTGCAGTAGTAGTACAACCAGTGGGCAATGTGTAAGTAATAGTTGCTGTACCTGCAGCGTTGCCGGTAACGATACCTGCAGCCGCAGCTATAGAAGCTATGGTCGTTGCACCGGAATTCCAGGTGCCGCCGCCCGCATCTGATAAACTTGTCGTAGAACCGGAACAAACACTCAGAACCCCTGTAATAGGCGAAGGGGGCGGATACACGGCCGTAGTAGCGGTAGCGACACAACCTGTAGGCAAGGCATAAGTAATAGTAGCCGTGCCAATAGCGTTTCCGGTCACAAGTCCCGAACTTCCGACGGACGCTACGAATGCGAAGGAGCTTGACCACGTGCCCCCCGTAGTGGCATCGCTCAAACTACTTGTTAAACCAAGACAAATATTGGTAGTGCCGGAGATGCCGGCGGGTGAAGAGTTAACCGTTACCACGGTGGAAAGCGGGCATCCCGTAGATAACATATAGGTGATGGCGACAGTTCCTGCAGTGACACCAACAACGTTGCCCGAACTTAAGCCAACTGTCGCAACACCAACTCCGCCAGACGACCAGCTACCTCCGGTTGGAGCCCCGGATAATGTAATATTTGCCCCGGCACACACTGGTGTATTCCCTGAAATAGCCGTTGGCAGCGGATTGACGGTCACAGGCATTGTAACAAAACAGCCGGTTGACAACGTAAAAGTAATTACTGCTGTGCCTGCCGCTAAGCCGCTGACAACTCCCGAACTGCTTCCTATCGAAGCAATGCCCGGCGCACTGCTGCTCCATGTTCCAACGCCGTCACTTGAGTTAACTAATCCGATTGTTGAGCCAACACAAACATTGTCATTCCCCACGATTGGCATAGGCAATGGATTCACCGTTACTCCTGCTGTTTGTATACAACCTGTGTTTACAGTGTAAGTTATCATTGCGACGCCCGCCGACACCCCGGTAACAAGTCCTGTCGACGGATTAACAGTTGCAACAGACGGAGTGCTGCACGTCCATATTCCACCGAATGTGGCGTCACTTAGTGTAACTGACGGGCCCTGGCAGATAGTGAGCGGGCCTGTAATGACAGACGGCAATGGTTCAACCGTAACAATATGTGCGGTCATGCACCCTGTGAGAGGCGCGGTGTAGGTGATCGTTGATGTTCCTATCGCATTCCCGGAGACCACACCAGCAGACCCAACACTGGCCGTGCCTGGCGTACTGCTGCTCCACGTACCACCCGGTACGGCGTCGCTGAGCGAAACATTATAACCCAGGCAAAGGCCGGAAAACTGGAGTATCGCTGGCGGAGGCGTAAAAACGGTAGCCGGGGCTGTAGTAACACAGCCTGTTGGCAGGGTGTAGGTAATAGTTGCTGTGCCCGGAGCCACTCCGGTAACCACTCCTGTACCAGACCCCACCACTGCAATCCCTATGTTGTTGCTGCTCCATGTCCCGCCGGGTGACGGGTCGCTTAGTGTACCGGATGATAGGGGGCACACAGCGACTGTTCCAGTTATAGCAGGAGGTAGTGGATTTACGGTTACAGGCAGTGTGGCCATGCAGCCGGTGGGCATAAGGTAAGTTATGGTGGTGTTGCCCGCCATGATCGCATTAAGCAACCCACTGGCATTGATATTGGCAACCCCGGGGATGCTGCTGGACCAGGCACCGCCGGATGCAAGGTCACTTAAAAACTCACTTGAACCCGCACAAGGGCCGGCGCCACCTGTTATTGGCCCTAGCGGATATACCGTCACAATAGCACTTGTCAAGCAGCCACCGGATGTATAGGTAATAATCACGTTTCCCGCCGCCACACCGGTCACAACCCCACTGGCATCAACGATTGCTATAGAACTTCCGGAAATGCTCCAGGTACCGCCTGCGGCTGCATCACTTAGCGTCGTCGTGAGCCCGGAGCAAACCGTCATGGACCCTGTAATAGCGGGCGGGGGGGAAACCGCACCAATGGTAGCGTTGCCCGTCATGCCAACAGAGCAGCCCGTAACAGAATAAACCCCCGAAACAGAGTAGCTACCTGCGAGGTAGTTGCCAAAGTCCAGTGAACCGCCGGTACCTGTAATGATGCCACCCACTGCTGTGCTGCCGGAATAAAGCTGGTAATTGACGCCAGGTTCAGAACCCGCCAGCTGCACATCAATACCGGCCGTTCCGACACAATAAACGCCATTCCCGTATACGTTGTATGCCGTCGGTAACGGATCCACCGTTGTCGTAGCCGTAGCGGAGACCATACAGTGATGCCCATCAGTAACAGTAACCGTATAAACAGGATTTGTGGGCGATACCGGGATCGAGGTAACCGTCACAGAATTAGTAAAAGCAAAAGTTGTTGTAGAGTGCGTATAACTCCCCGGGCCCGTCCACACATAAGTATATGGCGACGCCGATGAAGTAATTGCAGCATTCAGGTGCAGCGCGGTGCCAGCACATAAAGAAGATTCAACGGCACCGGCAGAAGATATCGTCGGAGCGACAGAATAAACAGTGATAGTGGAAGTTGCTGTATTTGAACAACCGAGTGCGGAGATCCCGGTAACAGTATAAACTGTGGTAGCTGCAGGTGAAGCGATAACTGCAGCGCCTGTGCTTGCCGACAGGCCGGTAGCCGGAGCCCAGGTATAAACCGTGGCGCCTGTTCCAGCACCAGACCCGGTGATCGTTACACCCTGCCCTCCGGTACAATAGCTGCCAGTGGCTGGCGTAGCGGTGATCGTAGGTGCGGTACTGCAAACCAGGTTTAAATAAACCTCTACAAATTGCCCGTAAGTCTCGGTACACGGAGCCAAACCCAATCCCTCTCCAAGGCATATCCGCATGTGCAGGTTTGTTCCTGTAACTACTCCGGTCGTTGGTATCGTAAAACTATATACGGTCGTTGCAGCCAGGGCCGCAAATGTATATGTCGCGCCCGCAAGTTCCGTGGTTTCATAAATACCGTCATTATTCCAGTCCACATATACGGAAAGATAACCGGTAAAAGTACTGCCGGCAGCCCTTGTAACATTCAGGTTAACAGTACCTCCAAGCGGAGCCTGAATGCCTTGCGTCGTAAAATTATTTATATATGTTACCGTACAGGATGAATTGCTGACATTGACACTTGAAGCCACATATGACCCAGACGCCGTAAGTGAGGCAAAATATTCGGAAGAACAAGTGCCCGAGAAAACCGGTGCCGCCGTAGTTGAACATTGTGCAAATGACCCATTGACTACAAAAACGTTAGCCAGCAGACTAAGTAAGATAATAATAAAAATATTATAAGTAAAAATTACTGCGCGCTTCATAGTACCGGATTATCAAAATGCCCATTTATTATACACTGCTACTGCCCTACTGCAAAATAAAGAAATTTATTAACAGCCCCGGTGGTGATCTCCAATAAATACATGCCGTTTGCGATGTTGCCGAGCCTTATTTCCTGGTTTATTTTTCCACTGTTAACAGGCACACGGCTCTTATACACGATTTGGCCTACCATGTCTGTAACAACCACTGATACATCATTAATCGTGCCAATTGTGCCTTTAATAGTGAACGTCCCGTTGTTCGGGTTTGGAACAAGTTCTACATCAGAAATAGACGCCTCCACCCCATTTATTCCAGTCGCTATGGTGTCTACGATCAGTACCTGTGCCGATCTTGACGCCATGCCACAAAGGCTGATACCGGTGACATCGCAGCTCACCACATCCAGGTTATTAAATAAATTGCTCTTAAATGTATCCGTCGTAGCGCCGGGTACCGCAAAATTATTTATTTTCCATTGGTAGGAAAAGGACAATCCACTGAAGGTTACCGAAGCAACTAATGTCACTGTATCTCCCGATTCTATCCGTGTGCCCGGATAGGCCGCTAGGGTGACGTCCGGCAGATAGATCGGTGGTACGCGCATATTTATGTTGTTATCGCTATGCACTGTATCTGCAAGTGCACAGGTCAGCGTGCTGTGCATCCAGCAAAAGACATTATCCCCGTCGACTGGCAGAAAAGTATAAGTAAGGCCTGAGCCAACATTTATTCCATTCTTTATCCACTCAAATGTCGGCGAGCTCCCTCCGGTCGAAGTCGACGCAATCACGGCTACAGGCGTGCCGGGACAAACGGAATCTCCCGGGCTTACTGACAGACTTACGGACGGCATGATCCCGTTTACTGTTGTCATTGTCACAGACGCGGTCGCTGAATATGTGATGGCGCAAGGTGCATTACTGATAAGATCGACGGATACAATATCTCCATTCAGCGGCACATAACTATATTCTGGACCTGAGCCAGCCGGAATACCATTCACCGACCATTGATACAACGGTGCACTGCCTCCATTGACCGCTGCTGCGGTGAAATCAGCTACCGTTCCAACACATATAGTTGTTCCGCTGCTGGTGCCTATACTTACAAATGGAGCAACTATGGGGTTAACTATCACGGTAGCGCTACCTGTCATGGTTGCGGAGCATCCGGTGATGGAATCTGTAGCAAGGACAGTATAGCCACCGGCAACCGTAAATGAGCCGAAGTCAAGGGACACGCCAGAGCCGGGAAGTGTGTCAAGGACCGAACCCGATTGCTGTAACTGGTAACTAATACCGATATCCGAGCCATTAAGACCAATATTCACACCTGCCCCACCGGCGCAATAACTGCCGCCACCCGTAACGACGTATAAAGAAGGCAGATCGTTCACGGTTACTACAATTGCAGCAACACAACCGGTAACGAGGTGGTAGCTGATATACGCGGCTCCGGAAGATACACCAGACACGACACCTGTTGCGCTGCCTACCGTGGCTACCAGTGGTGAACCGCTGCTCCAGGTACCGCCAGCTGCCAGGTCACTTAAAAAATCTGTCATGCCCAGGCAAATGTTTGTATTTCCGGATATCGGGAAAAGCGGATTTACGGTCACAATCGCTGTTACTCCGCAGCCGGTAGGCAGTGTGTAGGAGATATTAGCCGTACCTGCCGATAAACCCGCCACGATGCCCGAAGTATTAATCGTTGCAACGGCGGGGTTGATAGATCTCCACGCACCGCCCGGAGTACTATCGCTCAATAAAATATTATATCCCTGGCATATGCCCAATGTATCTCCCAGGATAGCAGTTGGGAAAGGGTTAACGGTAATGACTGAAGTGATCAAACATCCGGTGGGCAATGTATAAGTAACCGTGTCTACTCCTAAACTGTCTCCTGTCGCAATACCGGAGACTATACCAATACTGTCAGGATGACCGATGCTCCAGGTACCACCCGACGAGGCATCACTCAAAGTGGTCGCCGTACCCAGGCAAATACTCCTGTTGCCTGCAATGGCCGCCGGCAAAGGGTTTACTGTAAATACCGTAGTAGTAAAGCAGCCCGTAGATAGCTTGTAGGTGATAACAACCACGCCCTGTGATATGCCAGACGCCGTCCCGCCACCTGCAGTTATTGTTGCTTGTACGGTGCTGCTGCTGGTCCATGTACCTGCGGCTGTCGCATCAGTTAATGTTGTGCTTGAGCCAACGCAGACGTTCGTAGCACCGGTGATGGCAAGCGGAACAGGGTTGACGGTAATTACCGCTGTCGTAGTGCAACCGGTAGGCAAAGTGTAAGTAACGGTGGCTGTGCCGGCGGAAAGTGCCGAAACATCCCCCGTAGGACCGAATACGGAAGCAATGCCGGATGCGGGGGCATCTATGCTCCAGAATCCGCCTGCAGCGCCGTCCGTTAAGGTGCCATCTGCACCCACACAAAGGTAAAGTGCGCCCGATATAGCGCCCGGTAAGGGGTTTACGGAAACCGTACGCGCGGTAAGACAGCCCGTTGGCAGCGTATAGGTTATATTGGCCGTGCCCACGGAAACCGAAGTAACCAGCCCGGAAGTGCCTATCGTTGCGACAGCAGTATTTCCGCTGAGCCAGGTACCGCCGGCGGATAAATCACTCACAGTAGTGGTCAGCCCGTAGCAGATCGCAGTCGTGCCACTGATAGCAACTGGCAGGGGATTTACGGTGACAACCGTAGTGGAGAAACATCCGCTGGTCGCCGTATAAGTTATGTTAGCAGTTCCTGCTGCTACACCTGTGACTATTCCGGTAGAACCTACAGTTGCAATGGCCGGAGCACCCGAACTCCAGGTACCGTCCGAAACAGCTATGTTAAGCGCCGTAGTTAATGTTGCACAAACAACGGTTGTACCGGTAATGGCCGGCGGCAATGCAATAACGGAAACCGTTGTCGTTGCACGGCAGCCTGTAACGGAAGCTGTGTAAGTGATCAATGTGTTGCCCGTAGACACGCCGGTTACAACCCCGGTAGCCGAACCTATAGTAGCAATAGCTGGGTTACTGCTGATCCATGAACCGCCTGCAGTAGCGTCGGTTAATGTGATCGTGAGGCCACCACATACTTGCGACGCCCCGGCTATTGGAGATGGCACCGGGTTCACAGTGACAATAGTTGTTATCACGCACGTTGACGGCAAGGTATAAGTGATGACCGCTGTACCAGCCGAGATGCCGATAACCGTTCCGCCTCCGAATGTAATGGCCGCAACAGGAAGATTGCCGCTGGCCCACGTGCCGCCACCTGCATCACTTAAAACAATTGACGACCCGACACATACTGGTGTGTTGAGCGATATTGGTTGCGGCAAAGTATCAACCGTAACGATTGTTGTTCTGACACAGCCGGTAGGCAAGGTATAAGTTATGGTTGCACTTCCCGCAGCGTTACCTGTTACTAATCCCGTAACCATATCGATAGAAGCTGTAGTGGCTGAAGAGCTGCTCCACGTGCCACCGCCAACGGCGTCACTTAATGATGTCGTAAGACCAAGGCAGGCATGAACATTACCCGATATCAACGCCGGAAGTGGATTTACAGTCACAACAGCAACGGCAGTGCAACCACCCGCAACCGTGTATGTGAGATTTGTTGTACCCGCAGCTACGCCTGTAACGATTCCGGAGGCTGAGCCTGCAGTGGCAATACCGGGAGACGCGGAACTCCAGGTTCCCCCGGCGGGCAGGTCGCTCAAACTTGTTGTTGTTCCCGGGCAGACGGACGCTGTTCCCGATATCGCTCCCGGGACCGGATAGACGGTGACCGTCGCGGTGATATAGCAACCTGTGGGTAGTGTATAGGTAATAATGGCCGTACCAAGCGATACACCACTCACCAGCCCGGTTGAAGATATGGAAGCAATACCCGCTGTACTGCTGCTCCATGTACCACCGGTAACGACATCGCTTAGCGCAGATGTCAATCCGTTACAAACAGCCAGGTTGCCCGCAATGGCTGCCGGCAGAGGATTCACCGTTACCATAGCAAATGTGCCGCAGCCCGTTGCCGGTAAATATGAGATGGTCGCCATTCCTGCTGCAACCCCTGTCACTACCCCGCTTACCGCTACTGTGGCGAGCCCCGGTGTTACAGAACTCCATGTCCCACCGGAAATAACGTCCGTCAAAATCGTTGTTGTACCTGGACAAACATCAAGCGTCCCGGTAATAGCCGGTGGGAGGGGATTCACCGTAACAACTGCGCTATTCACACACCCAGCCGGACTGGTATAAGTGATCGTTGCCGTACCAACAGCGGTTGTGGTAACCAAGCCGCTACTTAAGCCGATGTCAGCCGTCGCCGGAGCATTGCTGATCCATGTGCCGCCGGTAGGGCTGTCGCTCAAAGAGGAGGTGCCGCCCAGGCAAATGGCCAGGTTACCAGACACTGCTAATGGCAACGGGTTGACGGTTAGAATAAACGTGGTGTAGCAGGATGACGGCAGTGTATAGGTAATGTGTGGAATTCCCGCACCAGTTCCCGTTACGACTCCGGTCGTTGCATCAACTGTGGCGTACGAAGTATTGCTGCTGCTCCAGGCACCACCGGTGGTAAGATCGCTCAGTGAAACTGTTGATCCCACACACACATTTCCCGTACCGGTAATGGCCGAGGGCAGCGGATTTACAGTGATTCCTTTAGTGACAAGGCAACCAGTAGGTAGCGTGTATGTGATCACCGTTGTCCCCCCCATGATCCCAGATGTAAAGCCGGACGCCGCGTTGATGGAAACAAAGCTGGGGCTGCTGCTTACCCAGGTGCCGCCGCCAACTGCATCGGTTAATCCCACAGATGAACCTGCGCAAATATTGGACGGGCCGTTTATCGGGCCAGGCAAAGGGTTGACCGTGAATGAAGTAGTTGTGAAACAGGTGGTGGGCAGCGTATAAGAGATGTAAAATGCCCCGGCGGAAATTCCGGTAACATTTCCAGTCGCATCTACGGTACCGAAAGCGGCTGCGCTGCTGCTCCATGTGCCGCCGCCGGTACCATCGGTAAGGCCGGTTGACAATCCCTGGCAAACGCTCATTGTTCCCGTGATCGCTGCTGGCAATGGATCGACGGTAATCACAGAGGATGTTGTACACCCTGTGCCGATCGTATAAGTAATTACGGTTGTCCCCGCCATGATGGCTGTGAGTGATCCGGTGCCGACGCCAATATTAGCCACGCCTGTGTTACTGCTGCTCCAGGTGCCGCCGGTAGAAATATCGGTATAAACGGTAACAGATCCTGCACAAACGGTGGATGGGCCACTGATCGTCACCGGCAGTGGATTGACGGTAACATTGTCAAATAAATAGCAGCCGGTGGAAGATATGGTATAAGATATGTTTGCAGTTCCTGTGAAAAGGCCTGTTACAAGACCCGAAGAGCCCACAGTCGCCAGCCCGGGCGCACCCGAACTCCAGGTCCCGCCCGTCGTAAGATCACTCAAAGATGTTGTATACCCAACGCAAACCGAAGGATTTCCGAGAATGCTCGTAGGCAAGGGGTTTACCGTTATCGGTGTAGAGATCAGGCAGGTTGTTGGCAGTGTATAGGTAATGTTTGTCGTACCCGCGGCAACACCGTTTACGATACCGGAAAGTAAACCTACAGTAGCAGTGCCCGTATTGCTGCTGCTCCATGTACCCCCAACCGCATCACTGAGTGTAATATTCGATCCGGCGCATACATTCATAGTTCCCGTGATCGCTGCTGGCAATGGGTTGACTGTGATCACCGCATTGACCATACAGCCTGTAGGGAGCACATAACTGATCGTGGTTGTTCCCTGGGAAACGGGCGTAACCGCACCACTACCCGATCCTATCGTAGCAACCCCGGTATTACTGCTGATCCAGGTGCCACCACCCGTTGCATCAGAAAGAGCAAGGGACGAGCCCATACACACAGCATTGCCGCCGGTGATCGTTAATGGCAATGGGTTCACGCTGACCGTGGCCGTAATATAACAGGTAGTGGGGAGCGTATAGGTTATGATGGCTGTAGTATTGCCGGTAATTCCGGTTACGATCCCAGTCGATCCAACGCTTGCATTTCCGGGTGACGCAGAACTCCAAGTCCCGCCGCCGGCATCAGTCAACGCAGTGGTAGTACCCGGGCAAACCGTCATCGACCCTGTGATCACTGCAGGCAGCGGGTTCACGGTTATAGCCGCAGAGCCCACCATACCATTATTACAGCCGGTTGCAGGGTTACTTGCCGATACAGTATAGGTACCCGCCGGCCAGTTACCAAAATTTACAGATGACCCTGTTGTGCCCGGCATCACACTGCCGACAGGCCCGGTGGTATTGTATAGTTGGTAGTTGACGCCGGTCTGAGAATTATTCAATTGCACGTCAATCCCTGTTCCGCCAACGCAATAACTGCCGGAACCAAAGACGGTGTAGGCTATGGGCAAAGGATTTACGGTTGTTGTAACCGTTGTAGAAATAGCACAGCTATTGCCATCTGTTACCGTAAGCGTATAGACGGGATTAGCAGGTAGCGCGGGTATCGACGTTACGGTAACTGAACTTGTAAGCAGTGCCGACGATATCGTGCCTGATGAATAAGCAGGGCCACTCCATGTATAGGTATACGGGCTTGCAGAGGCCGTAATAGCAGCATTCAGGTGCAGATCGAAGCCCGCACATAACGGGCCATCCGTACTAATGGAAGCAAATGTAGCAGCAGGAAATACGTTGACTGTCACACTGCCGGTAATTGGAACCGACGAACAAGCCTGGGTGTTAATGCTCACCAGGTTGACAGTTGTATTCGCAGTTATCGGCCCTATGCTTACGGTATCGAAACCATTTGGGCCTATCGTTGTGGTATATGTGGTAACTCCGTTAATATTGTACGTGACAGCGCCGGTAGGATTACCTTTGATTACAATTCGCGGGTTAGTGCCGCTGCAAACGGTTGACGCGCCTATCAACGATATTGATGCACCGCAGTACGGGACAAAAGTTAGACTCCGGAATACCGTATTTGCGGGCGACGATGCCACCAAAATAGTTGATGCCGACCCTGCACCCACATCCGTGATCTTGATAATGGAATTCGGAGCTGTGCTGCTGGCTGTAGTAGCGTAAATGATCGGATTTGCTCCTGAATAATCTACCGCAATACTTCTGCTGGTAGTTGTATTGACGACGTACGCAAGCGTATAAGTGGCACCGCTTTTTGTATACTTGCTGATACCCGGAGTGCCTCCCGATAATCCATCATCCGCTATATACAATGTATTACCATCAGGGCTGAATGAAAATCCGTACGCACTGCCCGAATTAGGCGTGTTAAGCAGCGACGTGGCCTGGCAGCAAGTTGTGGGGATGCCAGTTCCGAGACTATTAACACCAAGAAATGTCCCGCTACCTGATGAGATATAAGTTTGTCCGTTAAATATTTGAACGACACGTGTGTTAACCAAAGCCGCAGTCAGCATTGTGTTGGTATTCAGGTCAGATATACCGTTTGCAGGTCCCCCGCCAAAATAATTTGTCCCCGACGCAGTTCCAGACCGGATATTATTTCCGGAGTATAGTGTAGTGGACGCAGCATTTGTGCTTACCGCTCCCGAATTTATGGTAAACAACTCCCGGTTATAAGTGGAGGAAAGCGAAGTCGCAACATTGGCAGTACCCGGTGCCGCATTATAACCAACCACTACCAACCGGTCTCTTTCCGCCGACATGGTCATTTGCCCCTCAGAAGTTGCGCTGCCACTATTGGTAACGTATGGTCCTGCTCCGGAACTCGGAAGTGCAACGGTAACTCCCGTCGCGACCCCCGAAGTAGTATACTCCACCACTGTTAAGGGCTGTGCCGAACTTACCAGGCCAGTCACGCCATCCCCAACCCGCAGTATCGCCAGGTTGCCTGCCGTGAACGATTGCGCATAAACTCTGCCGCCTGAAAACGAAAGAAGTATAAAATTATTTATTAATAAAATAACCAGTAATGACTTCCTTCGTACAAATAGCAGCATGAAAAATTGTATTTATATATTGCTGCAAATTTGCCGAAACAATGTTATCTTAAGATTATGTTTTTGTCGATTGAATATTACCAAATTGTTACCTAGAGCATTAACTCGCCCAGCGTGCAGATCGAGGCACTAGGTTACACAAGCATACCCGCGATGGTAGCGGAGAGGTATGAGGCCAGTGTACCACAAAGCAATGCTCTCATCCCTAGTTTGGCAAGGTCGTGGCGGCGCGTAGGAGCTAACGCCCCGATGCCGCCTATCTGCATTCCTACGCTGCTGAAATTGGCAAAGCCGCAAATCGCCACGGTAATGATCGTTAATCCTTTCGGCGTCACCATAGGCACAGAATTTGTGGTAAGGCTCTTAAACGCTACAAATTCGTTCACGGTAAGTTTCTGCCCAAGTAAAGTAGCCGCATTATGTATATCCTGCTGAGGCACACCCATGGCCCAGGCAAAGGGATAAAACAATTTGCCGAAAATGAAATCGAGCGAAAGCCCGCTGTGAATATGCCCCAGCATCCAGTTTACCATGGCTATCAGTGCTATAAAACCTATCAGCATGGCGATTACGTTCATGGCAATCTTAAACCCATCTGCAGCGCCGTGGGTGATGGCGTCAACAAGGTTGGCGTAGTCACTTTTCACATCCAGTTTCACTTTGCCCATCGTATTCGACTCTTCGGTTTCCGGGAAAACGATCTTAGAGATGACCAAAGCCCCCGGCGCCGCCATCAGACTCGCCGCGATCAGGTAATCCGGCCGCGCACCCATATTGGCATACACAATAAGAATTCCTCCGGCTATGCAGGCCAGGCTGCCGCTCATAGAAGCCAGCAACTCACTTTTGGTCATGGTAGGCAAGTATGCCCTGATCATCACCTGCGCTTCCACCTGGCCCACGAAGGCACTCGCTACATTGCTCAATGCCTCGGCGCCGCTTACCCGCATCACAAAGTTCATGGCACGCGCTACCATAGACACTAAAAATTGCATTATCCTTAAATGGTAGAGGATAGCTACGAGCACACATACAAGAATAATAGTGGCCGTGATATTGAACGCGAATACAAATGTTGGGGAGACTCCATAGTTGACTATTAAACCACCGGGGCCAAAAGTGCCGATACCGCCGTATACAAAACTGGCGCCCTCTTTTGCGAACCCTTCCAGTTTTTGCATGCCCTTGCCCAGCATCTGGAAAAAGTGATTTACGGCCGGCACTTTCAGAACAAGCAACGCAATACTCAACTGCAATGCCAACCCACTCAGCACCAGCCTGATATTGATACGTTTTTTGTTATTGGAAAAAAGAAATGCGATACCCAGTATCAATACAATGCCGATAAGCCCGGTAAATCGCCCCATAGGTTATTTTTAAATTACAAACTACAAATTATGCTCCTGATCACCAACTTTCTCAAGCTGGTCCATTGTTGCCTTAGTGAATGCAAATGGCAATAGTTCCCCTATTGTTCGTTGCATCAATTCTTCGCCGTGCATGAAAATGACAACGATATCACTGCCGAACTCCAGGATGAATTGCCGGCAGGCTCCGCATGGTGCGGCACTGTTCGTCTTACAGAATACAGCAATCGCTTTTATGTCCGTTTTACCGATAGATACCGCATGGCCCAAAGCGGTTCTTTCCGCACAAATAGTGAGACCATACGAGGCATTTTCCACGTTTGTGCCGGGAACGATCGTGCCATCCGCCGAAAGGACGGCAGCCCCTACCGGGAAATGAGAGTATGGCGAATATGTATTTTCAGCTGCAGCTATTGCCGCTGAAAATAATTTTTTCGCATCGGTATCAGTCAGGTAATTCATAAGTGGGTCTGTTCAAAGAAACTCAGGCAGCACACCGGAAAATTATTTTTCTTTTTGTTGCGTAGAGACGTTGCATTGCAACGTCTCTACATAAGGTGTTCTTTAGATAATATGTATTGTCGCAAACCGACACTTATTTTTTCAGTCCTATTTCTCTCAGGCGCTCGTCAAGATATTCGCCTGCAGTATAATCCTCATAAGCCTTAGGGTGTGCAGTTGTAATACAGCTTTCCAGGCAGGCCAGGCTCATATCGCTGCGCGGATGCAGGAAGAATGGTATTGAATAACGTGGTGTGCCCCACTTTTCCCTGGGAGGGTTTACCACACGGTGAGTAGTTGATTTCAGGCGGTCGTTGGTCAGTCGTTGCAGCATATCTCCTACATTAACCACTATCTGCTCCGGCAAAGACGTTACGGGTACCCACTCCCCTTGCATGTTCAATATCTGTAAGCCATCAGCAGATGCACCCACCAACAATGTTATCAGGTTTATGTCTTCGTGCTGCTCTGCACGAATGGCCGATTTTGGCTCCTGGGTGATCGGCGGATAATAGATAGCTCTTAATATAGAGTTGCCGTTATGCACATACTGGTCGAAGTAGTGCTCGTCCAGGTCAAGGAAAAGAGCTATTGCCTGTAGCAAGGATGTACCCGAAACTTCAAACGCCTTGTACGCAGCGAGCATAGTCGGCGTAAATGCCGGTATTTCATCAACAACTACGTTATCGGGGTACTGGGATTTCAGTGGGTTGCTGTCTTCTACCACCTGGCCAAACTGGAAGAATTCCTTAAGATCCGGCGCATCATCGTAACCCTTGGCATGTTCGGTGCCAAACGAAGTATAACCGCGCTGGCCAGCCAGCTCCGGCTTCTTGTATTTTTCTTTTGTTGCAACAGGCAAAGCGAAAAACTGCTCTACATCGCCATATAATTCGGCTATCAGGCTATCCGGGATGCCGTGGTTCTTTACAGCAACAAACCCTACTTCCTCATAGGCCTTGCCAAGCTGGCTCACAAAATGCTGCTTGAGTTGCGGGTCACCACTGGTAAATTCGGCGAGATTAACTACAGGTATGTTCATGAAAATATATTTGGGCTGTAAATGTAGGGTGGTTTCGGGCGGCCCATTATTATCTTTCTGTAAAATTTTCACCGGACCACCTATCCGTAACTCACAGTAAACATTTAAATCTTAAATACGCCCTTTCTCATAATCCACTTGCCGGAAATATTCTACATCTTTCAGGAGGGCATGACGCTTGATGGCCAGCTTTATCAGCGCAGTAAGATTAGAAATAGGAGAAAGAATAAAAATCGCTACGATCAGTAGATTTTTAAATGCCAATACCCGGGACGCACGCGCGGGGTCACCGGGGCCACCCTTCCTGCGAATATATTTTGACCAGATCCGGAAATTTTTAATACCCCTTTGCTCCAGGATTACCAACCCCGGTTTCAGCACCACCGCCCCTTGCGACAGCAGGCCTCGCTGCAGGTCTATGAGATTGTCATCCACAAAGTGCTGGTATATTGTCTTACCAAAACGGTTGGCGGCAGCTACGTCTTCATCCTGCACCCCTGCCGCAGGTAACAGCCCTGATGCCTTCTTCTGCCCCTTGAAAGACCAGCGTATCACGGTAAGTGTAGATACGAGGTTAGGGTTGGTGTCTGTAAGTACTATATTGCCCACCAGGCGCGCACCAAGACCATCCAGGTAGCCTTTCACTTTTTCCTGCGCATGCAGCCACATGTTGCGGCAACCAATAACCGTAACTACAGGCTTGCCCATTAATATCTTTGCGAGCTCCGACTGTAGGAAACCGGTAGCAGGTTGTGAAGGATTCAAAAACCACGGCTGGTATCCCAATATAATGAGATCGTAATTTTTATTTAGTATTTCTGAAGGGATTGGCTTCACAACACACGGCAAATGCTCCACTGTTTCCGGCATAGCATCGAAAAACTGTAATGCTGACCATGGGAAAGGAAAGGGAGTAACCGGCTCAATTACGGCATAATCGATGTCTGCCTTTCCATTAATATCCGACAAAATGCTATCCAGAATTTGCCGAAGTTGCCCCGTTTGTGAATAATACACTACCAATATACGTGGCCTCATACTCAATAATTATCGCAAATTAAACAACGGTAAGATATAAGTATGCGTATGTGAACCGGGCACTCTCCGGAACCATCACCAGCAGTCTATCCCCTTTCTTAAGCCTGTTGCTATGAAACAGTTCTTCCAGCATCAGGAAAGGAGATGCGGCTCCTACGTTGCCTACCCGTGTGAGATTGTAAAACCATTTTTCTGCGGCCAGGTCCATGCCAATGCTGGTCATATAATCCTGCATCTCCGTCTTGAAATACTCACTGGACATATGCGGCAGGTAATAATCGATATCATCCGCCGTCACCCCCCTTTTCCCCATAAGGGAAGCCAGGAAATCACCACCCTTAGAAATAATATTGTTGCCCAGCAGGCGCGTGTCCTGCTTCAAAGCAAATACACTTTCCTGGGCCCAAAGGGATGGGTCGATCTCGTTCCACCCTATCAACGCCCCATCTGCATTTTTCTGGGCACCTGCATACATACACGTCTCCAGCTCATTGGCATAGGAAATTGTTTCCAGCCACTCAATTTTCAACGATAAGCCCTCTTCATTCGGCTTATCCTGCAGCAGCGCAGACGCAGCACCATCGCTCAGCATCCAGCGCAAAAAATCCTTTTCGAACGCGAGATGCGGTTTTTTTTCAATTTCCTTCCAGTTATCTGCTTCCGCCTGGAAACGTGATGCAAGCATCCAGGTGGAAAGCAGCTCAGAGCCACAGGCCACGCCGGTATCTGCCACGCCGCAGGCAACTGCCATCCAGGCATATTTAAGCGCCTGCATACTGCTGCAGCACCCACCAGCAAAAGAAGCGATCTCCATATTGCCTGCATTCAGTTCGTGTTGCACCATGGACGCATGAGCGGGTAAAAGCTGGTCTGGTGACGTAGTGCCTGCTGCAAGTAACTCCAGTTTGCTGATCGGGAATTCGCTATCAAATAGCCCTTTTACCGCATTGGCGGCCAACCCGGCATTAGTATGTGTTGTACGGCCATCTTTAATGGCATAATAGCGGGTCTTGATCCCATTATTCCTTAAAACTAACGCACGTGCACGCGATGGTTTCCCATTTACCATCCCCAAAACCCCTTCCATGTCATCATTAGATACTGGTTCGTTTGGCAGGTATTTTGAAAGTCTTGTAATATAAACTTGCCTCAATCAATTATTATTTGTGGTTGTAAAAATAAGGTTTTCTGCATTAGTGGTGTAATTCAATTTTTGCTTCAAAAAATACTTCTGCGTCACAAGAAAATTTAAACAACATTACCAGGATCCGCTAACCCGTCATACGCCTAAAACAGAGCATATTGTGGATATACATTACCTTTGCTGCATGGTTACTAATGAGTTAAATAGCCTGCTGCCGGCTGATTTCGCAGACAATGCAAGAGTATGGGTCTATCAGTGCAGCCGGGCGTTTATTGAGAAAGAAGAAAGAGAAGTGAATGAACAGCTCTACCAGTTCTATTCGCAGTGGCAAGCTCATGGCGCCCCGGTGAAGGGATGGGCGAGGTTGCTCTTCCGGCAGTTTGTAGTGATCATAGCCGACGAAACCGATGTGGAAGTGAGCGGTTGCAGCACAGATAGTTCGGTAAGGGTCATAAAGAGCTTGGAACGCCAGTATGACGTAAATTTCTTTGACCGGATGATGATCACTTTCCTGCGTAACAACAAAGCGGAGATGCTGCCGTTTACACAGGTGCAGTATGCCATAGACAAGGGATACATTACAAAAGACACGCTCCTGTTCAACAATATCGCCACAACAAAAAAAGAGCTGCTGGAGAAATGGCTGGTGCCATTGAGCGAAAGCTGGCTGGCGGCCAGGGTGACCGTGGCATAGAAAGCATTCAATAATGAGCATAAAAATACCCGGCACATGGCCGGGTATCTTGTTTTACTAACCATTTACTACTTCTTCTTACTGAAATCAAATGGAATAATTACTTTGATGCTAACATTCCTGCCCATGTTCAGCACCCCTACCCTGCCGTTTGCCGGATTGTATGGCAGGTATTTGAAACGACTCATATAGTCCATATATGGGGTGTCAAAAAGGTTTGTTCCATTAATAAAGATCTTGCATATCGTATGCCCATTATTCTGAATATCCCCTCCCAGCCCTGCATTAAAAAGGGTATAGCCCGCCGTTGCAGATGTAATTGCCTTGTTGGCATATGCATCCGGCCCCGGATTTAATGTAGTATCCTGGAAGAATATATTTTTTTGCTGCGCAACGGTCACCACACCCACTTTTGCATAGGCATTCTTGATTCCCCTGCCCACTTTCTTAAAGTGGAAAATAAGGTCGGCTGTTACCCTTGCCGGCGGAACGAATGGTAAGTACTTCACACTATCCGGTACGTTTAGCAGGCCGCCATTTACATAACTGAAAGTGGCATTAAGTTCCAGCCAAGGTAGAGCCGATGGATGAACATCAAGCATTGCTTCCCCGCCATACATCTGCGCATTCCCATTCACGTACGCAAATACCGGGGCATTAGGGAACAGGGTGCCGCCAACACTCAGCAGGTTGCTGAATGAATCTGTTCCGGACGAGTTGAGCAACCCTTTCGAGTAAATGAAATTATTCAGGCTGTTATTGAATACCGTTCCTTCAAATGTGATGTCTTTTGTATTCACACCAAAAGTCAGATCCTCCTCAATATTTGTCTCCGGCTTTATGTCTTTGTCGCCGATCTCGTACAAAGGTGTTCCATCATGCACTCCGTCTGCCGCACACTCAGCCACATTGGGAGCTCTGAATCCACGGGCTAAATTAAGTTTAGCATAAATAGCTTTAGTAAAGCTGTAGGTTGCGCCAACACTGCCGGATACGCCGCTGAATTTAGAAGTGAACGGAGTGAATTCCTGGAACGCGCCAGGTGTGTTTGCAGGAACCGGGGCCTGCGCTACATTAGTCGTATCTATCCATTGTCCCTTGCCGGTAAAGCTTCTGTTATCAAATCGCGCACCGCCGCTGATAGCCAATTTTCCAACCTGGTAGTTTGCTATAACGAAAGCTCCGACCTGGAGAAAATTATAATTCGGAATGAGCATTATTGGCCCAAGGGTCTTCGAGTCCTGGTACGCGCCATTCACACCTGCTGAAAAATTGAAGCCGCCCATTTGTTTCGAGATATAACGAAGATCATACGTGATCGCATCTGACGAATAATAGATATCCGGAGTATTCGGCATAGTTGGGTCATTGGTCTCCTGGCGCTGATTCTTCTGGTAAGAGAATGTACCGGTGATGCGGCCCTCGCCTACCGCCAGGCTGTTATCCCATACCACCTTGCTGTGGCGTATGCGTTGGTTGATAACAAGCGGTGTGTAGGAGGTAAGCATTTGTTTTGTTGGGGTCTCATAGGTCGGAGCACCACCGTTCAAGTCAGGATACGAAACGATCTGCGCCATAGTACCTGCAGAATCACGAGTGCCATCTACTATGCCCGTAGCCATATCAAAATAGCTCGCGTGAAGTTGAGAGTACCCCCATTTCTTGTGTATCCCTATCGTGCCATCCATATTGAAATCACTGAACTGGGAATTCAGCACATAACCGTCGGAAGGGTCATGATAGGCATGCGCCATAATATTATCTACGCGTGCGCTCCAAGAAATGCCATTTTGTGTGCCGGCCAGGTGCACCATATTGTTTATCAGTCCATTGTTAGTCTGATAATTGAAAAGCACATCACCTTCCTTATGGCCTTCAGCAGGAGGAGCCTCCGGAATAAAGTTTACTACGCCGGCTATCGCATCCGATCCATAAGCAAGCGACGCCGGGCCCTTGAGTATTTCTACACGGTGAACAGCATCCGGGTCTGCTTCTATGCCAAATTCGTCAAACCACGGCTGGTCCATTTGTTCCACTCCGTCGTTTACGGTTAGCACGCGATTGTAACCCAGCCCGCGTATGAATGGCTTACCAATGCTTTGTCCGTCAGTCATTACGGATACGCCGGGGACCAACCCGATCGCGTCTACAATATTCGTAGCAGAGTGCTCATTGAGATATTCATTGGTCACCTCAGTAGTGGGTTGCGGCGTCATTTGCCTGCTTCTTGCCGAAGAAGCACCGGTGATCACCACCTCATTTTCTTCGATAACCGAAATTGCCAGGTCAAAATTCAAAGTTGAATTAGTACCGGTTTTTGCCGTTTGTGCTGCGGACGCGTACCCAAGTGCATCCGCTTCAACGAGGTAAGTGCCTTTGGGAAGGTTGTTAAAAATATAATTGCCTTCAGAATCCGCTACTGCGGCTACTCTCAGGTCAGGTATTTGCAGCAATGCCCCCTTGATGGGCGAATTGGTTATTTTATTGTAGACTTTGCCGCTTAATGAATTTTGGGCTAGTGCCTTCACTGATAAAAAGCATAATAATAGTATTGATAAACGAATATACTTCGTGTTCATAAATTATAGTTTTGATTAAATAAATGGAGAAAGCACAATCCGCGAGTACGAATGCGTGTATAACCTTTGCGAAGGATCAGGCCTTCGCAAACTTAAAAAACGGTTAGCTCAACCTTGGGGGAGGTTTAATAACAGCGCTATATACCTGTAGCGATACAGATAGAAACCTTGGCTCATTGTGATAGGTTCCCGGGGCTGTAAAATGTCTTAATACGTGGGTTGTCACCAGTATCTTCCCGTCATTAGGATAGTGAATTTTGTGTTTCTCGATATGCGGCCCGCTCCGAATGTTTGATCTGTCGCTGGATTCAAAACGCTCTGCCAAACCTTTCACAAGCCCTGTTTCATCTTTGTCGTGGTAAACGGTTACGCAGGCAATATCGTTCTCTATACTATACCCGGCCACATCATACAGCTCACCGCCATACCATATCTCATTGGCCCCTTCAAGCCCTTTGAAATCTTTCAATGGTATCCTGATAATGTCAAGTTTGTCTTTAGCCGAAATACGCTCCCTGGCTTCTATTTTGTCCTTGGTTTGCATCGCATCAAAGAAAAAGTAGGAAGCCCCGCTGACACCAAACACAAGTATCAGCAACACAGAGAACAGGCGATGTAAGCGTTTTTTCAAACTTAATGGTATACCGCTCAAAGATATATTGATTAAGACCGAAAACAAAATAGCCTTTGTTACCTGACGAACAAAAGGCAAGGGCAAAATTACAAACAACAAATACAAAAAAAGAAAAGCCCCAAAAACGTGCGTTTTTGGGGACTAAATCAAAATTAATTCAAAAATTATTCCGGAACAACAAGCCTGAAACCGTTACCGTGTATGTTCACGATCTCCACGCTGCTGTCGTCTTTAAGGTATTTGCGCAGTTTGGCAATGTAAACATCCATGCTGCGGCCATTGAAATAGGTATCACTACCCCATATCCGCTTTAATGCAGTTTCGCGTGGCAGCAGGTCGTTTTTGTATTCTGCCAGCATCAGTAATAGCTCATTCTCTTTAGGAGAAAGCGTGTGCGACTCATTGCCATGCTTCAGCGTACGTAACTTACTGTTGAAATGATATACCCCGATATTGAACTCTATCTGTGAATGTTGTTTCTCATGCAGTTCCTGGTTACGTTTCAGCACGGCTTTGATCTTAGAAAGCAGCACATCGCTGTCAAAAGGTTTAGTGATATAATCATCTGCGCCAAGTTTGTATCCGGTAAGGATGTCGTCCTTCATGCTCTTTGCAGAGAGGAAGAACAACGGCACATCAGGGTCTACATTCCTGATCTCTTCAGCCAGTGTAAAGCCATCCATATTAGGCATCATCACATCCAGGAGACAAATATCAAAACGCTCACGGCGGAAAGCGGCGAGGCCAAGGATACCATCACGCGCTAGTTCTACTACAAAATCATGTAATTCCAGGTAGCTCTTTAATACCTGACCGAAGTTAGTATCGTCTTCTACTAACAGTATTTTATTCTTTTCTTTTTCCATATAGTTAGCTGGTGTGTTTTAACACTACACTCAAATATAATACCACGAACTTTTATGTCAGTAAAATCTTTTGTTAAAAGAACCTGGGACAACTGAATTGCTTGGATATCCTGTCCTTATTCCTACCATAAGGACTTTGATAAATGATAGAAAACTCAAGCGCACCATAAGCGGAATTATATGGGGCAAGTGCCGATGTCGTCATGTCGTAACTGGCCGTAAATTGCACACCGCTTATTTTCACACCTACTACACCGATAATTGCATCAGCCAATCTGTCATATGCACCTAATATCAGCTCAGTAGGTGAACTGTTGTCACTGCTGAGTTTTATCCTGAACTGCGCGCCGGCAACAAGCTCAGATGCACCTGTTTGCGTAGTATAGTAAACAGATGGGTTTATTAATAATGACGGCCCCGTTTTGAATATCACATCAAGATTGCCGGTGGGCCGCAAACCTACCACATTGCTGCTTTTATAAAAGCTCTCGGTTGGCGTATTAATGTTAGTGGCACCGCCTCCCAGTTTTATGTAAAGGTTCTCGTTAGGGAAGATTGTAACGTTGCCGCCCGCGCCTATCGTGTAATAACTGGTTTTGATAATGCCCACTTTTTCGCCGTTGGCCAGATGTGGATTGAACTCAACTCCATCCCACTGCTGGTCAAAGATAAGGTTGTCGTAGTTTACACTCCGCTGTATCGTGGCCCCGGAAAGCCCAAGGGATATCATCGTAAACTCACTGAGACGTAAATGATATGCCAAATCCCCTTGCACCTGTAATAGCGAAAGATTACCATCACCCGCCTTATCATCGAAAAATACGAGGCCAAGTCCAAGCCAGTTATTGTGGTTTACATTTTCGCGATTGCCACCCACTTTACAATCAGCAAAAGCAGCAAAAGTTTTATACGGCACAGGCACCGATGACCACTGCGTGCGGTAATTAGCGCCCACCTGGTAATCATCACCCGGCAAAAGGGCCGTATTTGCTGCATTCAGCAGCAGCGGCGCATTATAATACTGGCTGAAATGAATACTCTGCCCAACAGCAACATGGCTGCAAACAATAAAAACAACTATAAATAACCATACTGCCTTTTTCATCCTACCGACTTTATGTACTACGCGTTTCTTGGGTTATCTCAACAATGTAATGTTTCCTTTTAATAATTTCGCAGACCCGTCAATGAATGTGGCATTGAGCACATAAGCATACGCATCTATCGGTTGTGGTTGTCCATTGTATTTACCATCCCATCCTTTATCCTGGCTGGTGGTCTCAAATACAAGCTGTCCCCATCGGTTGAATATTTTTAGATCCAGCGTCACTATTGCCGCTCCCCGCACATAGAGAACGTCATTTTCTCCGTCTCCGTTAGGGCTGAAAGCCGTTGGCAGGCCAAGCTCCGGTTCCACATCCGCGGGAACGAGTTTGCACAGTATCGAAGGGCAATTACTGCTGTTGTAGGCCGTTAGGCAAACCTTATAGTTACCGGTCTTGGTGTATTGGTGTATCGGGTTCACTTCTGTGCTTGCGGTATTATCGCCAAAATCCCATGTGTATCTGGTTGCATTGAGAGAAAGGTTGGTGAATGTGGTAGGCACATTCGCGGTAGGTGTGAGCGGAATAAACGAAAAATTCGCCACCGGAAGCGGCAAGACTTTTATGATCTCGGTTACGGTATCCCCTCCATTGCACGCCCCGGAGTTGAGGGCAATAAGTGTTATGGTGTCTACACCTACGCTGTCAAAAGTAAAAGTGGGCATGGAATCCGTAGTAGTCAGCCCGTGTCCATAATACCAGGTAGTGGAAGCTGCATTTGTCGCTCCACCCGATGGTGTGAACGGCGTACCCGCGCATATCGAATCTGGAATGATGAAATGCGCCGAAACCTTTTGGTTATAAATATGCACTTGTTCTATAACCGTATCAGGCGAATGGCAGGCACTATCGTTAGACATTACCAATGTTATTGTGTACGTACCAGTGTCCGCATAGTTCTGTACAGGAGGGTTGGCACCTGTAAACACAGAGCCGTTACCAAACCACCATTGGTAAGTAGATGTACCTGTAGTATGGTCCACTGATGTGTTATTGACTGTCACGGTATATGGTCCGCAACTATCCGTAACCGTAGTAGTGAATCCCGGAGTAATATAGTTTGTATCTACACGGATAATGAGATAAGCGGTATCATTAGTCACAAAACACGCATTTGAGTTAGCCGCGGACAGCGACACTGTAAAAGTACCTGAAGCGGTAAAGGTGTGAGTCGGTGAATATAAAGTATCGATCGGGCTCCCGTCTCCGAAATTCCAGACGAACGACAGGCCATTATTCGAAGTATTTGTAAAGTTCACGGTCAACGGTGCACAACCGTTAGTGCTGGGTCCGGCTGTAACAATTGCCTGAACCGGGCCAATATTAAATGAAATTTTCAACGCTGCTTCATTGCAGTTTCCACTCATGTCCGTAGGTGCCCAAACACCTGCTGTCGTCGGAAATGGAGGCCCCGAACTGCCTCCGCAATTTGCACATATGGCCTGGTAAATTATGCCATGTTTATCAAAACGGCTGGTCCCGCCGTCAACATGTTCCCCGTATCCGCCGGGAGCATTACGTCCGTAAAACGTAGCATATCTTAATGTGGCAAGATCTGCGCCAAACACAATAAAATAAAAATCGTATCCATCCGTAGTGCTCTGAAAAGCGTCCGAAGTAATAGGCATTCCTACTGTTGTACCGCTGTGAGCAAGGCCAGGAGCCCCGGTGCCCATAATATTACCACCCCAACCCGATATATACACGTTATTACAGGTATCAACAAGAAAAGCAACTGGTGAAATGTTTGTATGAGCCGCATCTCCTGATCCATAAACGGTCGAAATGAGGTCAGTGCCCAGGTTGCTGTCTATCTTCATTACAAACTGGCTGGAGTTCGGGTTGGTATATACACCACTGGTCACAGGAAATGCTCCACCCAGTGATTGCCCCATCACCCATACAGCCCCCAGGTTATCTATCTGTATCCCGTATACCTGGTCAAAATGCGAAGTGCCTACATAAGTGCCTTTCTGCAAAGTGTACGGCGGGCTGTTCCTGAATTTCAAAATAAAACCATCAGAAGAATCGCCCATGTAGGTAGTTTGCCAGCATCCCGGAATTGTGGGAAAATTTGTGCTGTTTGTTCCACCTGCAATATAGAAGGATGTTTGGGTCGGGTTGAACGTGAGCACATAGCCTGCATCATCACCATTACCACCAATATAGGAACTCCACAAAAGTGAGGTAAGTGAGCTGTTCAGTTTAAATGCAACACCATCCTGCATACCACCGCCATAGGTGGTAGAAAGGGCTCCCGCCGTTGTCGGGAAATCAGCAGAAGTTGTATTTCCGGTAACGTAAACATTACCCAGGTTGTCCACCTGCACTTCACTGCGTGCATCATCACCATAATTCCATTTCAGGTGGCCATATCCCACTTCCGTCGAGTCAAAGTTCACACCATCGTCAGTTGATCCGCCCACGTATGTTGAAGCCAACATTGCCGTACCCGTTGAGTTTAGCTTGCTTACTACTATATCCCACCCGCCATGGCTTGCCGTCTGGTAAGCTCCTGCTGTAACCGGATAATCTGTAGAGTGCGTTCTTCCGGCAATTATCAAATTATCAGCTGCATCCACAATAATACTGTGTGGACGCTCATTGCAGCTCCCACCGATATAAGTAGCATAGATACGGGAAACACCGTCCGGGCTCAATTTCATTACACCAATGTCCGCTGCATACTCAATGGCTGTGTTGCCCTGTCCGCCGCCAAAAGTGCTCTGATACGCACCAGGGCTAACCGGATATGCGCCCCCAAGGCCACCTGCAGATGTAGACAGTGCATTTACAAGCCCTGCGAGATAAAAATCGCCGGTGTTATCATAAGTAGCCGTAAAGCCCCAGTTGTCCGCCGTAGAACCGGTAAACGAGCACCAGAAAGCTATAGTAGGGTCAATGATCAGTTGCGCGGAATGGTCATACCCGTCCGGGAAATCGAAAGTTACCTGGTTATGCTTCAAACGATAACTACATGCAACTTCCTTTTTATCGCCATTAATGTATTGGAAAACATTGGGCTTCATCTCTACCACCTGCCCTACCGAGGTATTGATATACAGGTTGCCGTCCTTGGTATACATACGATCAGGGCCATCAAAATTCAATTTGATCAGCGAAACATCTGCACCGGGCTGCACGAAAAATTCGTACACCAATGACCCCACTTCAGAGGTCACATGCATATTAATACCGGGGTAAAGATCATTGTAATCCAGCGACTGGTAGGGGTGGATGCCTGACTTCCAGCGCTTAGGATCGTTGCCGTAGTAATAATTGTAATAGTTCTTCTGTGGTTTGTTGCCAACAATATCCGGCTGCATATTGGCGCCTTCAAAGGTCATCTTATATACGTGAAACCTAACCGTAGGCGTGTCCAGCAGCCCCAGGTGCACAGAGTCTATCTTTCTGCCATTGGCAGGGTCGCACAGGAGGTAACGGAACCCGTCATTTTCGAGGTAAACCTCACCTGCGAGGCTTATGGCTTTGTATTTGAACCAGCTTCCCCATTGGCCCTGGTTCTCAACAAACTCAGCCGAAGCCTGCGAATAAGCAGCATGTGCAATGACCGACAGGAAGCAGCATAGCAGTAAATGACGCGCTTTCATTATAGTATTTTGATAATTATGATAGTAAATTTAACCTTTTTCTAATAAATAGACAGGAAAATAAACAAAAAAGTCAGGTAGAAAATAAAAAATAATAATCGGGACTTAAAATATTGAGGTGATAAAGCCACCCAGGGGATTTGAGCCCCTGCTAACGAAGGAAAAAAGAACATTTAGTTTACCATCTTGTCTGCACAGCAACTGCTGGCAAATGCATCGGGTTTGGCCTTAAAAGCATAGCCCATACCCAGGATATAACCCATGGCTTCCCGCAGCGCTTCATTGCTCTTGAATTGCGGATTTGTATTAATGTCGGCATGTACCTCCATGTCCACATCATACTTGTTGAACAGATCGCAAAGCTCATAAGCGATCTCAATGCTCTTGGCTACTTCCACCAGCATACGCTCCTTGATGCTATAAGGTTGTTTTGTCTTATCATTGCTGATGAACATAAACCCCCCATGTTTTTCCCGCAGAAAAACGATCACTGTGGCAAACTCCGTATCCGCACCACGTACCTGTGAGTCCGTGCCGATGCATACCTTGAGCTTGTAACCAGCGCCTGTTTCTCTCACAATGGCTTCTTCAACAGCCTTCTTAACCGGTTCCCGTAATGGTTCTCCGCTAAATCTACGCCAAAGCATAAGTATAATTTTTAGTTATACTAAAGTTACCAGCAAATACATTACCAAAATATTATTCCTGAGTTATGCGAAAATGAAATTCACAGGATATTAACAAAATGAAGATAAATGGAAATGTTAGTCGTTGTTTGATGACACGATCCATTGTTCTTTGTCCATGTACAAATAGTCAGACTTTTCCTTAACGACAAGCCATGTGGCATTAATATACTTCACAAACTTCGCACCGACTGCTTCGTCAACCTTTACATTGTTCAGGAAAAAACCGAGTATATTATATCTGATAGTAAAATCCGCAGAAGTATCAATGAGTTTATCCGCAGCAAGCATATCCACTAACACAACCTTAGCCTGTTTCTGCTTTAATACCTCTTCCCTTGTAGACAGCCGTGGCACCACGTTTTTCCTGAAAGATGACGCCGTATCAAATATCTCCGCTAAAGTGACTTTACGATTAATTACATAAAAACGCGTTGTCGTTCCGGCATCCCCATTTAGTTTGTCTTTATCATTTGTCTGCGCGGATTGAAACAACCTGATCTTATCCACATACCACGATTTTTTAGGATCTGGTATTTGCTTATCGTTAATAGTAACAATGTCGTTTTCATAAACGATACTAGCTTTCCCGCCAATGGTAACATAACCGTCAACTAATGCATCTAAAATGATGAAATTATCATTGTGCGCAAAAAGCATCTTATTGCTCAGTGTTCTCAATTCATTTCTCACACTATCAGTGAGTTGCTTGCCAGCAACCGCCCTGGGCGAAAATAAACTGAACGAAAACAGCAAAATTAGAAGCGCTTTTTTCATGCCCGCACAAATTTTGTAAGTAATATACTAAATTTCTCAACTCCTTTTGTTTCGCACCAGTGATTTTCAACGCCAAATTATTTATTCTAAATTTGCTTAAGAGAAAATCACCCATGGAACTCGCTGATCTCGACCTGAACAAATTATATTCTTATGCCGACTACTTCAATTGGCAGTTTGAGGAGCGAGTGGAATTGATAAAGGGCAGGATATTCAAAATGAACTCCATCTCAAATTTTGATCACCAAGTGTTAGTGGGCGAAGTTTTTGGAATGTTGAGTAATTTTTTAGGGAAGCAAAAAGCTAGGGTCTTTGTAGCTCCTTTTGACGTTCGCCTCCCAAAAAAATCAACAGAAGACAAAGATATCTACACTGTGCTGCAGCCAGATGTGTGCGTGGTTTGTGACACCTCAAAATACGACAAACGAGGCTGCATAGGCGCACCTGATATTGTAGTAGAGATCCTTTCTCCGGGGAATAATGCCAAAGAGCTAAAGAATAAATTTGACGCTTACGAAGAAGCCGGCGTAAAGGAATATTGGATCGTCTCCCCGCAGGACAAAAGCTTTTTGGTTAATACGCTTGTTGATGGGAAATATGTAACATCCCGCCCGATGACCTGCGGCGACTCGGTAACTACACCTGTACTGCCGGGCTTTTCAATGGACCTGAAAGAATTGTTTGATACACTGGATTAACTCTTTGCACTAACCCCCCAGTGCTTTTTCATCTGCTCCACCGCAACACTCATATCCAGGTCATTCATGCATTTGAAGTGTCTTTTCGGGCAGCGATTATAACCGAGTTTACTGCAAGGATGGCAGCTCAGCTTTTCAACTTCCATAATTATCGACTGTGACGCCACCCGCTCCTTGAGGTTATTAAAACCGTAGTAGGGAAACATACCCATTTCCGGAGAAGTATTGCCCCACAGGGAGATAATCGGTTTCTGAAAGGCTGCCGCCACGTGCATCAGTCCCGTATCATTGCTCACGATCACGCGTGCATTCTTCACCAGCTCCGCAGATTCATTCAGATCGAATTTGCCGCAGGAATTGTATATTTTAATTGGGTCCTGTTCGGCTATTGCCAGGCCATCTACCCGGTCTTCCGGCCCGCCCAGCAGTATTACCGGGTACGGCGAGAGATCGCAAAATTTCTTCCACTGCTCTACCGGCAGCTTCTTGGTGTTATAAGACCCCCCTATTACGCAGCCCACATAACCACCCCAGTGGCTCATGGGTATGTCCGTGTTTGCCAGCAATTTACCCTGCCGCAGAAAGTAGTCCAGTCCTTTGCCATCATTCTGCACGCCCAGCGACTTTACTGTCTCAAAGTACCGCTCCACAATGCTCTTATCGGGCATCAGGTCCACCTTTAGCGTGGTCAGAAGCCATTTCTGCACATTCAGTTTCGGGAACGAATAGCTCTTTATATTCAGCGCTTTCTTCACGCGCAGCGTTCGTAGATTATGATGCAGGTCTATAATGCAGTCAAATTTTTCTTTCTTCAACTCCTCGGTCACTGCATCCAGTTCATCATCAAGAAAATGCAGCTTATCTATATAAGGATTGCCTTTTAGTAGAGCAGCGTATGAAGACTTGGTGAGATAATGCACCTCCACATCCTTCACCTGTTGTTTCACGCAACGCACCACAGGTGTCGTCAGCACAATATCACCAATAGAGGAAAAACGGATTATCAATAACTTCATTGAAAAAAGTAAAAATTCAAAAGTAAAAATTCAAAAAAAATGATTTCCAACTTACAGCATGTAGGGGGATAAGTAGCCAGGAAGGAGCAATCCGAATGCCTAATTCCCCAAAAGAACAATTCCTAATTAACCGGATAAGACAATTCCACCCATGCCTTGCTCTCCGTGATACCCAGCGCTTCTTTTGCGGCGTCGCAAATACCAATGATGCTATTGGCATAGAGCTTCGTATCAGGAACAGGGCCCAGCACTTTTACATAGATAGTTTTCCCCGTACCTGGGTTAAATACTTTTATGACCGTGCCCCGTGGCGTAGCATTATGAAAGGCCTGAAAAGTACCCAGCTTTCCTGCTTTTTCAAAAAAAACAGCCGTACCTTTTTCTGTAAGTATATTCAGCCCGTTACTGGTTTGTCGGTTGTATACTGTATCCAGTCCGCCCAATACCCGCATCTTCGAGGTATCCGTCACCACAGCCTTCTGCACAACAGCATATGCCGACTCGCGTAGCGGATTATCGGTAGTGTCCCGGCCAATCATTTTTACCCAACCTATAAATAGTGCCTGACCTTCTAAAAGGGTATTGCCGTGCAGGTTGTTCCACATCCTCATCGTCGATTTAGTAACGCCGGCATAAGTGCTGATAATGCCGATATCGTCGTGGGCGCCAACATGAAAGTAGAGCTCATGCATATCCCTGGAATCAAGAATAGATGGCTTGCTTAAAGAATAATTCTGGCTAAGTACAGGAATATAGATAACAGTGCCCGGCGTTATTTTCTTTGTTTTATCAAAATCAGGTTCGAATTCTATATCTTTTTCAGCGACATAAAAACGATGGGCCAGCATATGCAGGTTTTCCCCTTGCTTCATTTCATATTTTACCGCCCACCTCACTCCCCTGCGCACGGCAAGTATGCTGTCCGCGTCCTGGGCCTTGACGCCAAAACTGAGCACGCAGAGTAAAAATATAGACAAGTATTTAAACATAATACCTTAGGATTTGTTGCGAAAAGTACAACATTTATGCCCAATTATCAGCCTTGCCGATGTTAAAATTAATATTGGCGCTGACCAAAATAACGAACTTTATTCAATATCCATTCTTATTCGCCATTGCTTCGGCAGGTAATTATTAGAGCGGTTCCCCAGCGATTTTATCCAGCCCAACCCTAAACCCTTATACCGCACCAACTGCCATCCTTTAGGTATGTTGGCTACGCCCATTTCCTCTCTTTTCAGGAACCGTAGCGCCTGTTCCCGATCTGCCTCAACAAAAGGTAAGGCAGTGTTTGCATCAATGCTTAATGCCACTTCATGTTCCGGCAACCATTCCTTCGCCGCGGGCATGCCCAACTTCAACCCGGGTTTCCTCATATAAACTGCCTTTCGGAGTATTTGCAGATCGGCCTCATGCTGGGGCAGCATGGCACTGTAGTTTTCTTTATCCGTTTGTATAAAAACAGCATTATTTTCTCTCAGCAAATACGCAGCCTGTTCCTGTATTTTCTTGTCGTTCGCCGACTTCAACCTTTCCGGGCGAAGGTTTTCGGCTTCCTCGTTTTTCCTTATTGCAGCTATAAAAAAGCCCTCCCCCCTTAGCCTATCCGGAAAAAAGCGATAACCGGTCATACCTTTTGCTGTAGACGCGGGTACGATACCCCATTCCTCATTTAGCTCTATGGAAATTGGCGTGACATCATACTCACCCGCCACCCAATCCAGTATTTCCTCGTCTTCCTGCGGCGAGTAAGAGCATGTCGCATAGATCAATGCCCCGCCCTGTTTCAGCGCAGGCCAAACATCGGCAAGTATCCGCTGCTGCCGCTCACCGCACATTTGCACATTGGCTTCACTCCACTCATCCAGCGCCCGTGGGTCCTTTCGCCACAGACCGGAACCGCTGCACGGCGCATCTACCAAAATAACATCAAAGTAGCCACGCAGCCGCCCCAGGTCACGCGGATCATTGCTGGTCACCCAAGTATTCATATGCCCCCACCGGGTCATATTTTCTTCAAGTATCGACGCGCGGGTACGTATCACTTCGTTGGATATAAGCAGGCTTTCTTTGTCAAGCAGAGACGCTATCAATGTACTCTTCCCGCCGGGCGCTGCACAGAGGTCTAACACGCGCAATCCCTTTTTCTCCGCTAAAATAACTTTGAGCATATGCTCCAAAAACATAGAGGATGCCTCCTGTACATAATATGCGCCGGCGTGATAAGAAGGATCGAGTGTAAACACAGGCCGCTCACTAAGATATACGCCATTATTGCACCACGCTACTTTTTCGTTTTCAATAAATAACCCGATATCTTTTGCCGGATTTAAACGAACGGATACCGGCGCGGTTTGCTCATGCGCTGCCAGGAACGCAGCTTCGTTAAAGCCCTTTACTGCTTGCAATTCCTGCAATAGTTTATCCGGAACCATTTAATGACGAGGTTTATTAAGAGAAAAGTATTTATCTCTGGTAAATATTCCCTTCAATTCTGTAATAGAGAAAAAAACATAAGTATTGGGATTCATGCTCTGGATCACGTGAGGAAAGTCGCAATCAATGATCACGGTCAAACCTGTATCTGTTATAAAGAATTTAGAGGGGTCGTAATGGTCCATGCAATTTCCAGAAACGGCATCAAGAAACGACTTAAAATCTTTAAAATTTGCAATTGCATTTTTTATGTTCACGGCCTGTTTCTTTTCCAACAATGATTTGAATATGATCATTTTTGATGGCGCTATTAAGCTGTCTATCGTCAGGATATTACCATAGCCGCTGAAATTATAATATTCGGTCCAGGATGAAGGGTAAGCCACCATGGCTTCGTAATGTAACTGAACACATAAAATATCGTTGTTGCGAAATGGAACATCTGCATAAAAATCAGTCATTGCTATATTAATTGCGCTATCAATTGCATTTTCTATTTTTTCGCGCGCATCAACTGAACTATACTCATAAAAAACGTATTTTATCTTTTGATTGACTTTAGCGGAAACGTCTGGGTTTTTATAAGTAAATATTGGGTACTTAATATCTATTCCCTTTTCAGTGTCGATCTTTACGATTTCGTTTAGTGCGAATTGCTGGCCGCAAACAAAGAAAGGGGTTAAGCAAGAAAATGCCGCTATCAGTAAATTTTTAATCATAAATTTTCGATATCGGTCAGTACTCAAAATCCACTCCCGTATAATTATGCGGAGTGATCGCCTTCAGCTCCTTCTTAACCTTGGCATTTACCTTTAGCGTATCTACAAACTCATGAATATCCTGCTTGGTAATGCTGGCCTTGCCGCGTGTCAGCGCCTTTAGCGCCTCATAGGGCTGAGGATAGTTCTCGCGCCTGAGCACTGTCTGTATTGCCTCTGCCACTACGGCCCAGTTTCGCTCCAGGTCATCCTTCATTTTATCCTGGTTCAGTACCAGTTTACCTATACCCTTCTCTAAGGACCGCAGCGCCAGGAAGCTGTGGCTCATCGGCACGCCAATATTACGTAATACCGTACTGTCGGTAAGGTCCCGCTGCAATCGGCTGACGGGAAGCTTGGCACTCAGATGCTCATAGAGCGCATTCGCTATGCCCAGGTTGCCCTCTGCATTTTCAAAATCTATTGGGTTCACTTTATGCGGCATAGCGCTGCTGCCCACTTCTCCGGCCTTCACCTTCTGCCGGAAATACTCCATAGATATATACTGCCACACATCCCGACAGAAATCGATGAGAATGGTATTGATGCGCTTCAACGCATCAAACTGCGCTGCGAGGTTATCGTAGTGTTCTATTTGTGTGGTGTATTGCATTCGCTCCAGGCCTAGTTTTTTCTCCACAAAATCATTACCAAACTGCACCCAGTCTATATTGCCAAAAGCAACATGATGTGCGTTAAAATTACCGGTAGCCCCGCCAAACTTAGCGGCAAAGGGTATATTCAGTAACTGATCTATCTGCCCTTCCAGCCTTTCTACAAATACCATTATTTCCTTGCCCAGCATAGTGGGCGATGCCGGCTGGCCATGTGTCCGCGCCAGCATAGGTACACTCTTCCATTCCTGCGCCATATGATACAGGGCCAGGTGAGTATTGAGCAGCAAAGGCAGGTATTGCTCCTCCAGTGCATCCTTCCACAGCATGGGTATGGAGGTATTATTTATGTCCTGCGAGGTCAGCCCAAAGTGGATCCACTCTACGCTCTCCCCCGCGCCCAGGGCGGTCAGTTTGTCCTTTAGAAAATATTCTACCGCCTTTACATCATGATTAGTAGTGCGCTCCGTCTCCTTGATCTTCAGTGCGTCGGCCTCCGTGAAATCCTGGTAGATCGCACGCAACTTCGCAGGCTTCACTTTTACGGGTAGTTTTATCACTTTCTTTTCCGCAAGGAAAAGAAAGTATTCCACCTCCACCTTCACCCTGTAGCGTATGAGCCCGTATTCCGAAAAATAAGGAGCGAGTGCAGCAAGTTGTGAGCGGTAGCGCCCATCTATAGGGCTGATGGCAGTGAGTGCGGTAAGTTCCATGCGGCAAAGATATAAATCTTAAATTCCAAACGCTAAATTCCAAATTGCAGCCCCCGTCCCTTTGTTAAATGTAAATATCCCGAAGGCAGCACAAATCTATCGCCAATAAATAATGATGAAGAAACGCGATGCCGAAGGTATCGAATGTTCATTAGCTAATATGAATCAGAATAGCGCTACTCTCCCGCTTCCGTGATCGCAAATCGTTCTAACTCCTCATTTAACCTGAAATTAGTTGCTCTTAATTTAGCAAGCAGCGGTAATATGCTGGGTATTAACCCATTTTTCTTAGCTTTAATTATAACACCCAACGTACCGGTAATTTCAAGGCCGTGGCGTATTGCCACTTTCCTTGCTTTATAATCGTCTAAGATTGTTGTTATATCCTGTAATTCCAATGCAAGCGCTATGGCACTTGCCTCTCCTTTATCTAATTCCTGCTCAAGATTCTTTTGACAATTTTTATCAGTTGCGTTAATGATTTGAAACCATTCGGGAAGAATTGCGCCATACCCTGCCAAAACCTCGGAGGTAGTAATGACCTTATCGTATAGCAGGGACAAAAGCTCCAATTCATTAATGTTCGTTAATACTAGTCAGACAACTCGTATCGGAAATGACTGCGTTATACATTTTGAATATCTCTTGCCAGATCAGAGGCAGGATAATTAAACAAGGAAACACCATACTGCCCAAGGATTTCGGCAAATGCCCGCTTCGTGAGCTTAGCCATATCTGCTGCCTGCCCCAAAGATAATTTCCCTAGTTCATAAAGTTGTGCAGCAAGCATAATAAGTATATCCTTATCATCGACATCCACACTATCAGGTATCCGTACTGTAAGTGTTTTCATATAGCTAAAGTGAAGAAAAAAAACGGACTTTATCTGGCGCAGTACTGGCTTACCTGCCGTAAAGATAAATCCTACATGCGTGCATACAAATAAGCAATCCTTAAAGCTATACCAATCCCAATTCCTAATTCCAACGAACCAATTCCCAAAAAACTACTTCACCTTCACCTCTTCACCCCTTTGCTGTGCATTCATTGCCTGCGTCGCCGTATTAATACTCTGTTGGGCTATGATGTAGGTTGGCTTTAGTTTCAGCGATGTCTGCCATTGCTGTATAGCCTGTGGTATCTCCTTCTTCATGTAGTAGCACACGCCCAGATTGTAGTATATTTCTTCCAGCTTCGGATAATTAGGATAATACATTTTCACCATATCCAGGTTCATCTTGGCGCTGTCCGGCTCTTCCAGTTTCAGGTAAGCAACAAAACTGTTCATATATCCCGAAACGAAGGTGTTGTGGAGTACCAGCGCCTTTTTGTAATACACAAGCCCCCGGTGCAGATCGTCTCTTTTTTTCACAATATCCTTTTCCGTTTCCGCCTTGTTTATCAGCGATGACGCCACGTTTGCATTTACAAGCACACTATTGGGCGCCTCAGCTATGTCATGGTTCCACAATGTCTCATCATTCTTCCAGTCGGGGTTACGTGTTATGGTTTTAAAGCTGCACAACCCTACGATCACCAGCATCGCCCCGGTCAGCGCCACCTTTCCGGTCACCGCAGGTTTTATCATTTCACTTCCTTTGTACAGCAAGTATGCAAGCACTATACAGAACCCCACCGATGAATGGAAAATAAGACGTTCACCCATCGTGCCACCGATGTTGAAGAATATGTTGCACACCAGGAACAGGTTGAACAAATAGAAACTGATCCCGAAACAAAGTACCCGAACCGTCTCCATGCTCAGTTTTTTTGCCGGCTCACCGGGCTTAGGAGCCGGGCTGAACAATCTCCTGATCAGCGACAGAAGGAAGCCAACAAGCCCAACGTGTATGATCAGCGAAAGCCACACCAGCGGGTTAGCAAAGGTCTTATAGGGGATGGTATTGTACGAATAATCCGCAGACAGATGGTCAGGGAATATCAGCAATTTCAAATAGTTCAGCGTAGTTGATATTTGCGTGGCCAGTTTTTCGTTGGCATCCGTCACCTTGGCGTAAGGGTTGTTGAGAATGTCGCTGTCAGAGTTGGGGCTCATAGAGTCCACGATCTGTAGCCTCATGATAATATAAACCACCATAACCCCTAAAAAAGGCAGAGATGCTTTTATACTTTGCGCCAGCGTGTACCGGTTGAACAGGAAGAACGACATTGGCAGCAGCACAATCAGCGATATCGCATACTCTTTCGACAGGAAGGCAAGGAAGTAACTCACCATCCCGCATACCAGCATCCACATCTTTTTATGTTCCTGGTACTTAAATGCAAGTATAAACGTGAGGCAAATAAACAACAGCGACATGATCTCGTCCCGGCTCTTTACATTCGCCACTACTTCCGTATGTATGGGGTGCACGGTAAACAGTATTGCCGCCAATAACGCCAGTATATGGTTGTTCTTAAACACCACATACCTCAAAAAGTAAAGCAGCGTTATGACACACAATGTAAACCAGATAACATTAAAAAAGTGCCGGATATGCATATCCTCCAGGAACCGCCTTTCGAAGGGTTGTTTCATATCGTAGCTGAAGCCCGGCGTTATTCCATTCGGGTTTGTGCGCGTACTATCCATCCGGTCCTTAGGTATCGCCCCGAAAAATTGCTGCTCAATCGCAAAAGTAACTATCGACAATGGCCTGTAACGCCCCCCGCTCAGTTGGTTCGATGAATTGAACTGCCTGTAGTAGCTATCAAACGCGTCTTTTGTAAGTATGTCCCAGATGCCGCTAAACCCTTCATAAACATATTCGTTCTTCACGATCACGATGGTGTCGTCAAGCGCGTATTCGTTCTGTGAGGTATTTACGTACAGCACAAAGGCCAGTATCCCCACGATAATCGCCTGTATCTTAAACTCATACAACCATGCAGGTATCAACGGGTCCTTTACCTGGGGTTCGTCCACAGGCACAGCAGACTGTTTAGGTTTGATAACCTGGTTTGAAGGCCCCTTCACCGGCCCCTGCAAAGGTTTGTTAGTATTATTGTTTATTTTTTTTGCCATTATTGGTCAGTGAAACTCAAATATAGGGTAAGTTGGGAAAATAATGGAGTGCTTGCGTCTTAGTCCGAAATGATTGTGAAAAATTGATAATTATCAAATTGTAAAGAATAGATAGCGAATGTTGATTTGTATCATCCAGTATTTCCTTCATTCCATATGCCCAACCAACCTGCATAAAAGACTTCTCAATAAATAAATTCTTATCTTCACTATATAATTCTAGCCCTATGAAAAATATTCTACTTCTTCTTTTCTTCCTCACTGCGTATTGTGGCAATGCCCAAAACTACAACTGCCTGCAACCCGGCGTTAAACCCTTCTACACAAACGGCAATGGCTATCTGCGCGGCATGCGGATCGATTCCGTCACCACTAGCGGCACGGACACTGTTTTTCATCCTTATCGCACTCCAAGATCGGCACTATCATTTTTGAGCTACGCTGGCGCGCTTGATTCTACAGGTGGCAGCTGGCTGGGTAAAAACGTGATCAAGCATGCCGATGGTACTTTTGTGTTCGACGGTGTGTGGCATGATTCCGTTGTAATAAAAACGCAGGCTCATTCCGGCGACACCTGGACTTTTTTCGCGGATAAAACCCACATTTCTTACAAAGCGACGCTTACGGCTATAGATACCATGACCATATTGGGGATAGTGGACTCAGTAAAGAAGATCACCATAGAGGCAGACACAACCGGGGTTATGAATGCCGCGGACCCTGTAAATAATTTCAAAATAATATTAAGCCAGAACCATGGCTTCGTACAGATCTTTGATCTGTATACCTTCCCATACCATATCCCCAACAACGTTAGTAGTGGCATGTGGGGATTTGACTATTACCTGGATCTTGTAACGAACAAACTGCCTTGCGTATGCGACGAACCGAGCACTAATAATTATGTTGATACTACAAATTCCATTTTTCACACTGTGCCGTTTCACGACCCTACTTTAATGGAAGTAAATAATTTTTCAGTGGGCCAGGTGATGGAAATCAGTGATCAGATATCGGAGTATTCCGGCGACTATGTCACGCTTCAAATAACATTAGATACCGTTTTGTCAAAAACTTATACAGCAACATCTGTAAGCTATACGTTTGCTGAGCGGGGCATGTACACCGTAACAACCATCCTCCCTCCGTCTGTAACTACCACTACAACCTATTCTTACGGAATTGCTGCTAGGTCATACGGTAATACCTTATTAATAGATACCACTTTAATGCCGGAAGAATGGAATGCACAATACTTTTATCATTTTTTCCCAAAAGCTAATTATGATTCCGTAACTGGATGCCCGGACACTGTTTGTATTGTTGACTTAAATAATATTGCATACCCGTCTGGTGTCGTGATATTTGAAATGGAGAGCACGGCAGTGGGCGTGGCTGTAGTCGGCAATACTACCAATGCATATAGTATCGGGTTGGGTTTATCTGGCATTTCGATGAATGATTATACAAACAGTAACACTGGATACCCCTGGGGTGCCGAAACAGGCTACTATATGTATAATAATAACCATAGCCTTACTTGTGGTGGTTTTAATTCTATTGTTCCAAATTCTGTCGGACAGGTAATTGCCCCCATAAACCAAATAACCCTCTACCCAAATCCCGCTACCACACAACTTACTATTCAGTCAACCAATGAACCAATCAACCAACTTTCCATTTCCAATATATTAGGCCAAACTATACATCAGCAAACGGCCAACGACCAACTCTTAACCGTTGATATTTCTGCACTCCAACCCGGTATATACTTTGTAAGAGTAAACGGCACAGAGTTGCGGCGGTTTGTGAAAGAATAACCCGCTCATCCGGATTTGCAAGCATAGCATTCGGATTTGCAATCCGAATGCTATGGTTAGGGATTTGCAATCCCGGGGTATTTTTCTACACATCCTAAAATCCTTTCATCCTAAAAATCTTAGTTAAACTATCCTACCTTCCCATAGTCAAACAGATACAATGCCGGATCCTACTGATCAGATAGATGATCATATACTGGTAGCTTCCTTCAGAGACGAAAAACTGAGGGACGCGTCGTTCACTCAACTGGTGCGTAAGTACCAGGAGCGGTTGTATTGGCACATCCGCCGCATGGTAGTGGCTCACGAGGATACCAACGATATACTCCAGAATGTATTTATTAAAGTTTGGAAGAACCTCGGGGAGTTCCGGGAAGAATCTAACCTCTATACCTGGCTGTACCGCATAGGTACCAATGAAGCATTGACCTGGATCGAGCAGCAGAAACGTCGCACTTCCGTGTCATTGAGCGACAATGAAGACCTGTTTAGTGAGCGGCTGACTGCCCAGAAAGATTTTGACCCTAACAAAATAGAGTGGAAATTGCAGCAGGCCATACAAACACTGCCGGAGAAGCAAAGGATCGTTTTCAACCTGCGGTATTACGACGAGATGCCCTACGAAGAGATGTCGGGAGTGCTGGATACATCGGTGGGAGCGCTGAAAGCAAGCTACCATCATGCGGTGAAAAAGGTGGAAGCATTCCTGACGGGGAATTAAACTTTTAATAACAAAAAGCGTCTCAATTATGATACTTTAGGGCGATCAGACGCAACAAATAAAGGGAATTGAAGGCAAAGGAGGACATTATGAATCGGGCAAATGAAGTAACAGAAGAATTGGAGAGCATGGGCAGCATACTTGCTGTACTCAGCAGGGCTATGCCCTATTCTGTTCCCGCTGGTTATTTTGATCAGTGGTTCAACTTTGCTCACCCGGACATTAACCTCGTGCCACAGGATTTCTCCTCCATTACCAACGATCCCCGGATCAATCACCCCGGCGTCAAGGGAGATAAATTGATGCCCTATATTGTGCCCGATGGTTATTTTGCAGGTTTTGCGGGAAACGTAATTGCCGCGGCAAAAGTCGGCAGTGCTGATCGGTTAGACAACCTGAACAGGCAAATGCCAAATAGCGTTCCTGCCGGTTACTTCGATTCCTTACCTGGCAAAATACTGCAGGCGGCCAAATATGCCAGCCCGGTAAAAAAGAAGGCAACAACTATTCCGCTCGGCCGCAATTCCTTCAGGCAGGTACGGTGGGCCGCAGCGGCTGTATTGCTTGTCTGCATCGGATTGGGTGGATACGTAAGTTTCTTCAGCGGCAATGGTCGCCAAAACGGCACGGAAACTATGCTTGCTTCTGTGCCAACTGAAGAGATACAGGACTACCTGCAGCACGCCTATATACTGGATGTGAACAGGATAGTAAACAACAACGACATAAATAAGATACAGGTTGACAATACAGATATTATTCAGTATCTTAACGAAACTGGCTGGGATGTAGTAGATTAGTCCAGATAACTATCAGGGATTATTTTTTGGGAATTGCGACTGGAATATGAACTATAGATTGGATATAACTGAGAAAAGGATTTGGCTTTTCTGCTTTCCCCGCCTGAACAAACAAAATGTATTAAAATTACTGGACTTTCTCGTACAAAATTGGAATTTGGATTTTTAGTTTTGGGGATTTACGCAGTTTATGAAAACATTATTAGGAGCCTTTTTAATTGTATTGATCACCAGTTCCGCAGCCTTTGCACAACGTCGGGGGCAGGAGGGCATGGTGCGCATTCATGCAGCTAAAATGGCTTATATCACCGACCGACTCCGCCTCACATCCGACCAGTCCGCCAACTTTGTGCCACTTTATAATGAATATGAGCGGGAAGTGAGGGCCACCCGGCAATCATTCCTGGGCAAGTATAAGAATAACCATATTCACGATTCGAGCGATGAAGCCTCTATGAAATTTGTAGACGACAACCTCGATTACCAGCAAGCTATAATAGACCTGAAACGTAAATACAACGACCGCTTCCTGAAGATCATCTCCCCTACCCAGCTCGCAGAGTTATACAAAGCGGAGCGTGAATTTCGCCAATTGCTCCTCAAGCGGCTTAACGGTTCACCCGGCGGCCCGCAGGGCCCTGGCGGAAGGTTCCGGTGATCGTTTTCGCTTAGTCTTGTAACCAACTTTTTCTGACGACGTCTTTGAATGACTGATGCGGCAAAGTGCCGCATCAGTATAAATGAAAACTTCCTGGAGTCGGCTATGGTGCAGGGCAAGAGAAAGAGCCGCTCACAACGCTGCCATCTTGATTAGTATACGAAAAAGTACCTGTAAGCAATGGACTGGTGCCGGTAATGGTAATCGACCCGGTTTGCGCTATATCAGCAATCGCTACACCATTCCCGGAAACATTGTAAAATGCACCGCCGTTTGTCCCTGGATCTGAAATATTTATCGCAGTTGTGCTATTCGCATGCATATAGTTATGCACATTCAAATCAATAGCTGTAAGCATTGGCGTAAAGATAACGCCATCGATTTGCAGGTTTTCGCCCGCCAACAGTGCGCTAACTTGTATACCTCTAAATGACGTTGGGCCACCACTTGCACCAGTGATCGTGGCGGTCATCAGGCCGGTAGAGTCACTAAACGTTTGAACATTATTGCCATTTGGGTTTGCAGAGCCGCCAGCCGAATTTTGAATTGAGTTGATCGTGATGGTCGTTCCCTCGGTCGTGCTTACGCCGTTAAGTGCTGGTGTAGAGAAAGTTCCATTGCCGCCATTCATGATAAGCGTAGCTACCTGGTTCACAAGGTTATTCGCGCCGCTAAGACTGTAATTCACCGTAAAAGTACCGGAACCTAGGCTGCTGGACGCTATCTCGATTGTAGCTGCAGCACCCACCGCAAAAGAAGAAGCAGCCACATTAAAGCTGGATAGGTCCGGCAAAGCAAGAGAGGTGCCACCACCGGGTTTTACACAACCTGTATTGGTTGTATACGCAAAAGACAAAGCCAAAAGGCTCAGTAGGAGGGATTTTTTCATAACGTTTATTTTTTCGCTAAATTAATAACAAATAAATAGAACAACAAACAATCAGGCCACACATACAAAGAAATTCAGCACAGTTAAAAATAAATATTTCCACTGCTGGCTCTACCGCCACTTGCGCACTTAAATAGTCCCTCGAAAAAAATAATTTTAATATTAATTAAAGCTACCTCTCAACCAGGTAGCTTTTTATGTTTATGAAAGAAGTCTTTTTTCACAAATAGCTGCTAATTTTGAATGGTATCTCCTATATGTCCAAGACATTCAAAGCGCTATTAACACTGCTCTCGGTTGCCACCGGGGCACTCTTCCTGTATTCTGCCTACACCAAGTTGTTCCCCGTCCAGTCGTTCGAATATACGCTCGCCGACCAGGCGCATCTCTCCCGCAAAGTAGCCTCTATTGCTGCCCGCTTCTTCGTGGGCCTCGAAGCCGGCCTTGGTGCTTTGATCGTTTTACATTTCTTCGGAAGGCAAAAGTGGGTACTTAAAGGAGCTTTCACGCTCGTTGCTGTTTTCAGCCTGTACCTCGTTTGGCTGTGGGCCACCGCTGGCAACAATGTTAACTGCGGCTGCTTCGGCGATGCAATATGGATGAGCCCATCGGCGTCCCTTGTCAAGAATGTTGGACTACTCCTTGTGCTCGGCTTGCTGATCCGTTTTCACAACGGGTTTGAATACCGGTGGGTGAACCTATCAGCGGTCACAGTCCTGGTATGCGCCATTGCATCCATATATATCTTCATGCCTGTCTTTCACCCATATCAAATCGAT
>CAIVEW010000008.1 GCA_903905065.1 uncultured Bacteroidota bacterium | reverse complement strand
GGCATTCGGCCCAAAAAATGTGATCACGGCTGTTGCTCATGGACACCAGGCGGCAATATCCATTCACATGAGTTGCATGGGTGAAGACATAACACAGCGCCCGGCACCTTTTGTGAACCTCATAAGCCAGAAAATGGGCATACACGAATGGAGCTATGACAGCGAGGTAGTTACCGATCTCCGCTATGCCGTCCCTCATGCCGACAAAACACTTACACTTACAAACAGGAAGAAAGAAGTGGAGTTAGGCTTCGATATGCCCACCGGCTTTAAGGAAGCTGAACGCTGTCTCAACTGCGATGTGCAGACCGTCTTCACAGAAAGTAAATGCATAGAGTGCGACGCCTGTATGGATATCTGCCCTACTTCTTGTATCACATTTACGGTAAACGAAGATGAAACTGACCTGCGTGCGCATCTCAAGATTCAGGCAACAAACCTTACCCAGGACCTTTATGTATCAGACACACTGCCCACAAAACGCGTCATGGTAAAGGACGAGGATGTATGCCTGCATTGCGGTCTGTGTGCAGAACGCTGCCCCACTTCAGCCTGGGACATGCAGCAGTTTTTGTACAAGGTTACCAAAGCAGAACATGCGTGTCAGCACCATTAACGGAGCTGTCTTGCTGAGAAAAAAATAAAAGAGTAATCACTTATAGAAGTCATAAAGAACAATACATGTCATCAACAAGTAATAGCAAGGTAAACGATTTTGTTGTCCGGTTTGCCAATGTCAACGGTACAGGATCGGCCAGCGCCAACTTCCTGTTTACGAAGTCCATATTCCGAATGGGCATCCCGGTAACACCCAAGAACATCTTTCCATCCAATATACAGGGGCTGCCTACGTGGTATGAAGTGCGCATAAGCGAAAAAGGCTACCTGGGGCGCAGGGAAGGTGTAGACCTGATGGTGGCTATGAATCCTCAAAGTATGGAGGGGGATGTGGGCATAGTAAGAACAGGAGGCTATTTTCTTTATGACAGCACAAAGCCGCTGCATGCCAACTATATACGCGATGACATCAACTACCTCGGCATCCCGCTGATGGAAATGTGCAACCGTGAATACACAGACCCGCGCCAGCGCCAGTTGTTCAAGAACATTATTTATGTGGGCGCGTTGTCTGCATTGTTCGAGATCGAATTCGCTGTGTTGGAGAAGCTCATCGCTGAACAATTTCCCGGAAAAGAAAAACTAATACCACCAAACATAAAGGCGCTGAAAATGGGCGTTGACTATGTACAGGCGAATTTCAAGTTCCCACTGGATATTCGTGTAGAGCGTCGCGACCTGGTAAAAGACGCCATAATGATCGATGGCAATTCCGCTTGTGGCCTTGGCGCTATGTATGCAGGGGCAACCGTCGCTGCATGGTACCCGATTACTCCATCTACTTCGGTTGTAGAAGCATTCAGCGACTACGCCAGCGAATACCGTACTGATAAAGTCACAGGTAAACGAAATGTAGCAATAGTACAAGCCGAAGATGAACTGGCAGCAATAGGCATGGTGATAGGCGCCAACTGGAACGGTGCACGCTCCTTCACCGCTACCAGCGGCCCTGGTGTATCGTTGATGAATGAGTTTCTGGGCCTCGCCTATTTCGCGGAGATACCGGCTGTGCTGATCGACGTGCAACGTACTGGTCCTTCCACAGGCATGCCTACGCGCACACAACAATCCGATGTGCTTGAAGCTGCATACGCATCTCATGGCGATACCAAGCATGTGCTGTTATTCCCATCTACTCCAAAAGAGTGTTTTGAAATGACTGCCGATGCGTTCGACCTTGCAGAAGAATTGCAGACGCCCGTGATAGTGATGACCGACCTCGACCTCGGCATGAACGATCACGTCTCCCCACCACTGGTATGGGACGACAAACGGGTTTACAAAAGAGGTAAGGTACTTACCGCTGAAGACCTCGATAAAATGCAAAAATTCGGACGCTACCTCGATGTTGATAATGACGGTATCACCTACCGCACTTATCCCGGTACACACCCTACCAAGGGCTCGTTCTTTACACGCGGCACTTCGCGCGATGAATATGCAGCTTACACCGAGGATGGAGGTGCGTACCGCCGCAATATGGACCGCCTGATAAAGAAATGGAATACGGCCAGGAATATGGTACCTGCGCCGCAGCTTTACCAGGAAAAAAATACCCGTAGTAATGGGGTTGTATTCTTCGGCACATCGCAGTACGCCGCCGAAGAAGCGATAGAACTGCTAAAGGCTGAGGGAATAGAGATGGATGCACTGCGCATCAAGTCGTTCCCTTTCAACCAAACCGTCGTAGATTTCGTCAACGACCACGATCATGTGTTCGTGATAGAGCAAAACCGCGACGCGCAAATGAGGAGCCTCATGATGATAGAGTTTAGCGCCAACCCAGCCAAACTGGTATCCGTGCTTAACTACGACGGCATGCCCATTACCGCCGACAATATCTTAAAACAGGTGTCTCAAAAATTATTACTTAGCCAGGATAAAACCACTGCTTAAATGACATACATACGTCCGAAATTTCGCCACCCGGGATTACCAAAAAATGAATTAGGTTATACACTTGCCCAATACGAAGGCGCCCTCTCGACACTGTGTGCCGGCTGCGGTCACGACTCCATAAGCGCGGGCATTATCCAGGCTGCTTTCGACCTGAGCATACAGCCGCACAAGCTGGCAAAACTGTCCGGGATTGGTTGTTCGTCAAAAACACCTACATACTTCCTGAGCAATTCTCATGGCTTTAACTCCGTTCATGGGCGCATGCCATCAGTAGCTACCGGCGCTAACCTTGCCAACCGAGACCTCACTTACTTCGGCGTATCCGGCGATGGCGATACTGCTTCAATTGGCATGGGACAGTTTGTGCACGTTATCCGTCGCAACCTGAACATGACCTACATAGTGATGAACAACGGTTGCTATGGCCTTACCAAAGGACAGGACTCCGCCACTGCCGATGCAGGTTCAAAGAACAAATCGGGCCATGTAAACCTGTTTGAATCCATAGATCTCGCCAGCCTCGCTATTGAGCTGGGAGCATCGTTTGTTGCGCAGAGTTTTTCCGGCGACAAGGAGCAACTCGTTCCCTTGATTCGTGAGGCGATGAAGCATCCCGGCTTTGCGTTTATCAATGTCATTTCTCCCTGCGTTACATTCAACAACAACGTAGGCTCTACCAAATCGTACGACTATGTACGCGAACACATAGAAGGCACCGGCACCAAGGACTTTGTGCCAATGATGAAAGAGATAACCACTAAGTATGCAGAAGGCACTGTGCAGGGCGTAAAAATGCACGACGGCAGCGACCTGCAACTGCACAAGCTGGCCCAGGAGTGGAACCCGGAAGATCGTATATCAGCCATTAATGCAGTAAAGACAGCCGCTTCAAAGCAGGAGATACTTACCGGCCTGCTTTTCATTGACCGCAACACCAAAGACCTCCACCACCTGATACAGACAGCCGAGACACCACTCAACCAACTTGGTGAAGATGTGCTTTGCCCCGGCAATGAAGTGTTGAAGGATATTAATGCTGGCTTGAGATAAAGCAACAAGAGGGTGTCTCAAAAGGGCACCCTCCTATTTTGTTTAAAAACTAAATGTCAGGTGCGTTTTTCCACATTTGGTGTGCATAAATAAAATAAGGCATAAGTCAATACAGGCAATAGTTTCGGCGTAAATTTGAGACATGTC
>CAIVEW010000007.1 GCA_903905065.1 uncultured Bacteroidota bacterium | reverse complement strand
CTTGCGGACTGGACGGGACTCGAACCCGCGACCTCCGCCGTGACAGGGCGGCATTCTAACCAACTGAACTACCAATCCTTTTCGCTAGTTCGGGGTGCAAATATAAGAGCCTTTTTCTGAAATAACCAAATGTTCTTTTAAAATCGATAAACCGTTACATTTGTGCTCCCAAATATCGCATTATGCAATTCCTGGATTTTGAAAAGCCGCTTGAAGAACTTTATGCTCAGGTTACCAAACTGAAAGAAATGTCTTCCAAAAGCAAGGTGGATGTGACCAATAGTGTACGTGAACTGGAAGCAGCCATAGAAAAAACAAAGGCGCATATATACGAGAACCTCACCCCATGGCAGCGCGTACAGCTCAGCCGCCACCCCGACAGGCCCTATACCCTCTACTATATCGAGAAGATATTCCGCAACTTCACAGAGCTCTATGGCGATCGGCAGGTGCGCGATGATAAAGCAATGATAGGCGGTATGGCCGAACTCAATGGCCAGCCGGTAATGGTGATCGGCCACCAGAAGGGCGTAAACACCAAGATGCGCCAGATGCGCAACTTCGGGATGGCGAACCCCGAGGGCTACCGCAAGGCGCTGCGCCTTATGAAGCTAGCCGAAAAGTTCAATCGCCCCATCATCACTTTCATAGATACCCCGGGCGCCTTCCCCGGCCTTGAGGCTGAAGAGCGCGGACAGGCCGAAGCCATCGCCCGTAACCTCTTCGAGATGGTGAATATGCGCGTGCCCGTTATCTGCGTCATCATTGGCGAGGGAGCATCTGGCGGGGCACTGGGTATAGGCATTGGCGACAAAGTAGCCATGCTCGAGAATACCTGGTACAGCGTTATCTCACCGGAGTCCTGCTCCTCTATATTATGGCGCAACTGGAACTTTAAGGAAAAAGCAGCAGAACAACTCCGCCTTACCTCGCAGGACATGAGCGGCTTCGGACTTGTGGACGATGTGATCCCCGAACCCTTTGGCGGTGCACATGCAGATCATAGCGCTATGGCCGAGACCATTAAAGGGTACCTTATCGATTCCATCAGCGAGCTTAGCACCGTCACACCGGATGACAGGATCAACCAAAGGATCGAAAAGTTCTCCCGCATGGGCTTCTACAATGAAATAGAAGAACACGTAGAAAATAATTCGGCTGTGCATAGCAATTAGCTATGAAATTTGATTTTTATGTCAGATATTTACCCCGGTTTTATATACTACTGATAATTGTAGAATAGAATACAGACTCCTTCTGTGCCTACCTGCCAATTACTCTCCGAATCACTTTACTGGAATTTTTATTTAAACAAACAGTTCAGACAAACTGAGTAATAGATTAATATATGGCTATACAGAAACTACACGGCACAGGAGTTGCCCTTACTACCCCATTCCATAAGAACGGGAAAATCGACTTTACCGCACTCGAGAAACTGGTGGAGCATGTCATCAGAGGAGGAGTAGACTTCCTGGTGGCTATGGGCACTACTGCCGAGACCCCTACCCTGTCCGCTGCCGAAAAGCAGGAACTGCTGGCGGCTATTATTAACTACTGCGCCGGCAAAGTGCCCGTAGTCTGCGGCATTGGCGGCAACGACACCCACGAGGTAGTGCGCCAGCTTAAGGAGACTGACTTGCATGGCGTAGACGCTATTCTCAGCGTGGCCCCCTACTACAACAAGCCCTCGCAGGAAGGCATGTACCAGCACTTCAAGGCCGTCGCTGCCGCCACCAACAAGCCCATCATACTCTACAACGTACCCGGCCGTACCGGCAGCAACCTCTTGCCAGCCACCGCGCTGCGCCTGGCTGCCGATTGCTCCAATATCATAGGCATCAAGGAAGCCAGTGGCAACATACCCCAGTGCCTGGAGCTCCTCCAGAACAAGCCCGACAACTTCACTGTGCTCTCCGGCGACGACAACCTCGTGGTAGCACAAATGGCCATAGGCATGGAAGGCATCATCTCCGTAGCCGCCAACTGCTTCACCAAAGACATGACCGACCTCGTGAACCTCGCCCTCGTCAACAAGTTCGACAAAGCCCGCAAGCTGCACTATAAGCTGCTCACCGGCATCGACCTCCTGTTTGCCGAAGGCAGCCCCGCTGGTGTCAAAGCCGTACTCAAGCAAATGGGCCTGTGCGAAAACATCGTCCGCCTGCCATTGGTACCAGTGAGCGACGCCACTGCCAAAAAGATAGCTGCGTTCGTTAAGTCGTAAGTCATAAGTCGTGAGTCGTAAGTCCGGGATTATATCGCCCCGGTTTCGACCGTGGGGTGAGCTTGGTATCCGTCATGTTTTCGAAATGCGCTGTTGACGGTAGTTGCGATTCAGTTGAGCCTATGATGGCGCCTTTTTGGGTCGTGAGACGATTGAGTAGTTAAATCAGGGAAATCAGTTGATACGATTGATCATACCTAATATTAGTGCTCTATAGAGTCAAAACCAGCGCCATGAAGGTGATTGGCGAACTGCGATAACAGCGCAGAGCCCTTTTTTTCCGGCGGAGCCTTTGGAAAAAAATCGCCTTTCTTTTTGTTACTTTTTCTTTGGCGAAGCAAAGAAAAAGTAAGACCACGGAGGGCAGGAAATGAGTAAAAATCATAGTGTCACACGCTACAGATAACTGAGCCACCACTTCCGGTGGCTCATCTTTACCCGCATAAACCACCGGCACGGCAAGTACAACACCACCACCGCCGATGCCCAAACCACATACACCACCCCCAGCGAATAACCCGGGTGCGCAAATGGCCCCACATGCTCATTGTGCCGGAAGAAGTAACTCGCCACTATAGCCGTGCTGTGCAGCAGGTAGATGTGCAGTATATAATAAAACAGCGGCACCCGCCCATATACCCTGAACACATTGCCCGCCTTGCCTACCCGCTCCAGCAGCGGCATCGCTGCTATCGCCGGGCCCAGGGTCATCAGCAGGTACAGCAGCGATGGCGGATACTTGGTTACATTTATAAAGCTCAACACCGTGCGCCACAACGTACCCTCCCGCACCCATGGCGATGGATCCCCATAGCCATTCACCCCGCGCAGTATCACGAACAGCACTATCGCCCCGCCACCTATACCATACAACCACCTGTTTCGCTCCGCCGGCTCCATCGCAAACACACTCGCGAAGCAATACCCCGCTCCCATCACCCCTATCCACGGTATCAGCGGGTATATGATCATGATCTGCAGGCTGTGATAACTTATAGGCCCTTGTATATGCAGCACATGCCACGCCAGCCCCTCCCAGCCCGCCGGCTGCAGGCCATCCAGCATATGATGCCCGCCTATCATCAGCAGGCTTATAGACAGCACCACCCCGCGCGGCAGCAGCATCAGCGCGCTCAGGCACACCATGCTCACCCCTATCGCCCATATAACCTGCAAGAAGGGATGGGTCAGGTCCAGGTCAAACATCCAGCCATAGTTCACCACAGTTACCTCCAGCACCACCAGCCACAGCCCCGGCTTAATACCTGCAACGCCTTCTGCCACTTGCTCTTGCTCCCCATCGACAGGAACACGCTCGTACCCGAGAGGAACACAAACACCGGCGCACAATAGTGCGTCACCCATCGCGTAAAAAACAATATCGTACTCGCATGCTGCAGGTCCGTAGGCTGGTACCTCGCCCCGCTGAAGTAGTCCCGCGCATGGTCCAGCGCCATGACTATCATAATTATACCACGTAGCACATCAATGCTATGTATGCGTTTCGTATCCTGCGCCATCGGGGAATTCTATCTGTTAAATGTAATAAAGTCTGAACCCTGATTAAAAAGATTTTTTGATCGACTTGACCGCCATCCAAAATGATCCGCAATTGTGGCGTTGAGAAAATGAGAAAAACCTTTACCATGGCTGATATCGTTTTAACACATTTCTCATTTCGACAAACTCAGCCGACGCTTGCCAAAACACCCCGGCAGGGGGCAGTCTTCAGATTGCGTTATATATTCATTGTTTTCTTCAGCGATCGAAAACTCACAGATAGTTAGCGAAAATGTTTAAGGGGGTGCCAACGCCCGGACGAAAGGCGATTCGATCGGTTGCCGGCAGTGTAGAGTTACTGTCTAAAAATCAGGATCTATTGTTGCCCTGCTTCGTTTCTTTTTGATCGCTTCCACCGCCGCGCATATTTCATAGTCTTCGTACTCTAAGGCAATTCCCTCGCACAAAAAATTAAGGCTCCTGTCCGTCAGTTCAAGTTGATTTATCCGGGCGACCATGTCGGTCGGGTTCAGGTCCTTCAAATATACCCGCAGCAGTTCGTTCGCTTTCTTTGCATGCTTTTCCAGTTCAAAAAAGAGCTTCCGGGTCAGCAGGATTTCGTCGTCTTCTTCATCCTCATAATCCGTGCGTTGCAGTTCATCGTCCTTGCTCATTATCCATTATTTTGCCCAAAAGCAGTATAACCGTGCCAGTGGAAACGCCAGGTAGGAAGAGTGCATGGGATGGATTTTTCAGTTACGGCTTGCGCAAAATGAATATGAACGAAATGGCCATTTAAATGTTACGTTTATAAGAGGCTCCGCAAGTCAACACATTTCCCAATACCAACACCCGGACTTACGACTTTTGACTTACGACTATGAAATCCTCTTATAATACTCGAGCCCCATCTTGATCTCCGTGTAACTATATTTGTCTCCGAGCAAGTCCTTTAATGGTTTAAGTGCAAAGGTCTGCCCGGTACTTTTTATGGTGGAGAGTATAGTTTCGAGCTTATGTTTGGAAACTAGTTTGTAAATATCCAGTTCACTGGAAGCGACGAAGTAAGCGAGGTGATTGTCAATAGTGGCTGTAGAAAGACCTCGAAGTACAGCAATTTCCGGCACGCCTATACCTTCTCGGAACATTTCGAGGGTGGCCTTTTGAGTGGCGCTGGCCGTGGGTTTTGCGGGTGCCTTCTTCTCCTTTTTGGGCTTCTTAAAGTGGATCTTCGAAGTGAGGTTATGCTCCTCCGCATACTGCTTTATTACCCGCAGAAAATTGGCGCCATACCTGCTGATCTTGTAATCACCAAAACCGGAGATGTGTTTTAGCTCGTCGAAGTTCTCCGGGAGATACTTGGCAAGTTCGATCAGCGCGTTATCGGGCACAATATTATAGGCAGGCACATGCTCCCGCTCGGCCATGTCTGACCGCACACTGCGCAGGTCGTTAAACAACTGCTTGTCGTACTCCTGTTCTTCTTCCTCCAGTACCTGTTCCTTCTCCTTCTTCATTACCAGCTTCAGCTCAGACTCACCCTTCAGTATCTTCCACCCTTTCTCATTCAGCTTCAGCGTTACAAACTGGTCGTCGGTCTTATCTATGAACTTATGGTATAGCAGTTGCTGCACCATCCACTGCCACTCTTCTTTTTTCAGATGCTTGCCTATGCCGTAGGTCTTAAGCTCCTTATGGGCAGCCTGTATCTTTTCACTGGCCGAGCCACGCAAAAAATCTATTATGTAACCCGCACCGTACCGCTCACCCGTACGCACTATAGCCGACAGCAGCTTCTGGGCATCCACGGTGGCGTCCTTCTCTTCCAGCGAACTCATGCAGTAGTCGCAACTACCACAGTACGCAGGAAACTCTTCGCCAAAGTATTGCATCAGGTATTGCCTGCGGCAGCCCTCATGCTCACAAAACTCCTGCATCAGCTGCAGCTTCTTCTGCGATATAGCAGCCTGTTTCGGATCATCATTCTGGATAAACCGTTTGAGCTTAATTATATCACCAACAGAGTAGTAAAGGATGGCATCGCTACGCAGCCCATCGCGGCCCGCACGGCCAGTTTCCTGGTAGTAACCTTCTATGTTCTTGGACACATCATGATGTATCACGTACCGCACATTCGATTTATCGATGCCCATACCAAAGGCTATGGTGGCGACGATCACTTTATAGTCATCACGCTGAAACGCTTCCTGCACACGGCTGCGCTCACCGCCATCCATGCCGGCATGATAGTAGGCTGCCTTTACGCCAGCCTGATGCAGACGGCCGGCTATATCTTCGGTAGAAGCCCGGGAGAGCGCATAGATAATACCACAGTCGTCCTTATGCTTTTTAACATATTCCAGTATATGCCCAAATGCTTCACGCTTGGGCTGTATAAAGTAGTAAATATTAGGCCGGTTGAAGCTGGATATGAATATCTGAGGCTTGTGCAGCGCGAGACGCTGCACGATGTCGTTTTGTGTCACCTTATCAGCACTCGCAGTAAGAGCGATCACCGGTATGCCGGGGAACTGCTTCTTCAACACCGCCAGTTTCAGGTATTCCGGCCTGAAATCATGTCCCCATGAGGAGATGCAGTGTGCCTCATCAATAGCAAACAGGGAGGGGTTCAGCGACCGGATAAACGTAAAGAACGACTCACTATTAGCTGGGATGCGCTCCGGGGCAATGTATAGGAGCTTTATGTTTCCCGCCTGTGCATCTTTTATCACCCGGCTTTGCTCCTCCTGCGATTGGGAGGAGTTAAGAAATGCAGCATAAATACCATTAGCTACCAGCGCATCCACCTGGTCTTTCATCAGGGCTATGAGCGGAGAAACCACAATGGTAATGCCCGGCAGCAGCATAGCCGGCAATTGATAACAAATGGACTTGCCCGCACCGGTAGGCATTATCGCCAGCGTATCTTCGGCATTCAGCACACTCTCAATGATGGGTAGCTGCGTAAGCCGAAACTCATCATAACCAAAAAAGTGCTTTAGCGCCTTATGTAACTTTTCACGCGAATAGGTGTTCATTTTTAAAAATCAAAATTCAAAAATCAAAAATTCAAACAAAAGAACATCGTCTTTTTTCTCTCTGCACCGCAAGATAAATAATTAAAGTTCGAGCAAACGAATTGCACCATTGTGCGGCACTCAATTTGGTTAACGGTTTCCAAACATCAAATTCCCTTAAAAAAATAATAAACTATCAATCCAATTTTATACTTTAGCGTCAAACAAAACCAATATGAAAAAAATCGTTTGCATCTTATTGTCCATACTAATCATGGGCACTGCGTCGTTCGCGCAAGACAAAACAGCAAAAAAACCAGCAAAAAAGGAAGCAGCCAAGGCAGCTCCTGCACAAAAAGCAGCTCCTGCTAAGGAATCCGCAGATAAGAAGCCGGGCAAAATGAAGAAAGACGGTACGCCGGACATGCGCGCGAAAGAGAACAAAACTGCAAAACCAGCGGCAGGGCCAACCAAAAAAGATGGCACACCTGATATGCGTTACAAAGCCAATAAAGACGCAGCTGCCAAGAAAGGCGCTCCCGCAAAAAAATAATATCCTAGTGTAAAACAAAAATTATGTAGAGGCGCAAAATCTTGCGTCTCTACGTAACTTTGATGATTCGGAAATAGTGAGCTTTTGGAATACCAGTTGCTTCCTGTGATTGCGAATAACAATTTTGATAATAAAGCATTATTACAATAATTAAATATCGCTATATGCGTATCATCCTGAGACTATTTTTTATTTGTTTTGGCATCTTCATTTTGTCGTCGTGCAACCCCAAGAATATTCCCTGGGAAAAATACACTTCAACTGAAGGTGCGTTTAGCATTTATATGCCTGCGCCCATTAAGAAAAAAGATAAAAAAGGGTTCTCCATATTTGGCAGGCAGGTGGTTTCTCACTTCCTGTACTGGGATCCACCGACATTCACTATTGACAAGTTCAAACTTTTCCAGGTAACTTATACCGATTGCCCGGCAAACATTTGCCGGGACACAGCACTGCTTAACACTATGCTGGACAGTGCGATCATCACTCGCCGGCGCGACTATACCGACGCAGAACTACCCATACAGAACATAGCCCTTAACGGCTATGCCGGCCGTGCGTTTTTCTACGATGGCGAGGGCAATATGCTGGTGAGCGTGAAAACCTGTATTGTCAACGACCGCATTTATGACTTCGTGGTAGTGTCAAAGAAAAATTATGCAACCAACAAGGAGGTAAGTGACTTCTTCGATTCGTTCCAGTCGCTGAAATAGTCGAGGCCTCAGTCCGTTTTTTCCTGCAGCAAACTTAAACCCATGCTGTTTAACACAACCGATTTTGCTATATTTTTCTGTGTTGTGCTTGCCGTTTATTGGCTGGTGTGGAAATGGCGGAACATGCAGAACCTGGTACTGCTGGTGGCAAGTGGCTACTTCTATTACTGTTTCCGCCACAGTCTTCCTGTCTATTTGTATTGTGTTATCGGTGCTGGGTACCTATCCGGCATCCTGATCCATTCGTTAAACGAAAACGCTAAGCGAAAGGCAGTGCTTGTGTGCAGCATAGTGATTATTGGGGCAGGGCTCACGTACATAAAATACAGTGGGCTGATATTTGGCAATATACCCGGCCTGGATAAATGGCAGGCTTCAGTCCTTAAGATCGTTACGCCTATAGGCATCAGTTATTTTACGTTTTCATCAATAGGCTATATCACCGAGGTGTACCGGAAAACCATCTTGCCCGAGCTCAATTTCATCACCTACGCGGCGTATATCAGTTATTTCCCGCACATTCTTTCCGGGCCAATACCTTCTGCCGAGAAGATATTGCCGCAATTCAGGAAGAACTTTATCCCCAACCCGATGCAGATCGAGCAGTCTGTGGGAGAGATCATCTGGGGGCTGTTCAAGAAGATGGTGGTAGCCGATAACGTCGTACTGACTGTAAACTATGTCTTTGACCGCTATGATGACCTCAATGGAAGCACGCTGTTTTTAGGCACCACCTTATTCAGCCTTTATCTCTACGCCGATTTTTCCGGATATTCAGAGATAGCCATGGGCACATCGAGGTTGCTGGGTATAGAACTAACCAAAAATTTCCGCATGCCATTTTTCAGCCGCAATCCGGGCGAATTCTGGCGGAGGTGGCACACTTCGCTCCGGAAGTGGTTCCTCGATTATATATACCTGCCAATGGGCGGCAAGGAAGGCTCCATCGTCCATTACATACTACTGATATTGTTCATCTTCAGCTTCAGCGGGTTATGGCATGGTGCCAACTACACTTTCATTTGCTGGGGTTTTCTGAATGGCCTGTATTTTGTTCCCTATATACTCACGGGCACACTTACCCGGTATAAGGAGCCTGTTGCCGCCGGCCGCAAACTACCTACCGTGAAAGAATTTTTCCAGGTACTGCTTACTTTTAATTTGGTCACCATTTCGCGTGTGTTTTTCAGGTCACCGGATATACATGTAGCCGGTGATTTTTTTTCAAAAATATGTTCGCAAGGCTTTTTCCAGGCACCGCTGCACCTGGTTACGACTAATGTGCTCTGGTGTATGCCTATGCTGGCTGTAGAGTGGATACAACGTGAGAAAGATTATGTACTTGAGGCCAGGAAAATGAATATTTCCATCCGGTTATTTATCTTCGGAGCAGTTATAGTATCCATTTGGTATTTCCATAAACAAATGAACACCACGGAATATTATTACTTTAAATTTTAGAATTTCAATAAAAGGGTAATTATATGAAATCAAAATTCATTGTAGCCGCCAGCATTTGGGCCGTTTTCCTTTTGAATGGCTGTGGCCAGGATAATGCTCATAAGAGCACAACCACCGCTGCAGATGTGGCGGCAGACAACAATAAGAAGAAGATAGATGAACTTAATAAACAATACCCCCGTATACCTGATGATAGAATATTGGAGAATAACGGGAGTACCTCTGCGCTATACGCCGAATTGAAGGGCCGTTATAAAGATAATCTCGCCAAGCTGAAGGAGGACGTGGCAGCCGCGGGCGCGCAATTCGTTGTTATCATCATCACGCCGGAAGCAGGCAGGCAGCCGACCTTGCCTAATGTGTATGGGATACCGTTCATAAAATCTACCTGCAGCCAACTGGGCGTAGAATGCATAGATCTTAGCCCAGCCCTGGCCACACAAGACCTGAAGGTAATAACACAAACCCCTAAGGACGGGCACTGGTCAAAAAAGGGAGCGATATTTCTTGCCAGCCAATTGGCCCCAATAATAAAAAAGCACGGTGACGCAAAAAGCTCGGTAACCTATAAAGACTCAGAAAGGCCGGAAACATTCGGCGACCTGCCGCCAAATGATGATGAGGTACTGGACGGGGGAAAGAATCTTCCCTACCATCTTACTGCCAATGCGCAGGGTTGCCGTATGAGCCACAATGTAAAATTCCCG
>CAIVEW010000006.1 GCA_903905065.1 uncultured Bacteroidota bacterium | reverse complement strand
TGTGAGCATTTCAAGTTTATAATTATAATTTTAGAGCCTACAATGGCAGATTAATCAAATAGAAGCAAATCTACTGAACAAGCATTTATCAATAAAAATTAGCAGATGCAAAAAGGCGAAATTCATATTTATACAACAAACAATGGCGCAGATATTCAGGTAACACTGGATAATGAAAGTATTTGGTTGGATGCTCACTTAATTGCAACATTATTTAATGTTAAACGGCCTGCCATTGTAAAGCATATACAAAACATATATAAAGCCAGTGAATTGATAGAGGGTTCAACCTGTTCCATTTTGGAACAGGTTGCCAATGACGGGAAAATAAGAAAAATGAACCTATATAACCTTGATATGATAATTTCAGTTGGTTATAGGGTTAATTCAGCACAAGCAACCCAATTCCGCCAATGGGCAACACAACGGTTAAAGGACTATCTCGTAAAAGGCTACGCTATTAATCAGCAGCGTTTAGAGCAGCTTAACCAGATAGTAAATGTAATACAGCAATCAGGCACAACCGATAGCTTGCAGCTTACCGAAGTAAAAGGGCTATTGGACATTTTGAGCAGTTATACCCGGAGTTTTGTATTACTCAGTCAATTTGATAGCAATAGCTTTCAAACTGGTAAGCTAAACGCTAATATTACCTATGTAATCGAATATACCGAAGCAAAAGCCGCTATTGCAGAATTGAAGCATCAGCTAATTGCTAAAAAGGATGCAACCGTATTATTTGGTAATGAGAAAGACCAAAGTTTTGAGGGGACACTAAATAGCGTGGTGCAAACTTTTGGAGGCGAATATGTGTATCCAACTATTGAAGAACAAGCGGCGCATTTGCTGTATTTCATTATTAAAAATCATCCATTTAGCGATGGCAACAAGCGCATTGGGGCATTCCTCTTTATCTGGTTCCTTGAAAAGAACAAGCACAGATTTAAGAAAAATGGAGAAATAAAAATTAATGACAACGCATTGACGGCATTGGCTTTACTGGTAGCGCAAAGCGACCCGGGGGATAAGGAACTAATGACATCGCTGATATGTAACTTAATAGACAATGGCTAAACAACCCGAACAAATATTAGAAGAACAATTGGTAACTCAACTGGTAAAGTTGGGTTATGGCTTGGTACTTATCAAAGATGAAAAAGAGTTGGTTGCCAACCTAAAACAGCAATTAGAGAAGCACAATAATATTCAGTTTAGTAAGAAGGAATTTGAAAAGGTCTTAAATATACTCAGCAAGGGATCTGTATTTGAAAAAGCTAAAACCCTCAGAGAAAAACAGCACATAGTGCGGGACAATGGAGACAACCTCTATTTTGAATTTATCAATTCCGAGCATTGGTGTCAAAACCAGTTTCAAGTAACACACCAGGTAACAATAGATGGCAAGTATAAAAACCGGTATGATATTACGCTACTGATAAACGGTTTGCCATTAGTGCAAATAGAACTCAAGCGCAGAGGGCTTGAGCTGAAAGAAGCATTTAACCAGATCAACCGCTACCAACGTCATTCGTTCGGTGCAAACTCTGCTTTATTTCAATACTTACAAATTTTCGTAATCAGTAACGGGGTAAACACAAAGTATTACGCCAACAACCGTCTTCAATCTTTCAAACAAACGTTTTACTGGACAGATAAAGAAAACAAACGGCTAACCAACATATTAAACGGGTTTACCAGCGAGTTTTTAGAGCCTTGCCACATATCAAAAATGATATGCAAATACATTGTTCTGAACGAGACCAATAAGATATTGATGGTGCTTCGGCCATATCAATTCTTTGCAGTAGAAGCACTCATTGACAGGGTAATAAACAGTAATAAAAATGGGTACATCTGGCATACCACAGGTTCTGGCAAGACCTTAACTTCATTTAAGGCCAGCCAGATATTAATGAACCTGCCACAGGTAAAAAAAGTAGTGTTCGTGGTGGACAGAAAAGATTTGGATTACCAAACCAACAAAGAATTTAACAGCTTTAGCAAAGGCTGTATTGACGGTACAAATAACACAAATCAATTAGTACGTCAATTTTCCAATGATACCAAACTGATCGTTACCACCATTCAAAAGCTAAATACTGCAATCAGCAAAAAGCAGTATTTGGAGAAAATGGAGAAATTGAAAGATGAGCATATTGTCTTTATTTTTGACGAGTGCCACCGTTCTCAGTTTGGCGAAACGCACAACCGGATTAAGGCATTCTTCAATAACATCCAGTTATTCGGGTTTACTGGTACACCCATTTTTGCCGATAATGCTGTAAAAAATGAATTGGGTAAACGCACTACTACGGAACTGTTTGGCGAATGTTTACACAAATATGTAATTACAGATGCCATTAAAGATGAAAATGTACTGAAGTTCTCGGTGGAATATGTAGGCCGGTATAAAAAGAAAGAAACTGCTACAGAAATTGATATAGAGGTCGAGGACATTGATACTAAAGAGTTGATGGAATCACCGAAACGATTAGAGAAAATAGCCGACTACATTATAGCAAACCACAACCGCAAAACCCACAGCAGAGAATTTACGGCCATGTTTTGCATAAGTAATGTTGCTACCCTGATTAAGTATTACGACATTCTTCAATCAAGAAAAGAAGCAGGGCTGCATAATTTGAGAATTGCCACCATTTTTAGCTATGCTTCAAATGAGGATGATGCAGATGCAAACGGATTTCTGCCGGAGGAATTATCGGTGGTAGAAGAGCCTGCTGCTTTGTACGGCTTACAGGCACATAGCCGGGAAAAATTAGATGAATTTATCGAGCATTACAACCAAATGTTCGACACTAAGTTTTCAACCAGAGACAGCGAATCCTTTTACAACTATTATAATGACATTTCAAAGAAGGTAAAGGAGCGTAAAATTGATATTTTATTGGTGGTAAATATGTTCCTTACTAGAAGTAAGTTCGGCGGAAGACATGATAATGCTGGCAATGTATTTTGTAATAGCCATGATCAATGCAGTGCTTACCTATAAGATACGCCAGATAGAAAAAATTTCGAGACAAAAAGAAGAAAGGGCCAACACGGTAAAATTATACAATACACTCCTGAACTCCCTATCGCATGAGCTCCGCACACCTATCGCGGCAATAATAGGTGCTACAGACAACCTGCAGAGCAACAGTTCGAAATTGACCGCGTTAAATAGATATGAGTTGATAGCCGAGATATCAAAAGCATCTTTTCGTCTTAACCAACAGGTGGAAAACCTGCTCAATATGTCGCGGCTGGAGTCCGGTTTTATACAACCTAAAAATGACTGGTGCGACATAAGCGAAATTATCTATACGGTGACGAAAGAAATTGAAGAAAACAAGATCGCGCAAAAGATCACCATAAACATCAACCCGGATATTCCACTGTTCAAGTTGGATAAGGGCTTGCTGCAACAAGTGATATACAACCTGCTTAACAATGCAGTGCAGTACACTCCGCCCCAGAGCAACATTGATATTGTAGCCATTAGCTACAGTGATGTGCTGCAGATAATAATTGAAGACGACGGCAACGGTTTCCCAGAGGCGGAGATAGACAGTGTGTTTGATAAATTCTATAGGCTCAAAAATACCCAGGCCGGAGGAACCGGATTAGGACTTTCAATAGTAAGAGGTTTCACCGAAGCTATGGGCGGCACCGTGTCCCTGGAAAATATTAAGCCTCATGGTGCAAGGTTCACTGTGGCAATACCGGCACAAAGAACTTACTTAAAAAACCTGAAACATCATGAATAAGGCAACGATACTAATTATAGATGACGAGGCGCAGATGCGCAAACTGCTGGAGATCACTTTGCAGAGTAATGACTACATCGTAAACCAGGCCTCAACAGCGAAAGAAGGAATGATATCCGCAGCTAGCCATCCGCCGGATATGATCATTCTGGACCTGGGCCTGCCAGATGAGGACGGGCAAAGTGTGCTTAAAAAACTAAGGGAGTGGTACACTAACCCTATAATAATATTATCAGTACAAAATACTGAGGAAGATATTATTAACGCCCTGGACAGTGGCGCCAATGATTACCTGGTAAAACCATTTCGCACCGGCGAGTTGCTGGCCAGGATACGTTCTGCGCTGAGGGCTGCGGCAACTGAAGAAAGTAACCCGGTGATGATATGTGGTGACCTGGAAATAGATCTGGCAACAAGAACTGTAAAGAAAAAAAATGAAGTGGTTAAACTGACCGCGACCGAATATACCCTGCTTGCCCTGTTCGTTAAAAATGAGGGAATGGTGTTGACACACCACTACTTGCTCCGGGAAGTATGGGGCCCCGGCTTTATCAACCAATCACAATATTTAAGAGTATTTATCGCACAGCTAAGAAAAAAAATAGAAGATGACCCTAACCGTCCGACGTATATCGTTACTGAATCGGGCGTAGGTTATAGGTTCGTAAGAAAAGAATAATCACAACTACGTAAAAACAACTATTAAAAAAAAATGCAACAGCATTGAGCAGGCGGAGCTATGCCTGATCGTTACTGTGAGCTTATAGAAAATCTCTTTAGATCATAAACAAAATCATTTGACAATGCTTATAACAACAATACTGGTAATTGGCGGCCTGGTTTGCTTCGCCTTATTATTTAAATCTATTGACTGGTTTGATAAGATCTGACCTCAATGCTTAATCGTACGAACTAAAAACTAAAAATTATGATACTACTATTTGTCATCGCCATTTTGGTGTTTTGTTACCTGGTGTATGTATTGCTTAAACCTGAAAAATTCTAAACGCTTAATAAAATGAATACAGAAATTATTGGAATTATTGTAATGTTCGTCGCTACCCTATTGTTGGCTATACCGCTGGGCAAGTATATCGCCAAAGTATATTCGGGCGACCGGCTGTGGACTGATGCAGTGCTCAACCCTGTTGAGAAACTCTTTTTCAGGTTGTCCAGGATTGATCCCGGAAGGGAAATGAACTGGAAGCAACACATGACAGCACTGCTCACCATTAACCTCGTTTGGTTTTTATGGGCCATGTTCTGCCTTACAAACCAAAGTTGGCTCCCCTGGAACCCGGATCACAATGCATCGCAAACTCCTGACCTTGCTTTCAATACTGCAGTCTCCTTTTTGGTGAACTGCAATCTCCAGGACTATAGCGGTGAAACAGGCGCTTCCTATTTTACACAGGTATTTGCGTTGATGTTTCTGCAGTTTGTGTCTGCCGCTACAGGTATGGCTGCTGCCGCTATAGTATTCAATGCTCTAAGGGACAGAACAACGGAAAAACTAGGAAATTTTTACAATTATTTCCTGAAGAGCATGACCCGCATCCTGCTGCCCATTTGTATCGTGGTAGCGGCACTGCATGCTTTTCATGGCACACCTATGACCTTTAAAGGTATAGACACTGTCATTTCGATGCAAGGAGATACAATGCATGTAAGCCGCGGACCTGTAGCGGGATTTGTAGCTATTAAGCACCTGGGTACTAATGGCGGCGGTTTTTATGGAGCCAATTCAGCGCATCCGCTCGAGAATCCGGACTATTTCACCAATATGCTGCAAATGATCATCCAGATACTCATACCATTTGCTATGGTGTTTGCTATGGGCATCTACCTGAGAAAAAAGAGGCTGGCGTGGGTGTTTTGGGGGGTTATGACTGTTGGGTTCCTGTGCCTGGTTATCCCGACAATTAGTGCAGAGATAAGTGGCAACCCCAATATTGCCCACATGGGCATATCCCAGCCAGGTGGGAACATGGAAGGTAAGGAAGTGAGGTTTGGCTCCTACGCATCTGCTTTATGGAGTATCGCCACTACCGTTATTTCCACTGGGTCGGTAAATGGTATGCATGACAGTTTCATGCCCATATCCGGTATGAATATGTTGCTGGGAATGATGGTAAATTCCTTTTACGGAGGTGTAGGCGTGGGCTTCCTCAATTTCTTCATATATGTGATGCTTGCTGTATTCATGGGCGGATTGATGGTAGGCCGCACACCGGAATTCCTTGGAAAAAAGGTGGAGGCCAAGGAAATGAAAATCGCAATGGTGGTAGCCTTACTGCATCCCTTTTTAATACTTGCCTTTACCGCGGTATCCAGCCATTTGACTGCCCATGATACGAATATGGGTTGGTGGTTCACGGACGCTGCAGGAAAACACAATGCGAGCGGCTGGCTGAACAATCCGTCCTATCATGGATTTTCTGAGATGCTGTATCAATATACATCCTGCTCGGCAAATAACGGCAGCGGATTTGAAGGGCTTGCAGACAATAACCCATTCTGGAATATAACTGCAGGTATTGTATTGCTCTTTTCGCGGTTCCTGCCCATTATAGGCCCGGTGGCAATTGCCGGACTACTGGCGCAAAAGAAATTCATCCCCGAGAGCAGTGGTACACTTAAAGTGGATACGGGCACATTTGGCTTACTCGTTTTTGCTGTAAAGGTGATCATAGCGGCACTGGCGTTTTTCCCAGCCCTGGCACTAGGACCAATAGCCGAATATTTTAGCAAATAAAAAATAAAAAGAAAATATCATGTCACAACATAGAAGAAAACAGAAATTATTTGAACCTGCACTTGTCAAAGAGGCCATGTGGGAATCGCTTGCCAAGTTGAACCCGCGTATTATGTTCTGTAACCCGGTAATGTTTACCGTGGAAATAGGGACTGCGATCATGATGGCCGTATGTATATGGACCCTGACATCTAATACAGACCAGGGCTCATTCGCCTATAACTTCAGCATTTTCATGGTGCTGTTATTTACCCTGTTGTTCGCAAATTTCGCGGAAGCTATCGCCGAAGCAAGAGGTAAGGCCCAGGCTGCGTCTTTGCGTAAAACGAGGAAAGATACCCCGGCAAAGAAAGTTGCCAGTGATCACGACAACTTTGTCAGCGAACTGACAGGAGACTTTGTTACGAAAGACATAACTATTGTGTCTTCATCAGACCTCGTAAAAGGCGATGTGTTTATTTGCGAAGCGGGAGATATTATTCCCACAGACGGTGAGATCATCGAAGGCATCGCAACGATCGACGAATCAGCTATTACCGGCGAATCTGCTCCCGTGATCCGCGAATCCGGCGGAGACAAATCATCCGTAACCGGTGGCACTAAAGTGCTCTCTGATAAAATAAAGGTGAAGGTTACAACATCTCCGGGTGAGAGTTTCCTGGATAAAATGATCGCGCTGGTGGAAGGTGCGAGCAGGCAAAAAACACCGAATGAAATTGCGCTTACCATCTTATTGGCGGCATTCACACTAATCTTCATCATCGTATGCGTAACATTGAAACCATTTGGCGATTATGCAAAAACGCCGATAACGATCTCTGCGTTTATTTCATTGTTTGTTTGCCTCATACCTACTACTATCGGCGGTTTGCTGAGCGCAATTGGGATCGCAGGTATGGACAGGGCATTGCGTGCAAACGTCATCGCAAAATCGGGTAAAGCAGTAGAAACAGCAGGCGATATAGATACACTATTGCTTGATAAAACAGGAACGATCACTATTGGCAACCGTAAAGCCACCGGTTTCTTTCCAGCGCCGGGAATCAAAATGTCGGATATGGTTGCTGCATCTATCCTTAGCTCCATGGCCGATGAGACCCCGGAAGGCAAATCAATCGTGGAGTTAGGCAATAAGAACATTAAAGAAAATATCACGCAAAACCAGGTAAAGATCGCGCAAAAGATAAATTTCAGCGCCGAAACAAGATCTAGCGGAGTGGACCTTGCGGATGAAACTAAGATCAGGAAGGGTGCTTATGATGCGATCAAGAAAATGGTGACAGAGGCCGGAAACCCTTTCCCCGCGGAAACAGTGAATAGTGTAAACCAGATAGCACAAAATGGTGGCACACCACTGGTGGTGATCAAAAACAACCAGGTGCTGGGCGTAATAGAATTACAGGATATTATTAAACCGGGTATCCAGGAACGATTTGACCGTCTTCGCAAAATGGGTGTAAAAACAGTTATGGTAACAGGTGATAACCCCCTAACCGCAAAGTACATTGCTGAAAAAGCAGGAGTAGATGATTATATAGCGGAAGCTAAACCTGAAGACAAGATGAACTACATCAAGAAAGAACAGGCGCTTGGAAAATTGGTAGCGATGATGGGCGATGGTACAAACGATGCGCCCGCTTTGGCACAGGCTGATGTAGGTGTGGCCATGAACAGTGGTACACAGGCAGCCAAAGAAGCCGGCAATATGGTAGACCTGGACAACGACCCTACCAAGCTCATAGAAATAGTAGAAATAGGTAAGCAGTTATTAATGACACGCGGCACGTTAACTACCTTTTCAATAGCGAATGACGTGGCTAAATATTTTGCGATCGTACCTGCACTATTCATTGTATCTATTCCAGCCTTGCAGGGATTGAACATAATGGGATTAAAAAGCCCCGAAAGCGCAATATTGTCAGCAGTAGTTTTTAATGCCATCATCATTCCGTTACTGATACCGCTCGCGTTAAAGGGTGTTGCTTACCGGCCAATTGGCGCAAGCGCATTACTTCGCAGGAACCTGTTGATATACGGCCTGGGGGGCATATTGGTGCCTTTCCTGGGAATAAAATTAATTGACTTGCTCATTGGATTATTCATGTAATTGCTAAGAAATAAAAAAGAATAAAATGAAAAAAGAACTGTTGCCATCATTATTATTAACCATTGTCTGCATCTTATTTTTTTCGGGGGTGTATACACTCATCGTTTGGGGCATTGTGCAGATGGCGCCGAATAAGGGAGAAGGCTTTGTAGTAACCGCAAACGGTAAAACCTACTACGAAAACATAGCCCAGAAATTCACGGCTGATAAATACTTCTGGTCACGGCCATCTGCCGTGGACTACAACGCAGCAGGTTCCGGAGGTAGCAATAAGGGCCCGAACAACACGGATTACCTGGCCGATGTGCAGAAACGCATAGACACATTCATGGTCCATAACCCGGGCACAAAGAAGTCAGACATACCATCTGACCTGATTACAGCCAGCGGCAGCGGCCTGGACCCGGACATCAGCGTGCAAGGTGCGCTGGTGCAGGTCTCACGTATCGCAAAGGTTCGGGCTATTCCGGCAGAAACGGTAAAGAACCTTGTTGAGCAACACATTGACAAGCCGTTGGCAGGGTTATTCGGCCCTGAAAAGATAAATGTGCTCAAGCTGAATATTGCATTAGACGCTATAACAACAAAATGACAAAAGAAACCATATTCCGTTCGATCGCATTTTTCATACTCGCAGGCTTCCTTGAGATAGGAGGAGGTTACATGGTATGGACTGCATTAAAAAATAAACAACCACTCTGGTTAGGGGTTTTAGGTGGAATACTTTTAGCCGCGTATGGAGCGGTTGCAACTTTACAACCCGCAGGTTTCGGGCGCACTTACGCAGCATATGGGGGCATATTTGTAGTAATGGCGCTGCTGTGGGATTGGTTAGTCGACAACGTTAAACCCGATCACTATGATCTTATCGGGGCTGCAATAATATTAGTCGGAACGATAGTTATTTTCTACGCTCCACGCAAAATATAAGTAACAGGTTTAAAACAGAAGAATAATACAATGCCCAAAACGCCGGTAGAGAAACAACAGAGCGCAGAGTACTTTCTTGACCTTATCCGCAAATCAAAGCGGGGCAAGTTTAAGATATACATTGGCATGAGCGCCGGCGTAGGTAAATCTTACCGGATGCTACAGGAGGCGCATGCTTTGCTGAAAAACGGCATTAATGTACAAATTGGTTTTATAGAAGCGCATGGCAGGCAGGAAACAGTTGCCCTGCTGGAGGGCATACCTGCGATCCCCCGTCATAGTGTATTTTATAAAGGAAAGCAACTGGAGGAGATGGACCTGCAGGCTTTATTGAATGCCCATCCTGATGTGGTGCTGGTGGATGAGTTGGCCCATACTAACGTTCCCGGGAGCAAAAATGAAAAACGTTGGCAGGACGTGCTGGATATACTGGACGCGGGTATCAACGTCATCAGCGCGGTAAACATACAGCATATAGAAAGTCTTAACAATGTTGTTAAAGAGATTACGGGCGTTGAGGTTACAGAGCGGATACCCGATAAAGTATTGATACTGGCCGATGAGGTAGTGAATATAGATCTTACTGCCGACGAACTGATAGACAGGCTGAAAGCAGGTAAAATTTACACGCCGGAAAAGGTAGAGGTTGCCCTGAATAACTTTTTTAAATCTGAAAGTATCCTTCAGTTGCGGGAACTGGCGCTAAAGGAAGTTGCCGGACAGATAGAACGAAAAGTAGAAACAGAAATACCCCGGAACGTAAGTTTCCGGCATGAAAAAATACTGGCTTGCATCAGTAGCAACGAGGTGACCGCTAAGACGGTTATCCGCAAAACGGGGCGCCTGGCAAACTACTATAATGCTCAATGGTATGTGCTATATGTAGAAACACCTAGCGAAAGTTCCGGTAAAATTGCACTCGACAAACAAAGGCACCTGATCAACAACTTTAAACTTGCTACAGAACTTGGGGCCGAAGTGATCAGAACGAAAAATGGCAAAGTCGCGGCTACGATAATGGAGGTTGCCGAGGAGAAGCACATAACGACGGTATGTATCGGGAAGCCGACGTTAAGCCTTATTGAGATCATTATGGCCACAAACGTATTTAACCAGCTACTAAAAAAATTATCCAGCAATAATATTGACCTCATCATAATGTCTTAACCATGGCAATATCAATAAAATCAAAGGTCGCTGCAGTTATAGGTATTTTATTCGCACTGTTACTTGCCGTGAGTATTGTTGCTATCGTATTTATCAACCTGCTCTCTTCAAAAACAGAAAAGCTACTGACCGCCAACTACAATACCATCCGTTATTGCAGCGAAATGTCTTATGCAATTGATGGGATCAATACGAATCCGGCCGCGGCAGAAGGAAAATTCGAATTGAACCTGAAAGCGCAGGAAAAAAATATTACCGAACCCGGAGAGCTCGAAGCCACCCAACAATTGAGATATTATTTCGAACAGGTTAAAAACCAGAACAGCGACACATCCCTATTGCATAAGATAAACAGGAAGATCTACGATATCTATTTGCTGAACCAGCAAGCTCTGGAAAGAAAAAACCATAACGCGCTCAAGACTGCGGCCAATGCAAGATTATGGCTAACCATTCTTACAACAATCCTGGTGCTTATCAGTTTCTCGTTAGCGGTTAATATCCCTGGCTATATCGCGAACCCGGTGCGAATGCTGACAGATGGCATTAAGGAAATAGCTCAAAAAAACTATGAAAAGCGGATATACCTTGACAACAAAGATGAATTTGGGGAAATGGCAAGCGCCTTCAACCTGATGGCTAAAAAGCTGTATGAATATGAACACAGCAACATCTCTAAAGTACTGTTTGAGAAAAAACGTGTGGAAACTATTATCAATCAAATGGAGGATGCGGTAATAGGGCTTGATGCTGAAAACAAAGTTTTGTTCATCAACCACAAAGCAGAGGAATTGTTCAATTTAAAGGAAACCGACATTACCGGAAAATACGCCCCGGATATCGCACTATACAATGACCTCCTGCGTACGGTGTTGCAAAAAAACACGCAACTGAAACCTTTAAAGATCATTGTGGATGGCAAGGAATGTTATTTCTCTATTGATTACCGGACTGTTAAAAATGAAGGTGAGAGTATTGGGGAGGTGCTTACGCTCAGTGATATAACCGCTTTGAAGGAATTAGACATTTCTAAGACCAACTTACTTGCAACTATGTCTCATCAATTGAAAACGGCACTATCGGCGATAAAAGCGGGTATCGATAAGATCAATGATGAAAACACGGGAGGTACAAATGAAGAGCAAAAAATGTTAATAAACAATATTGACGAAAGTGCAGACAGGATATCGCACATTATAAACGAGCTAACGAATATCACAAAATAGAAAGGGCAATAATGCAAATCAGTAATCCAAAAAATCAAACAATTATATTTTTAAAAAACAACAAAATGAAAAGAACGACAATAGCATTATTTGCGGCAGCGGCTGTAATGCTTACACATCAAGCTAACGCACAAACAGCCACCAACCCAAACGACGGAACATCAGGCACCACCGCCGATGCCCAGGCAGAAAAGGTAACGTGGGACGGTTTTGACCTATCGTGGTAAAATGGTAATGACCGCAGGGATTCATCGGTATTCCATATACCATTCTTCACGCCGTCGATCTTAATTGACTGCAATGCTACCCATTCATTCAATAACCCTATTGACCATACCGTGGTGGGTTCTACAGCAATTTCGCGGAACGATGAAATGACGATCTCCGCAATTAATTTAGGTGGTGATTTTAGTTATGGTAATGCCCGCGGCAGGATCATGACGCAATTCGGCGATCGAGCCATAGTGGTACCAAGAAACGACCTCAGCCCTTATCGTGGCCAGTATGACCTGGCAGATGCTTATCGTTATCTCGACGAGGCTTATGTAGGATACCATTTCAAGAACATTTTTTACGGAGGTATGAATGTGGACTTTGGTCTGTTCATGTCATACATTGGCCTTAACTCCTATTACCAGGAAGAAAACTGGGAGTACCAGGCGTCATTTACATCCGACAATACTCCCTGGTTTTTTAATGGTATCCGGATACAAATGTTTGTGAGTAAAACATTAAAGATAGAGCCATGGATCATCAACGGATGGCAGAGCTATGGCATGTTCAACCAACTGCCCGGCCTTGGCTGCAACATTACCTGGAGACCAAATGAGAAACTGAAATTACTGACCAATGACTACTATGGCACTGATGCTGCGGGACTTATCGGCAGGCATAGGTTTCACTCAGATAATAGCTTCCTGTACAGGTACTATAACAACCGGCAGTCAAACGGACTGAGCCGGTCGGCACTTTCTGCTACTGTGGATTTCGGAGAGGAAAAAGGCGATGGCGTGAACGGGTTCAATAACAGTAATCCAACAACCAATCCCGCACAATATTTTGCAAGCTGGATGGTGTATAACAAAATGTGGTTTTGTAAAAATCACTTAGGATGGTACATAGGCGGTGGATGGATGACAAATCCGGGACGCTATCTTGTACTCGCCCCTACCGGTGATGCAAGCCCATTCCCAAATCAGTACAACCCAACACAACCTGCGGGAACGCATCCATTCACAGAAAACCCCGGTGATCAGTTTACAGGATGGGATTGCTCTACCGGGTTTAGCTGGACGCCAAACCAAAGTGTAGAGTTTAAACTGGAATGGGTGCACCGTGAGGCCAGTGTAAACTATTTTGCAGGCCCGGGCGGCGTTACTTCGCCAAGCGGTTATACCTATAGCCCATTGCCTGGAACCTGGGCTCCTGACCTGGTAAAATCTGAAAACCGCCTTATCGCGGCATTCCTGTTCCGGTTATAATAAGAACATTTTAAGATGCTGATACAGTGTGTTTAATTAAAGAGTGGCGCGGTCAAGTTTGACCCGCCACTCTTTTGTTTACGCTGTTTTTTAAATAATAATTAAAAGATGATCAATCAATTCGAAGTACCCATGTATTTGGGCGACGCCATCCCGGAAATTTCCGAAAAAATAAGCCAGGATAAGAAAAACAGTGTGTATAAAATAATGAATATCCTGATTGTCTTTATGCGGACAAACATTGAGATACATAATTTCAAAGCAGTGAAACGCTGTCTAAAAATAGCAGATAAATTGTACAGCAAAGGCAATGGCCTTGTAAGAAATGCGATAGAAAACGTTTTTGTTTACTCTTTCACAAACATATTTCAGGCATATCCGGCAGAGAAAAAAAAGTTGCTTGCAGCAATACCGATAACACTATACTCGCTTTATATAGCACAGTTGTACCGACGTGGATGTTGACAAGCCAATAAAAATATTATGCCCGAATGTTAACTTTTTGAGCATGCGAAATCATTAACCACTAAATTCGCGATAAACAATCAATATGTCGCAGCTATATCCATACCTCATTATCATGCTGAAATCCGTCAGCATATACGTGTTTATTATTATAGCCATTCGTTTATTCGGCAAAAAGGAAATATCCCAGTTATCGGTAATTGATCTTGTTTTCATTTTACTGATCAGTAATAGTGTGCAAAACGCGATGGTGGGCAACGATTCCACAGTACAGGGTGGAATGGCCGCTGCGCTCGGCCTGTTCATTTGCAATTATGCGTTCCGGTTTTTTATATTGAGATCAAAAAGATTCAGCAAGGCAGTTCAGGGCGAAGAAATTGTAATCGTACTAAATGGCAAGCTACGGGAAGGCGCACTTAAGGAAGCCAAAATGACTGAAGATGAACTAAACATGGCGATAAGGGAACACGGTGTAAACAACGTCAGCGAAGCCGACCTCGTGGCGTTGGAAGTGGACGGAAATATCAGTGTATGCTCTGCCGATTTTTCCAAGAGATCAGTTGTAAGAAGAAAAAAACCACAACTGACCCACAACCCGTAAATCGGATTAGAACCAAATTCTTCAATTACAATAAAAGGCTATTGTGTTTGGTGCAAAAAATAGAGATATTGCACTACCTATGGCAATCATAAAAAAAACATTTTCAGAAAGGGCAATGATGAAAACATCAGTGTTCACTTTCCTGCTTGTTTTATATTGCCTCACCGGTTGCTCTCAGAATGACACACACGATTACCACCAACCCGGTAAGATACCAATTGATGCAAAAAGATGGTATCAACTCAACAATACTTCAACAGGTCTGGATGAGCTCTTTAACAATAAGGCGTACGACAAGATCAAGACCGGCTATGGCATGATATTGAAGAACTACGACGCTTATTATCCCGCACTCCCCGGCGAAAAGATCACTATCGACAGCATAAAAATGTTTGATGGCGAAGGTGCTGATGCGGAACATCCGATGACCATCTACGCTATACTCGATGACTGGAAAAAGTTGTCCATCGCGGTGTTTACCGGATCGAGATATAATGAATGGGTAGGGCCGGACCCTGCAAAACCGGGCATATATACCCTAAATAAACCCATATCCGGTATACGCTACCTGGTCATAAATACCTGGGGCAATTTCCCTGGTGAAATAGAATTTTATGGTAGTTATACCCCACCCGCTCCTTTCACGAAGGCAACAATAAAACCCGCACCGCTCAAAAACTTCTTTGGCATCAATGCCTTTGAATGGGATTTTGAAAAACCCACCGAGCCCGGCGGCCTTGACCCGGCAGCCCTGGCGGCCATAAAAAGCTTTACCGGTGTCCGACACTATATGGACTGGGAAAAACTGGAAGGTACCGAAGGCCGTTATGCTTTTAATCCAACTTATAATGGCAATTGGAGCTATGATACAATATACGCGTGGTGCAAGGCAAACAAAATAGAGGTGCTGCCTTGCCTTAAAACTATTCCTAAATGGATGATGGATAGCTATCCGGCTGCTGATCAGAATAACGAGAACATACCCATGATTTATGGTAGAAACCCTGCAGACCCTTCATCTTACAAGGAGCAGGCAATGGTGGCATTTCAGTTTGCAGCCAGATATGGCAGCAACAAAAAAATTGACCGCACACTGCTTAAATTAAAATCAGACAACGAACTGCGCGTAGGATTGGGGCTAATAAATTACTTAGAGTGCGACAACGAACGCGACAAATGGTGGAAAGGCCGCAAGGCATACCAGACAGGCCGGGAGTATGCAGCGAACCTCTCTGCATTTTACGACGGCAACAAAAATACTATGGGCCCGGGGGTGGGCGTAAAAAATGCGGACCCATCGATGAAGGTGGTGATGGCGGGCCTCGCCAATCCATCCACAGATTATGTGCGGGGAATGATAGACTGGAGCCGGGAGCACCGTGGGAGCAAGCCTGATGGCTCAGTGGATTGCCCATGGGATATTATCAACTATCACCTCTATGCCAATGATGCCAGTGCGGACCCGTCCAAAAAACAAACAACCGGCGTCTCGCCTGAGGATGCCATGACCGATAAATTTGCTGATGCGTTTATACAGATGTCGCACCAATATGCGGGCGATATGCCGGTATGGGTGACTGAAGCAGGGTATGATATTAACCAGAATAGTATTCAAAAAGCACCTGCCGGTAATAACCGGACCGCACTGGAAACACAAGCAGACTGGATATTAAGAACAAGCCTGCTTTATGCCCGTTGCGGAATACAAAAAGTGTTCTACTATGAACTTTATGACGACAATCCCGGCAAGGGCGACAGATATGCCACCAGCGGCCTTATTGATGAAAATAAAAAAAGGAGACCCGCAGCCGATTTTTTATTCCAGACCAATAAACTCTTTGGTGAGTATACGTATAAAGAAACGATCAATAAAACGCCGGTTGCAGACCACTATACCTTCAAGAATACCGATATATATATGCTGATGGCCACTGCAGGAGAAAACGACGCACCCAGCTATACGCTTGATCTTGGTAACGCGCCATACGCTTATATATATAGGCCTATGGCTGGCGCAGACAATATGGAATTTGTAAAGAAAAAAACGGAGAACGGGAAAATAGAGATCGCGGTAACAGGCACTCCGGTATTCGTGACAACCTTTGAATGCAAATAACACAAACGCATGCCAGAGAAATTGTTATTTTCACAGGAAAGCTTTTGTTAAAACTTACAAGATGGGCAAACCGGATTTCTCAAGGCTGAATAATAAACACTTTGTGGTATTGATGATGAATGCTTTTGTGTTCGTTGCCAATTTCGCTACCGGTTACCTATTATTTCATTTCTTGTCTATAGAGGCCGCCGGGATGTATTTTTTTGTCCAATCGTTCGTTACCTTATGCGGTGCAGCCCGGACGGGTTTTTTGTCCACAGCAACGATTACATTTTATGCGGGCGCGGATACAGAGCGGGCGGCCACAGTGTTAGGTTCGGTATGGTTCCTGGCGCTGGCTTTATCCTTGCTGGCACTGGCGCTCAATGCAGGCGCATTACTGTTCCTGCCGTACACACACAATGAAGAGCTTATTCTTTGCATCAAATGGGTAGGAATCACATTCTTTGCTACCCTACCCTCAGATGTTGTGCTGTGGCGGCTGCAGGCTGATGAAAAATATATGAAAATGTTCATTTACAACGTTATTAAAAGCACTACCGTCCTTATAGCCTATGTAATACTTATTGCTACGCACCGGATGACCGTCGAAAATGTCTTGTTATGGGCATTTCTTTCCAGCATTATATGTAGCCTCGCTGGAATGATGTGGAATTTGTCTGGAATAAAATATATCGCCCATCGTTCCAAAGAATGTATGACCGAGCTGTTTCACTATGGGAAATATACACTGGGCACTACCAGTATTTCCGTGATGCTCAATAATGCAGATACCTGGATCATCAACTTCATGCTGGGCCCGGCGCAAGTGGCGATATATAACCTTGCACTTCGATTCATTGCTTTCGTAGAGTTGCCGATCCGCACTTTCCTGACGACAGGTATGTCGGAAATGGCGATTGCCTTTAATAAAAATGATATGAAGCAAACTACCGACATTTTCAAAAAATACACCGGTATGCTTACCATAGCGCTCATACCTATTATCATTTGCGCGGTATTATTGGCCGATATCCCGATCAATTTCCTCGGCGGCGCCAAGTATCATGGCAGTGCAGCCGCAAATGTGCTTAGGCTGTTTATGGTGTTGTCCATCCTGTTCCCGCTCGACCGTTTTAATGGCGTTGCCCTTGACATTACCCGCAACACCAAAATAAATTTTTACAAAATAATAATAATGCTCGTGCTCACGGTCACATTTGATTTTGTTGGGGTGGCCGTCACCGGCAATGTATACGGAGCCGCACTTTGCACTTACGTGGTAATAATCGTCGCCATTATATATGGCAATTATCAGTTGCGCAAACATATGGACTATACTATACCGGGCATCCTTTCATCCGGATATGCAGAAATAAAAGAGATCGTCCGGCAAAACCGAAAACCAAAACAGTAAGAAACTATTGTTACATTACTTTAACCCGCGGGGATGAATGCCATAGGTTACTCATATTTTTTTTACCTTTGGCTGCTTCTAAATAACCACTTAGAAGCGCCAATATTTACTAATAACAAACAACATGTCTCATATACCTTTTAACAAACCCTACCTCACCGGTAAGGAAATAGATTACATATACCAGGCAGTACAATCAGGAAAAATTTCGGGAGATGGGATGTTTACCAAGAAAAGCCACGAATTTTTTGAAAAAAAATATGGTTTCTATAAATGCCTGCTGACCTCGTCATGTACTGATGCGCTGGAAATGGCCGCTATCTTGCTAAACATTGCGCCTGGCGACGAGGTTATCATGCCATCTTATACATTTGTGTCCACGGCTACGGCTTTCGTTCTGCGTGGCGCGAACATTATTTTTTGCGACAGCCGCACCGATCACCCAGGTATGGACGAAGATCAGATAGAACGCCTGATCACCGAGCGTACTAAAGCAATTGTTCCGGTACACTACGGTGGTGTGGCCTGCGATATGGATAAGATCATGGATATCGCAAAAAAGCACGGCCTGTATGTGGTGGAAGATGCTGCGCAGTGCGTAGAGAGCTACTACACAGGCAAAGATGGCATCAGAAAACCTCTGGGCTCTATTGGACACATGTCTGCTTTCTCTTTTCACGAAACTAAGAATATCCAGTCTGGCGAGGGCGGTATGCTGGTGGTGAATGACCCGCAATTTGCAGAACGGGCAGAGATCATCAGAGAAAAAGGCACGAACAGGAGCAAATTTTTCAGGGGCGAAGTGGATAAATACGGATGGTGCGATATTGGCAGTTCGTTTTTGCCATCAGATATTATCGCCGCGTTTCTATATGCGCAGTTAGAAAATGTGGAAGATATCCAAAGGAAGCGCATCTCGATATGGAACCGTTATCTGGAATTGCTTTCTCCGCTGAAGGATCGCTTCTCATTGCCGGTTATTCCTTCCTACGCCACCAATAATGCCCATATGTTTTACCTGGTTTGCAATGACCTGGCAGCACGTACGGAGATCATTGAGCACCTGAAGAAAAATGGCGTCAGTGCTGTCTATCACTATCTCAGTTTGCACAAAAGTCCGTTTTACGAATCTAGGTATCATGGCAAGCCATTGCCGGAAACAGACCGTTACACCGATTGTTTGTTCAGGTTGCCTATGTTTTATGAACTTACAGAATCAGATATTGATAAGGTGATAACAACCTTAAAAGCAAAATAGCCGAAAAACAAAACGATGAGGCTGGCGCATCTGATACTTGCACACAATAATCCCCTCCAATTGGAGCGTTTAGTAAAGCGCCTCAGCCACAAGGAGGCAGATGTGTACATCCATCTGGATGCAAAAACGGACATTGCCCTTTTCGCGAGTATCGGTGACCTGCCAAACACCCATTTTACAAAAAAGCGGATAAAGGTAATGTGGGGAGAATACAGCACGCTGGAATGTGCGTTGATAGGGATGGCGGAGATACTGGAGACCGGTATTGACTATACGCATATAAACTTATTGAGCGGTAATGACTACCAGTTGCAGCCTACGGAAACGATACATAAGTACTTATTCCAAAATGCCGGAAAAACATTTATGTGGTTCGACCAGATCTTTGATGACTGGTATCACGGCCAGGCTCGGATCAACAACTATGACCTGGCTGAATTCGGCTTTCCTGGTAGGTTTTTAGTGGCAAACCTGATGAGTAAAGTGCTGCCGAAGCGCAAACTGCCCTATAAGTTAACAGCATACGGCCGTGCACAATGGTTAACAATTACACCTGAATGCATAGAATTCACCCTCAGGTACATGAAGGACCATCCGGCACTCCGTCGTTTCTTTAAGATGACCTGGTGCGTAGATGAAGTATATTTTCAAACCGTACTGTGCAACTCGCCGATGAGAGATAAAATCGTGAATAACAACCTAAGATATCTTGAACTGCAACATGATTTCAGACCACGCATCCTAACGATGGCAGACGCGAAAACACTTGCAACCTCAGGTAAGTTTTATGCAAGGAAATTTGACTTGGCAAAGGACTCAGCTATTTTCGATTATCTTGACAACAATCGCTCTACTGATCGATAACAATCAGTGAACTGACATTCATTTTCAACAATAATTTTATACTTTTACCATAACCATTAACACCCCCCTGGACCAGTGAAATTTGCCGTCATTATAGTCACGTATACATCTCCAAAACAAACTAAAAGGCTTATTGACTGCCTCGATAATGGCGACTTCGACTTTTACATCCACCTCGACAAAAAGGTAGACATGGAAACACACCGGGAGTTATTTAATACTCCAAATGTCATTTTTGTTAATGATCGTGTTGATATAAAATGGGGCGGCAATACTACAGTTGAAGCTACCTATAATAGTATCCGGCAAATTGCCTCTTCCGGAAAAAAGTATGCGTTTATCAGCCTGATCAGCGGGCAGGATTATCCGATAAAATCCGCTGCCTATATTTCCGATTTTCTTAGCAAGAATACGGGCAAAGAGTTTATGCTGTTTAAGTACTTTGACAAAGACTGGACGGAGGCCAAAGCGAGAGTGGAAAAATACCATTTAAACGACTACACTTTTAAAGGCAAGACCAGGATAGAACAACTGATGAACCTGATCACCCCAAAAAGAAAATTCCCGATAGATAACATGGAGTTGTGCGGTAAAGAGTCTTTCTGGACGCTAAGCCAGGAGTGCGCTACTTACGTTGTTGACTATATTGATTCGAATCCAAAGCTAAAAAGGTTCCTGAAATTCACGTGGGGAAGCGATGAATTTGTTTTTCAAAGTATTCTGATGAATTCACACTTCAAGTCCAGGGTGGTAAATAACAATCTTCGCTTTATTAACTGGCCGCCAGTTGGTAGCCGTCCCAACATTTTTGTCACCGCTGATTTCGAGCGGATCATGGCGTCAGACGCTCTTTTCGGACGAAAATTCGACTTGAACACCGACGAAAATATTTTTGATCTACTCGACAAAAAAAACAAACTTTAACTTAAAATCTTTTCCCATGGCATACATGCTAAGCCTAAAAACGTTTACTGATGAACGCGGCCGATTAACTCCTGTGGATGGGGTCTTGCCATTTGACATTGTACGCTTATACTATATAGATGAAATCAGCAACGAAGCGGAGCGCGGGGGACATTCTCATTACATTACCGTCGAGGCCATTTTTTGCGTCTATGGCAGTTTCAACGTGATGATCAATAATGGTAAAACAAGAACAGAGTATTTTTTAAATGACCGCAACCAATGCCTGATCGTCGAGCCTTACGACTTCCACATGATACACAATTTCAGCCCTGGCGCTATATTGATGGGAGTATCATCTACTCACTATGACCATTCCGATTACAACCACATAGAACCGCAGATACAACCATGATACCATACGAAAACCTGAAGCGCCTGAATGAGCCTTTTGAAGCAGAACTGAAAGCCGGCTTTAATGCGGTACTTGAAAAAGGCCATTATATACTCGGGCACCAACTCGAAGTTTTTGAACAAGAGTTCGCAGCCTATCATGGGGTGAAGTATTGCGTGGGTATTTCAAATGGACTGGATGCCCTTATCCTGGCGCTGAAGGCGCTGAACCTGCCGGCGGGCAGCGAGGTGATCGTACCATCAAACACCTATATTGCCAGCATACTCTCGATAGTGGCCTGCGGTTTAACCCCGGTGTTAGTGGAGCCCGATATACGCACTTATAATATTGATCCTTCTAAAATAGAAGCGGCCATTACACCAAAGACAAAGGCGCTGCTCGTTGCCCATCTCTACGGCAAGCTATGCGATATGGACACTATTATGGCCATTAAACAGCGGCATGGCCTGTATTTAATTGAAGATTGTGCCCAGGCGCATGGAGGCACCTATAAAGGAAAGCTGGCTGGCACTTTCGGAGAGTTTGGCGCCTTTAGTTTTTATCCTACAAAAAATCTCGGCGCCCTTGGCGATGCAGGAGGTATTATTTGTAATGACGAAAACTACAAACATACGGTGATGCAGTTGCGCAATTATGGCTCTGACCGGAAGTATTACAATGATATTATCGGCTACAACAACCGGCTCGATGAAATGCAAGCGGCTTTTTTAAGCGTGAAACTGAAGCGCCTCAACCAAATGAATGCGCACCGCAATAAACTGGCGGATCTATACCTGGCTAACTTATCACCACAGTATATCTTGCCAGCTAAGGACAAAGATCATTATGACGTTTATCACATCTTTAATATACGGCACCCCAAACGCGACAAACTGCAGCAATATTTGCAGGAAAAAGGTATCGGCACTGTAATACACTATCCTGTGCCTCCTCACCGGCAAAAAGCGTTGCAGGATATGTACAAAGGAAAGGTGTACCCTATTGCGGATGAGATTCATGAAACGACACTGAGCATCCCTTGCTCTTTCTGCCATACAGAAGGTGAAATAATGGAAGTAATCGGTGCTTTAAATAATTTTAATTAATTGCACTAAAATGGAAGTAGTCGATATTACGCTTATAGGGAGCGGGGTGGCCAGCACACTTACCGTGATAGAGATATTTAGAGAATTGTTGAACAGCCTCACCGGAAAGAAAATCACTATTGCTATTATCGAAAAAAATCACGAGTTCTGGAAGGGGATCCCTTACGGCTCCCGCTCTTCCGTAAACGCGCTCACCATCACCAGCGTATACGATTTTATCAACGAAAATGAAAGGCGACCATTTTTTGAATGGCTGAAAAAAAATAAAGACGAGTGGGCTGGATGGTACCGCGAGCAAGGAGGCCTCACTGCCGCGCGCTGGCTGGATAATAATCTGCCCCGCATAGATAATGAGGAATGGGAAACAGTCTATGTGCCCCGTTTTTTTTTCGGCAACTACATACGGGAAAAAGTATTGGCCCTATTGAAGGCGATGGAAGAGAAGCAGCTTGCCGAAGTGAGACTGATACATGCGGAGGCGACCGACATAAAACAAAAAGAAGGCGTCTATGAAATTGTGCTGGAGCAACCAGACTTGACCACATCTGTTGTCCGCTCGCGCAAAGTGGTCATCGCTGCCGGCTCCGCGCCTGTTAGAAAAATGTGTGATCTTACAATCGATGGTGTTGTTTACATCAATGACATATACGAACCATCTGTAAATGATAATATCAAAAGGCTGGAGGCTGCGTTTGAGCAGACCGGAAATGAACCCAACAACAATGTCTTGATCATTGGGTCTAATGCCAGCAGTATCGAATGGCTATACTTACTTGAGGGCTTGCCTTCCCTGAGAAAACTGGTAAACAAAACAGTGATCATTTCGCCAAGCGGAAGCTTACCAATACATATTTCTACCGAAGCCCTCACAGAGCATCCCACCCCTAATATTGACAGAATAAAAGCAGGTGAAAAATACACCATAAAGACCCTTTCGGATGCGGCGGCAGCTGACATTAAGCTTGCATTGAAAGATGGCGCCAACATGGATTATGTGGCAACCGTAATAGGCAGCACACTTGCCCTGATGGAACCTTTGGGGGAACAAGCGAAAAAAGAATTTTACTGTATTTACGGCATTAAGCTCCGCGACATGTTCCGCCGGTCAGGGCCGGAGTATAAGAGTGTGGCCAATCTATTAATGGATGCAGAAGAAGCTACTGTACTTAAAGGGAGATTCACTAATGCCGAGCCGTCTGGAAATAGTACTATTTTGCATTACCAGGATGCCGCCGGGCAACCGCAAACCTATCCATTGGCTTTTAAGGCCGTCATCAATTGCAGCGGTTCAGACAACCTGGACCACTCATCTTCCAGGCTTCTGTATAACGTAGTGAATAATAATCTCTGCAAAATGAATATGTCGGGGAAAGGAATTGAGGTTAACGATAAATTTGAAGCGGCGCCGAACCTTTACGTTATGGGCCCCCTGCTTGCAGGCAATGTTAATAAACTGATCCACTTCTGGCAACTGGAAAATGCATCACGGCTCACCTATCTTGCACCCTTTCTTGCAAAAGAATTGCTGGCATTTGCCGCAATAGAGAGCGTTTATTAGTTAGTGTTTTACCGCCGGTGCCTGCCGCTCAGCAATGAGTCTACTTCATTTAGTATGTTTTTCATCACTTTCTTCCGCTCGTATTTCTCTATCACCATATTGCGGGCATTCTCTGCCATTTTCTCTGCCATATCAGGATTGTCGAAGCACCATTTTATCGCCTTGACAAAATCCTCCGGTTTATGTACTCTAAGATAGTGCGTGCCGGGAGCAGCTTCAATTCCCTTGATGCCGGTTGACGTGGTGATCACTATTTTCCCGGCGGCCATGGCTTCCAATATCTTTACTCTAATTCCGCCACCTGTTAAAAGAGGAACGATCAATATTTTCTTATCGGCGATAAACTCCTCGGCACTCGGCACTTCGTCATAACAATACACACCACTCAAGTGCATTTTTTTAAACTCGTCGGGCATGTTCCGGCCAGCAAAATAAAATTCGAACCTCGGAAGCGCTTTATGAATGTAAGGCCAGGCATGTTTCAAAAACCACTTCATGCTGTTCTGGTTGGCTATCCAGTCCATGGCGCCTATGTGATACCCTACCCACCGCCCTTTGACTGTATCTGGTTTCACCTCCGGTATGTCTATGCTAAAGGGTGCCACTATCACATGGCTGGTTTCGGCAAGCCGGGACACAAGCGATGCGTCTTTTTCGGTAATAGCCAGCAGCAGGTCGTACTGCTTCCAGGCGGCTCTTTCAAAAGCCCGGACTCTCTTAGTAAGATTATCAAAATATAGCCGCTTGAGGTGGTTCTTCGTCTTTTTCTCCAGCCCCTTCCATATCTGGTACTCCACATTGTGAAGGCGCAGCACATTGAGCGCATTCGAATTCATTTTTATCACCGGCATGTAGGTGGTGAGATAAACGCTTTCCACCTGTATGACATCCGGCTTAAAGGACTGGAGCACCTCTTTCAGCCTGACATTAAACGCGTCACTGTAAAAACGCCGCGCATGTTCGGGCTCTTTACTAAAAAAATAATTTTTCAGTATCTCTCGCAGTTTGATCCTGTTATCCACGTCTACCCAGCTAAACCCGTATAGATGAGTAAACAGCCGCTGCAGCGCTACATGGGCAATATGATGTTTTGAAGTGTTCATTGCCAGCAGGTAAACCTGCCACCCGGCCTCATAGTATCCCTGTATCATAGCATCCATAGCCATGTTACCGCCATCTTTAAGCGGATAAGGCACCCGGTTGGTAATTATCAGTATTTTGCGTTCCTGCATCTGGATGGCGAAAATAGATAATTGTACCGTCTTTAAGGAACGGTTGACGAGATTTCTGCAAATGGTGCAGTGGTTTCCGGAATTTGAAACAATAAGGCCTCTTTGTGCTAAATTTGAAACGCAATCTCAAACATGGCCAAAAAAAAGCTGATTTTCCTTGGCTCAAAACCGATAGGTTATGAGTGCCTCGCCTATCTTATCTCGCAGAAAAATGCACTGGACATAGAAATAACCGGGCTTCTTACACACGCCCGGAAAGAATTCGGGAACGCTCATGACCTGAATAGCCTGGCCAACGAACACAGCATCCCGATCATAAACAGCCCGGAAGAAATACCCGCCTGTGATATCATTTATTCCGTGCAATATCATGAAGTACTCAAACAAGTACATATTCAGAAAGCAGCTGAAATAGCCGTGAACCTGCACATGGCGCCATTGCCGGAATATCGCGGCTCAAACCAGTTCTCTTTTGCGATCCTGGAAGAAAAAAAAGAGTTCGGTACTACTATCCACCAGATAGATTCCAGGATAGACCATGGCGATATACTCTTCCAAAAGCGGTTCCAGATACCCGAAAACTGCTGGGTAAATGACTTATACGAGCTGACCTATAATGCATCAATAAGGCTATTTCAGCAAACACTGGCACATCTCGTTGCCGGAAATTACAAACCGGTTCCGCAGGAGACATTGATAGCCAAATTCGGCACCAGCATTCACTATCGCAAGGAAATGGCCGAAATAAAACAAATAGACCTGAACTGGACTAAGGAAAAGATTGAGCGCCATATACGCGCCACCTCCATGCCCGGTTTCGAACCGCCTTATGCTGTTATTGACGGCAAGAAAATTCACTTCAACCAGCTTTAAGCGCGTCCATAAAGCAGTAACGCCATCCTTGTCTGGGATGGCGTTATCAACTATTTTCTCCTCTCTTCGTGTACTGGCGGCGCCTGGCGTTGCGGCCTCTGCTGCCTCTGCTGAGGCTGAGGCCTTTGCTGCTGCGGGCGCTGTTGTGGTTGAGGGCGCTGCTGCTCTTCCATATGTTGTTGCGGCTGCGGGCGTTGCTCTTGTTCCATATGTTGCTGCGGCTGGGGCCGCTGTTGCGGTTCCATGTGTTGTTGTTGAGGGCGCTGTTCCTCCATATGCTGTTGCGGCTGTGGGCGCTGCTCTTCTATGTGCTGCTGAGGCTGTTGACGCACCGGCGGTTCACTACGTTGCTGCTGCATGTGCTGCTGTTGCACTTCCTGCCTGAAAGCCGGCTGCTGGCGCTCGGTAGGCGAGAAATTTTCGGCCCGGCCAACGGGGTGCCCTGAACCCTGTATCACATTTGCCGGGTGGGCAGTATTCGCGGACTCCCTGTTCACTGCCGGGCGGTAGATCTGCACCGTGTTATTACTTACATGACTGTTACCGGGCTCGCTGGCGTTAGATACCTTGTAAACTTCCACCGGGTGGTGCGACTCGCGCTCTATCACCTCCCTGCGTGGGCCATAATAATAGGTAGTGTGGCTGCCATGGTCTTCATACGTTTCATTGATGTATGTAGTGCGCTGAATATAAGTAGTGTTGTAGCGTGGCTCATAATAACTGTACACATGCGGATGATACAGATACTCAGGGCCTACAAATACCCAGTAGTTATCGGGATATTCGTAAGGGCGTCCAGGAATATAGCCTGGCCCCATCGGCGCCCAGCCATAATACCCACCGCCAGAGCGCCAGCTCACCCATGCCGGAGCCCATTCATGGCCTGGTATCCATACCCAGCCGTAGTATGAGTTATACGTCCAGCGGCCATAGTGATAGGCAGCCCATCCCCATGGGGCGTCTGAAACCCACATATTGCCATATTCGGTCATTGCCCAGTGGCCTTCTGTAGCATAAGGCCGGAAGCCAGGCTCTACATTCGGAACCCACACATTGCCATAGTTAGGGTCATACACCCACTGGCCGTAGGGAGAAAGGTCGTCGTAAAACGTTTGATAAGACACCACAGCATCCTGTGCTTGTGCCTTAGGCTGCAAAGATGGCATCAGCAATAGGCCCAACACCAGGAAACAGACTACCTGCTTACAAATTTTTTGCATGTTTTTGAGTTTGTTAGTTATTTGAATAGTAATACGTTACAAAATAAATGCTTTTGGCCGTATATGTATAGTTTGTTGAAAAATATTATCAGATCAACCCGCTTTTATGCCGGCTGTTTCTGATCATTTTAAGCGCAGCTACGGCAGCCTCTTCACCTTTATGCCCATGGGCACCGCCCAGCCTATCCCATGCCTGGTCTTCATTATCAAGGGTAAGTACCCCAAAAATGACTGGCACCGGCAAGGTTAGGTTTAGCTGTAATATGCCATCGGTAACCGCGCGGCACACATACTCAAAATGGGGCGTACCACCTCGTATCACGGCGCCAAAAGCTACAATAGCTTCTGGCCTTTCGTCCATGTCTTTATAATGCTCCCATACCTGCCTGCACGCAAAAGGCAGTTCAAAACAGCCCGGCACTACCACCTTGTCAATGATCTCGCCTGTGAACTGGTGTATAATGCCCTCGCAGCCGTTTCTCAGCTCCCGCACTATCTTGTCATTCCACTCGGTGTAAACTAAAGCCACCCGAGGCAACTTTAATTGCTCCAATGATTGAGTATCGTGTAAACTAACGCTGTTACTAGATTGTGCCATAAGAGAATATCCTTTTCCTGTTAAAGGTAAAAAGGGAAAGGGAATAAATCTATTTTAACGCGGCGGATGACCGGGAGTTTGCAATGCGGAAATAAAGTCCTCCAGGTAGTTGATCTCCACATGATCCATAACAACAACCTTATACCATTCCGGTACATCACTATGAGTATCAGGAACCATTCCATACTTTTTCGCGATCGCGCCTGGTATATGCGCCGCCCGTATTGCAACAATATTCAAATTGGGATGGCGATAATATTTCGCGCCTATTTTATCCAGTTGCTTACATAACCATTGCGTCCGGTACAGAAGTTTATTGATTTTTTCGAACCAGCCATGCGGCCCGTAAGTAAACAATATCATCCACACGGCTACCGCATTCGCACCAGACCGGCTTCCACTGAGCGTAATATCCATGCCGCTAACATATTTAGCCTCCTTTGTATAGACATATTCCATTAGCCCTTTGCGGATAACAAATATTCCTGTACCATATGGTGCCTGCAACATTTTGTGCGCATCCAATGTAACAGATGAAACGTTAGGATTGCTGAAGTTGACGTTATTTCCCGGGCAACTGATAGGAAAAATAAATCCACCAAAGGCGCCGTCAACATGTATCTTAAATTCAACTGCATTGTTCTTAAGTGCACTTGCATAAACATCAGGATCATCAACGCTGCCGAACATGGTCGTAGCCATATTGGAGATGACAATAAAACACCTGATCCCGGTATTTTTTGCCCGTTTAATGGCTATATCCAACGCATCCGTTTCAATTACCCTCGTTTCATCATTAACCGGTACACTCACAGAGAGCAAATTCAGTAAGTTGGCTGCCTTAGTAACTGAATAATGGGTATCGGCGGAACTCAGCAGCGCAATTTCATCAATGCGCGCATTAAAAGTTTCCATAAAATAGTTCCGGTAGATCCATGCAGCCTGGATGTTAGCCTCGGTTCCACCCGTTGCAATATAGCCGTCGCATGTATTCTGCTCAGCTCTTAGTATATCTACACTGAGCAGTTCAATAACCTCCTTTTCCAGTTTTTGCGTACCATTGAAAAACGGCTCCGATTCACCCAGTGTGTGACAGCCAATATGGTTTGGATTTTGGACGTAGGTCCTCAATAATGGCGCCTCCTTGAGGAATGAAGCCTGCTCACTAAACACAAAAGGATCAAGTTTGGAGACCGGAATACCCAGCGACATATTATCATCGTAATCTATATTCTCCTTCAGCGCCTGTGTAATAATTGTGTCCTGCTCCTTATAGGAAAGCTTCTTCCAGTATTTAAATTCCATGATCTTGTTTTTAGTCTCGGTAACGATACCCGGTGAGGCACGCTATCGCTGCATTCCCAAAAAAATCCCCTTTACAAAAAATGTAAAGGGGATGAACTCTTTTAACCGGTAGCGACATTAATTCACCTCACCTAAACGCGCCAACTCTTTGTCCACATCACGGGCCTGCATGCTGCGGGGGAATTCATCACGAATGCGTTTCAAAGCTGCCTTAGCATCATTCGCCTGGTTGCCGGCTTCATACGCCAGGGCCATGTGATACAAATACATCGGCGTCACCATTACGTTGTCCTTGTCTTCGGTTGCCTTCTTAAAATTCTCTATCGCTTTCGCGCTGTTGCCGGTTTCCATATAAGCATCGCCCAGCAAGCCCCACGCCTGGTAGGCTACCATAGTTCCCTTGCCATTGAACGCTTCCAATGACTTGATAGCGCCCTTAAAATCGCCCATTTTCAACAGGCAAACGCCTTCATAATAATTGGCGAGATTACCGGCAGCAGTGCCATCATATTTCTTGGCTATTTTAGTGAAACCAAGGTTCTTGCCATCGCCATTTAAAGCCATGTTCAAAGAGTCGGCCTGGAAATACATCTGGGGGAAAGAAAGCGCTGTAGCTGCTTTTTCCTCTGCCGGGCCCTTATACAATTTTGTATAAGCGAAGTACACCACAACAACACCCAATACCACGGTGGTTACGGTGCTGATCATCTTCTTATTCTTTTCGTAAAATGCCTGTAAGGTTTCAAGCGGGTCAACTTCTACTTCTCTTGTTCCTTTTCTTTCTGTGCTTATCTCTGCACCAGGTTGGTTTCTTGCTGAATTTGCCATGATTAATAACCCCAAACCCCTGAAAGGGCTTTTTCAACGCGAGTCGGGGTATTGCTCCGCGTTTTGTTATTTATTGTTTTTTTTGTTTTAAATCTCATTTACACAACGTCTCTTCTGCTTCCGAGAGGCCTTAATCCACGATAAACGGATAATCCTTATCCGCGTATATATCCTTATACAGCTCATTATCATCCGGCCAGGGACTCTCTTCGGCAAATTTAACCGATTCTTCCACTTCCATTTTCACCTTTTCATTGATCTGCTCTATCTGTTCGTCCGTCGCCCATTTATTATCCTGGATGGTTTTCAGCACCTGGTTAATGGGGTCCTTTTCACGATATTCTTCCAGTTCTTCCTTAGTCCGGTATTTTGCAGGATCACTCATGGAGTGGCCGCGGTAGCGGTATGTCTTTATTTCCAGGAAGGTAGGTCCACCGCCTTCACGCGCCCGGCGCACAGCACGGTCTATCCCTTTGTGCACTTCCTCGCAGCTCATACCATCTACACTATCCGCTGGCATATCATAAGCGTCAGCAAGACGATATATATCGAGCACCTTTGATGTACGCTCTACCGATGTGCCCATTGCGTAAAAATTATTCTCGCAAATAAACACGACCGGTAGTTGCCATAGCACAGCCATATTGAATGCTTCGTGCAGCAGCCCCTGCCTTGCAGCGCCGTCTCCAAACAGGCAGACAGTAGCTCTGTCAGTACCCTGGTATTGCTCTGCAAAAGCGATGCCTGCCCCAAGCCCTATTTGTCCGCCTACGATTCCATGACCACCGAAAAACCTCTTTTCTTTGGAGAAAAAGTGCATACTACCACCCTTCCCCTTGGTGCAGCCGGTAGCTTTTCCATAGAGCTCCGCCATGCACTCTTTGGCGGTGATCCCTTTTGCAATAGCCAGTGCGTGATCGCGGTAAGCGGTGATCATGTTATCGTCATCCCGCATTGCCGTCATAGCACCAGCAGCGATGGCTTCCTGCCCGATATATAAGTGACAGAACCCACGTATTTTTTGCATGCCATACAATTGCCCGGCCTTTTCTTCGAAACGGCGGAGCAAAAGCATGATCTCATACCAATACAAATATGTTTCTTTACCAAACGGAGTTTGCACTATTATTTAAATTTGGTGCGAATTTATAAAATATTTTGTTTCCTTTTGCAGCTTTGAACACTATAATTAAAATAACTCTGCTCCAGTTCCGCAACTATTCGTCTGCGGCGTTCGACTTTCCTGCCCCGGTTACCTGTATTGCAGGCCCCAACGGTAGCGGTAAAACCAACCTGCTGGACGCAGTTTACTACCTGTGCTACACCAAAAGTTACTTCAGCGCCTACCAGCAAAACAATGTACAAAATGGTCTGGACGGATTTCGGGTTACCGGCGTTTTCAATGGCAAAAACAGGCTGGAAACCATAAGCTGTAAATGGAAAGACGGGAAGAAAGAAATATATAATAACGATGTAGAATACGAGAAAATCACCGATCATATAGGCCTTTATTCGGCAGTGATGATAGCCCCGGATGATACGGAACTTATAAATGGCAGCAGTGAATTGCGACGTAAATGGATAGATGGCATCCTTGGGCAGGTGGATAAAACCTACCTCGAAAAGCTAATGCGCTACCAACGTATTTTACAACAAAGAAACGCATGGCTGAAAATACAATACCTGAAACCAGCCGAAAATAATACCGAACTGGAATACTACGATGCGGAACTTGCCGCAGACGGCACCTATATTTACGAGCAACGAAAAGAATTTCTAAAAAACTTCTTACCACTGCTAAACGACTTTTACCACCGTCTTTCTGGCGGCAAAGAAGCGATACAGGTAAGCTACACCAGCGACCTCGCATTGAAATCACTAGCCACCTGGCTGGCGCAAAACCTGCAGTATGACCTGCGTTACCAACGCACACTCAGAGGCGTTCATAAAGACGACTGGGACTTCCAACTCAACGGCCTGCAACTAAAACAATTCGGATCGCAGGGCCAGAAAAAAAGTTTTTTGTTTGCATTGAAACTGGCACAATACGCCTATCTGAGCAAAGCCCTCGGCCACCTACCTATTTTGCTGCTCGATGATATCTTCGAAAAGCTCGACCAGAACCGTATGGAAGCACTGCTCCGCATCATCCGCGGCGAAGGTTTCGGGCAGGTAATACTTACAGATACGCACCCTGAAAGGATAAAAGAGGCGTTTGGGAAAGACGCGGAGGTAGGGTTTATTTATTTGTAAATTCGTATCTTTACATAAATACAAATAATATGATACGGGAGATCATCGTTCCTACTCAAAATACTTATTTGCTCCACTTGCCGGATAGTCTTATAGGCAAAAATGTTGAGGTGATCGCTTTCTCGAACGACGATATATCCAACGAAGAGACTCCTGCAACCAAAACCAATAAACGAACGGTAGAACAAGCAATAGCGTTTTATAAAAAAAATGCTGTTGATTTCAGTAAAATAGAAAAATGGAACAGGGAAGATCTTTATGAGTAAAATCTTTCTCGACAGCAATATCTGTATCTATGCTTTTGATAAAACAGATAACCGGAAGCGTCAAATAGCTTTTGATCTGCTCGGTCAGTTTCCATCCATAAGTTCCCAGGTAGTTATTGAAACTTACAACGCTTGTGCAAGGAAATTAAAATTCGCCCTTGAAATATGCGATGAAAATACTCTATTCCTTTGTGATATTACTGAAGTTTTTGAAATAAATGCAGAAGTCATTAAAACTGCGATTTCATTCAAGAAGAAATATCTACTCTCATTTTTAGATTCCTGTATTGCAGCAACAGCGTATCATGCCAAATCCACTATTTTGTATTCGGAAGATATGCATCACAACTTGGTAATTGAAGGATCTCTAACAATTATCAATCCATTTCTCTAACTCATACAAATGAAGACACATTTGGGAAGAAATAGACAAAATTCTTTGGACTGATTGGGATTCAATCGGCGTAAACGATATTGCACCCCGAAATGAATACCAGAGTTATATGCCAGTTATATTTTCAATGAAAATGAATGGAGCAAGCGAAGAAGTAATTGCTAAGAAACTAAATGCGATCACCACAAAAGAAATGGCATTACCGGACAATTTTAAACATTGCCGGCAAACAGCCGAAAAAATAGTCCAATTGCAATAATGGCTAACTTATTTTGCATTTCTAGCCGGTGTGCATTAAATTTAGTCGTTAAAAATCACCCCTATGCAAAGCGTTGCCACATTCCTGATGTTCGAAGGCAAGGCCGAGGAAGCCATGAACCTATATACTTCCGTAGTTCCCAACTCGTCGATAGTTGGTGTTGCGAGGTATGGCGCAAACGAACCCGGCGCGGAGGGCTCGATAAAGCACGCGCGCTTTGTGCTGGGCGATCAACTGTTCGCCTGTATTGATAGTCCCGGAAAACATCAATTCAATTTTACACCTTCCGTATCCATATTTATCACTTGCGATTCCGAGGCCGAGACTGATGAGCTATTTACCAAATTATCGGTGGGAGGAAATATTATGATGCCGTTGAACACTTATCCTTTCAGCAAGAGGTTCGTATGGTTTTCCGACAGGTATGGAGTATCCTGGCAACTGAGCTTTAATCCATAGTTTTCAACCTCACCATACACTGTACATCCTCATCATTCAGGTACCACTCCACACAATAGCCTTCCGGATCGATACCCGGTACCGCAAGCAACTCCTGGAAAGCTGTTCCAATGGCAGGGATGTTTTTCATGAAGTCATTTATGCTAATGGCGCAATACTTACCTTTCTTCAGCACCAGCGTATCGCAGCCCAATTTCAATGCCTCCCCTGCCACAATTTCTTCAGCAGCAGCACGATAGGTGATTACCCCCTTCTCTGGCCGGGATATACCAAATATCCGGCGGTTACTTTCTGGTGGCACAGTTGCATAAAGCTTGTCAAAGGCGGCCATAACACCGTCAGGGAAGGAAGCTGCAGTGATATACATTACTTTGATGTCTTCGTCTAACGTTATCGTTTCCATAAATGCCATTATCAGCATCTAAGCTAAGAATTGTCCGGAATAAATTGGTTAATTTTGTAGAAATGATGATTTTATGAACATCGAGTTAGAAAGAAACCTGATTATTGAAGAGCTAAATCATGTAAATGATGAATGGCTTTTGAAGGCTATTAAAAGGCTTCTTGGTTTAGATTATCCGGAAGATGATATACCGGAAGAACATAAGAGAATATTGGATGAACGCATGAATGAATATGATGCCGGCAAAGCAGAAACAATGGGATGGGACGAAGCTAAAAAAAGACTGCTCGGTAAATAACTTTCAAGCATGTACGAAGTGATTTTTTTAAGTGTAGTAGTACGTGAAATCGAACACGCAGCGATTTGGTATTCAGATCAGGAACACAATCTAGGGGAAAAATTCAAAAGAAATATTTTTGCTGCAATTGAAAAACTTCAATCCGATAAGGTAATACATGGACCGGCATATAATGACCTAAGCCGTATATTCGTAAAGCGTTTTCCGCAATATGTGTAGTTTGATGTAAATAAGAGAGAATTTTCATACTGCGCAAGTCAAAAGTACCGGAACTACTCGCTTGCCCACTTGCTGTCACTCTCATGTCATTTATCATCTCATAGTGCGCGTCTCTTCATTCCGTGTGTGCCGCCGTGCCGTGTCCTAAAAGACGGATGCAGTTGTTTCCTTCGTATTTCACTCGTATAAGTGATTCTCGTTTGAATCGGACAAGTTAAAATGGTGTTAAAATTTTGAATTGCGTCTAACTAGATTGTTTAGTCTTGAATTAAAGCTCGCGAGTCACGCCGCCGGTCCTCAGCCGGAATAAAGTAACTTCATATACACAGCAAGGCAATTCCATTCAGTTTGTCATCTCTATGGTGCCTTCATTGTGTGCAGCAACAGTCATCGACAAGTAATAAGACTACCATTTGCCGTTGCATCGCCAATCTCAAAGGATTCAACAAGTATATTAGTGATCGATTGCCAATGTTTCAGTTACGTGACAACAACAAAAATAGAAACGTATTTATTAGTGCATCTCCGCTGTTGTTTAATACAAGTTTTTTATGAATTACGTCGATTTGATTGAAATGAATTCAATTTCGGTAATGAATAATGTCAGTGATGACTCAACAGACCGCTCCAATGGTTCATTTCCAATTAAATTGGATTTTTTCCAGTCGACTTGTCACTTTCTGCTGGCTTCCGTCGGCATTCCACTCAATCTGATCATTGCCATTGTTATTTTGGCGTGCAGGCGATTACGCAACAAGCCGCGCAACGTTTTGTGGCTAGGAGTCACTTTCTGCAACATTCTGACGCTGCTCACAATCCTCGTCGAGGTCTTGGCGTTTCACACAGAGAACAGTTTCCTATGCCTCTGTTTTGTTTCAATGACTGGGGTGGCATACACTTGCCTACTCTACGTCTTACTTCTAGCGCTGCTCGATCGCTACGCTGCTATTGCCCATCCACTGTGGCATCGCAGTAAAGTCACCGTCCGGCGAGTCGTTATCGGCCAGATCGGCGGCTGCTCCTTCTTCTTATTCCTCATCAAGTTCCCTTTCATCACTCAAGCTGCTCCACTTCGCTGCAACATCGTTTCTGTTCATGGAAAAATAATCTTCCTATCAAACACGACACTTTTCGCGTTATGCATAATCGCCCAGATCATCGTCTATACTAAAACTCGCCAATACTTTAACAGCCAGCGGAGCGGTGAGACTTCCGTAACATTCGTTCGGTCCCCTAGGCAATGCCGAGAAACCACACCAGCTATTATGGATCGGGAACCCAGCATACCGCACGACCCTAATCAACCGGAAGTTATTATTGGAATCAGCAATTTATTGTCAAACGATTTGCCACAAAATGATTTACGAGCAGAAAATGGCGGCACTTTACAGATCCACCACCACCACGGAAACCGACGAATGGAAGTGGAAGCTACTCGGCGTCTTTTGGCCGGCGTCTTATCTTTGGTGCTTTTCACATTCCCTACACTGTTGCTGGCTTTCATTGACTGGGGCTGTCGTATGACCTACGGAGTCGACCAATGTTACCACATCGGCGTCTTAACTTTTTATGCCCGGGAACTTTTGCTTGGTCACCTCCTATATAATCCAATAATGTACATGGTCAAAAGTCGGGAATTCTCGTCTACAGTTACTGAAAAGTTTCGAATATTACGCCACCAAACTGTAAATCATCACCTGCAGCGTTCTCCTTGAAGAATCGCCAAAGAATGGCGCCGACACTTTCTATGTTTCCCGTTGTGTAGCTGTTTAGAGTTTGTTGATGACTATTCAGTGTTTTCATTGAACATGTGGTCATTATGGCCTGGATGTACTAAATATTTAACTGTTTAC
>CAIVEW010000005.1 GCA_903905065.1 uncultured Bacteroidota bacterium | reverse complement strand
GCTTACAGCGTTACCTTTAATACAGCAGGTTCCGGCTGTACTGTATCTGCTGCTGCTGCAACGGGAATTTATACGATCAATGCATTGCCTTCAGTAATATCGGTTACCTCAACAGCAAGCAATCCATTCTGCGCAGGCGGTATCATGACACTGACTGCTATAACTGGTGCAGGCGGAGCAGGAACGCCAACTTATAGCTGGAGGGGCCCGGATATATCCGTGACAACGAGCGCAACAAATGTATCGCCATCGTTTACGACAACAGCTACTGCTGCAACCGGTGCATACAGTGTTGTCGTTTCTTATTCGGGTACTGGCTGCGGATCGGCTTCGGGTGCTACCGGTGTTTATTCGCTTAATGCGCAGCCGGCTATTACCTCGCTGACAACACCTAACCTTAATCCATTCTGTACGGGCAGCAACCTGGTGTTGACAGCCAACGGAGTATCGGGTGGGGCAGGCGCTTCGGTTTATACATGGTCAGGACCTGGCATTTCATCGACGACAGGTATATCAAACATATCTCCAATATTTACACCTACGGCTGCGATAGGCGCTTACAGTGTTTCCCTGGCATTCGCCGGCACTGGTTGTAACACGGCCAACCAGCAGACAGGAGTTTATACAGTAGCTCCAACGCCGAATGGAACTATTGTTAGCGGGGCAGGTACATTCTGCGGTAGTACTACTATAACAGCGACTGATGGTGCTGGTGGTACTATATATTTCCAGGGTACTACTTCGGGCGGAACTTCTACTGCAATTCCTTCGGCCACTCAGGTTGTAACCGTAACCGGTACGTATTATTTCAGGTCACAAAGTGCCGCAGGTTGCTGGGGCAACCAGGGCAGCGTATCCGTTACTATTAACCCGGTTCCGACGGCTACAGTTACCAATAATGGATATATCTGTAATGGAGGCGTGGTAACACTTACCGCGAGCCCGATTGTAGGGGTAACTACCTATTCATGGACAGGTACCAGTATCACCGGGTCTGCTTCAACTTCCATCACTACGGCAACGCCTACTTCCCTGAGCGTTTACACAGTAGTTATTACGGATGGCTCAGGTAATCCGGGCTGCACAACCCAGTACACAACAACGGTAAGTGTTAATGCGACACCAACCGCCACTGCTTCAAATAATGGCTACATCTGTGCCGGTGGTACAGTAACGCTTACGGCAACACCCGCAGGCGGAGCATCCGTGTTTACCTGGATCGGTCCTGCATTTGGACCGGTTTCCGGATTAAACGTAACCGCTACGCCTACACTTACCAGTACATATACGTTAACGGTAACAGACGGCAGCGGTCACCCCGGCTGCTCGCCAACTACGCCATATACCACAACGGTTAGTGTGAACGCCACGCCAACTGCTTCCCCAACTAACGATGGTCCAATTTGTGCAGGTGGTACCGTGCACCTTTTTGCTAATCCTTCAGGTGGTGTGTCAGTATTTAACTGGGTAGGAGCGGCGTTAATTCCGGTTTCCAGTGCAACGGTCAGTGCGACACCAACGCTTACGGCTACTTATACATTGACCGTAAGCGACGGTTCGAACCAGCCTGGTTGTGCTCCTTCGACGCAGTACACTACAGCAGTAACTGTTAGTGCGAACCCAACACTGGTGAATGCGACAAGCAACAGCCCGATATGCGCGACGTCAGATCTGCTTCTTGGCGTTGTTGGCGCGGCAAACGTTACGGGCTATTCCTGGTCAGGACCCGTTGCAATCACCAATCCGCTGACGGCAACTGCGAGCGTGCCCAGTGCGGGAACAAATGCTTCCGGTACTTATACTGTGATTGTAAATAACGGTGCCGGTTCGGGATGTACAGCGTCCTATACAACTGTGGCTACTGTCAATGCATTGCCAGCGGTGTTTAATGTTACCGGAGGCGGTGGGTATTGTTCCGATGATACGGGCGTGCATGTTGGCCTTGATGGATCCGAGTCAGGTATTAACTATCAATTATTCCTTGGATCCGCAGGGGGCACTACGTTGTCTGGTACCGGAAGCGCTCTTGACTTCGGATTATATACAGCAGTGGGTGTTTATACTGTGTTGGCAACCAATGCGGCTACCTTCTGCGCCAGCAACATGAACGGCAGTGCTGCCGTGAGTGTGAACCCATCGCCTGTTAGTACGTATAGCCTCACCAGCAGCGGTACCGACTACTGCTTTGGCGGCACAGGGGTGATCGTTTCATTGAGCGGTTCTGAGGTAGGTATCAATTACCAGCTTTACCTGGGGTCATATCCTGTTGGCGATGATACCGCTGGTACGGGCAGTTCTATTAGTTTTGGTTATGAAACCGGGGCAGGCGATTATCTCGCTATTGCAACCAACGCGACCACCGGTTGCCAAAGTATGCTCACCGGCTATGTATCGATCGTCATTGATTCACTTCCACGGTTGTATACTGTGACCGGTGGCGGCGGATATTGTATGGGTGGAGCGGGTATTGACATCGGGCTCAGCGGCTCCGATGCAGGTATTAGCTATGATATCTACAACAGCAGCATTATTGGTAGCCTTGGAACTGAAGGTGGAACTGGAGGTTCGCTTGACTTTGGCTTCCAGGTGGCTGCGGGTACTGTTAGCGTAGTCGCTACAAATAACACAACACATTGTCATTCCGTAATGAGTGGCACGCCGGTTATCAGTGTTAATCCACTACCCACAGTTTATAATGTAACCGGAGGCGGCACATATTGTGAGGGCACCGGCGGAGTAAATATCAGCCTCAGCACTTCCGATACGGGCGTTACTTATAGCCTGTACAATGGTGCTTCTTTTGTAACTTCTGTGGTGGGAATTGGTGGCGGTACGCTCAGTTTTGGTCCCCAGACCGCGGCGGGTACTTACACGGTATCTGCATTGCGTACGTTTACCGGATGTAGCGCGGCAATGGCTGATAGTGCAGTAATCGTCGAGAACATGGCACCAACCATTTATTCTGTGACCGGCGGAGGCCCTTATTGTTCGTCAGACCCTGGAGTAGCTATCGGTTTAGGTGGTTTTGATACCGGGGTGACTTACACATTATACAACCTGGCGGCTCCCGTGGGCACTTTTACGCTCTCTGCGTCTTCACTCAATTTCGGATTTTTCCCTGCCGGTAGCTACTCCGTGAGCGCGGCTTATAACTTTACCGGATGTATGAGTAATATGTCGGGTGTGCGGACAATTACGGAGAACGCGTCGCCTGTCGTATATGGCGTTACCGGCGGTGGTAGCTATTGCGCCGGCTCGGGTGCTCCTCACGTGTTCCTCAGTTCGTCTGATACCGGCGTCACTTACAGCTTGTATAATGACGGTACCTTTGTGGGTACGTTCACTAGTTCCGTCTCCGGGTCTATGCTCGACTTCGGCTCACTGCCCACTGCGGGCACGTATACGGTGTCTGCAGCTAACGCTATTTCGGGTTGTGGTAGCAACATGGCAGACAGTGCAGTTATCAATGTCGTAACTCCGGTTACACCATCTGTTTCTGTTTCAACTGGCATAGGTGACACATCCTGTCTTGGCAGTTCGGTGACGTTTACTGCTACCGGGGTGAACGGCGGTGCAACCCCCGGTTATTCATGGAGTGTGAACGGAACAACAGTAACAGGTGCTACGAGCAGTACATACATCTATGTTCCGGCAAACGGAGATGTGGTGATGGGTATAATGGCGAGCAGTGCCACATGCGCGACACCTGCTGCAGTATCTGCTTCAGATACCATTACGGTACTCGATCATGCAACTCCTGGTGTTACGATTTCAGCTAATCCGGGTAGCACAGTGTGCGCAAATACAATTGTTACGTTTACCGCGGTGCCTGCTTTCGGAGGTGCAATTCCTACGTTTACATGGCAGAAAAATGGTATTACTGTATTGACAGCCGGAGCAACTTATAGTTATGTACCCCTGGATGGCGACAACATATCTGTAGAAATTACAAGCGATTATCCCTGCCTGATTCATGACACAGCATCAGCTGATCTTGGTATTCATGTTGGTGCGGATATACCTCCGGTGGTGGAGATCGTTGCTGTTCCGGGTCGAGCAATACACACTGGTGAAACGGATACTTTGATAGGCGAAATTACAAGCGGTGGTCCTGTTACCTATCAATGGCTTGTTAATAATGTAGTGATGGCCGGTGCAACGAACTCAACTTACATCAGCACGTTTAACAACAACGATTCGGTAACCTGTCAGGCAACCAGCACAAACGGCTGCGCGCTTTCTGGCTTCAATACTATCAGCATTACCGTGTATAATGTCGGTATTACTCCGGTGGTGTCAGGAGAGGCCAACCTGAGATTAATCCCTAACCCAAATAAAGGCGAGTTCTCCATTAGTGGTACGCTCGGCACTTCAATTGAGGATGTGGTGACTATGGAAATAACTGATATGCTTGGACAGGTGATCTATAAAGACAAGGTAACTGTGCACAGCGGCGTGATGGATCAGAAGATTAGACTCAATAACACACTGTCAAATGGCATGTATATTCTGAATCTACATTCATCCGATGTAACTAAGGTCTTCCACTTCGTCGTCGAGCAATAGAAATTGCATTTGGGTTTTAACAAAAAAGCGAAAGATTATACTTTCGCTTTTTTGTTATATTAAAGCCGCTCTTTTTTGGTATGGATTTTGCTCACGATTAGCTATTTACGGGTAGGACCTATTGCATTGTGGCTAGTCCTTATATAAATAATAGATACTTTTTTTTGTGCAATTGATCTTTAAGCCTTATTTTTACACACTTGAAATATGCCATTAAATTCAATGTCTTGTGTTCTTTAACCAAATAGTGCATTGTACACCACAACAAATCACTTATTTACCACAGAAAGCAAAATTATTTCACTAAAAACTAACCTATGCACAACTTTACAAGCCTGAAAACAAAAAAGACGAAATTATTCAGAGTTTTATCTTCTAAGGCAGACCTTTCGTTGGGTCTAAACTCAATCAAAAACGGATTCAAAATAATATGCCTGATAATATTACTAAGTTTTTCTTCCACTAAGAGTTTTGGTATTGCCATTGATTGGTATACATCGGCGGCAGACATCGGCGCTCCTACCGGCGGAACAACGACAACGTGTGTGGGATTACAAAATACAGCTTTTACTGCTACCGTTACCGATTGCGGTCTTAATGGTGGGGCCTCTGCAAACACTTGGACAGCCGTGTGGTTTTTCAATGGCGTTGCCGTGTATACGAGTACACCCACCGCCCCTGGAATATCGGTGGCGTTTACTTTGCCCGCGAATACATTTACCTATTCCACTCCCGGGACATTTTCGGGTACTGGCGTAAATAGCGGCCTGTATTTAAAAATTAGCTGGAGTTTTGGAACATCCACAGCCGGATGCGGAAGTATTGCTGCGGGTACGTTTGTTGCCAGCACAAATTCGACGACAATTATAGTAAACCAAAAACCTGTATTTACCGGAGTTACTGAAACGCCAAACCCGGGTTGCGTGGGCAGCAGCATGGTACTTGCGGCCACTACCAGCACAGCAGGGTCCGGGCCGATTGCCTATACATGGACAAGCCCGGGGGGCACAGCGATCACGAATCCGACCTCGCTAACAACAGCGAGTGTAAACTCATTAGCCGCGGGTAATGCGGGAGTGTATACAATAAGCGCTACCGTTGCGGGATGTGTAGGCACCGCCAGTATGACGAGCACAAGCCCAATGGTAGTAAGCCAAAAACCTGTTTTTACAGGTGTAACGGAAACACCCAACCCTGGTTGCGTAGGCGGCAGCATGGTGCTTGCCGCCACAACAAGTACGGCGGGGGGCGGGCCTGTTGTTTATACATGGACAGGGCCGGGAGGCACAGCGATAACTAACCCGTCATCTTTGACGCTTGCAAGCGTAAATCCATTAGCGGCAGGCAATGCGGGGGTATATACAATAAGCGCGTCCGTTGCCGGGTGTGCCGGCACCGCCAGCATGACGAGCACAAGTGCGATGGTGGTAAATCAAAAGCCTGTTTTTACCGGTGTAACGGAAACACCCAATCCTGGCTGCGTAGGCAGCAGCATGGTACTCGCCGCCGCTACAAGTACGGCGGGAGCCGGGCCTATTGTTTATACATGGACAGGGCCAGGAGGCACCGCGATAACTAACCCGGCATCATTGACGCTTGCAAGTGTAAATCCGTTAGCCGCAGGCAATGCGGGGGTATATACAATCAGCGCGTCTGTTCCCGGATGTGCCGGCACTGCCAGTATGACGAGCACAAGCGCTATGGTTGTAAACCAAAAGCCTGTTTTTACAGGCGTTACTGAAACACCAAATCCGGCCTGCGTAGGCAATAGCATGGTGCTTGCGGCTACAACAAGTACGGCAGGTTCTGGGCCTATAGCCTATACCTGGACGAGTCCCGGAGGAACTGCGATCACTAACCCCGGCTCATTGACTACGGCAAGCGTAAACCCTCTCGCCCTTGGTAACGCCGGTATATATACTATTACCGCGACTGTCGCAGGCTGTGCCGGCAATGCCATTGGCACCAGTACGAGCGCCATGGTCGTAAACCAGCCGCCAACATTGGTATCAGCCAGCCTTTCATCCACGCCATTGTGTGTGGGCAGCAGCCTCATGCTTAATGGCGCAGCAACAGGTGCGACCACTTATTCATGGGCGGGCCCCGCTGGTGGTGCGGCAATGACTTCTACGGCAACCGTAAGTACTGAAATATTGAGTGTGACCACCGCGAATGCCGGAGTGTATACCTTAACCGCAACTAATACATGTGGAAACACAACAGCTGTAACTACATCGTTAGCGGTGAATCAATTGCCTGTTTTCACAGATGTGACAGAGACTACGAACCCGGCATGTATAGGCGGGAGTATGACACTGGCTGCTACATTAAGTACGCCAGGAGCGGGACCGATCGTTTATACATGGGCAGGCCCTGGTGGATCTGACATTATTAACCCAAACTCATTGACTACTGCCAGCGTCAATCCATTATCTGCTGTGGATGCCGGGACTTACACAATAAGCGCAACAGTTGCGGGCTGTGCAGGTCCTAATACAGCAGTCAGTTCCATACCACTGGTTTTGAATTCACAGCCATCGTCGGTTGCTCCAACAACGTCGCCTGCAACCGTTTGTGCGGGCGACCTGATCAGCCTCTCCGGTAATGTATCGGATGGCACTTCGCTTAGTTATTCGTGGACTGGCCCGGTCACCGGGGATATCAGCGATCCAACTTCAGTAAATACTTCTATAAATACCGCTGCTGTAGGCGATGCGGGCAGTTATACATTAACGGTCACTGCCGCTGGCTGTGTTCCCGTGGTAGGAGTGTCTTTGCCTCAGTCGGTGAATAAACTACCGACCACTGTTACGGCGAGCGTTTCTCCAACTCCTGCCTGCCAGGGTGATAATATTACTCTTTTCGGCGGCGACTCAGGTGATGGTTCCGGAGTTAACTATTCATGGACCGGTCCTGCAACCGGCGATATTATCGGAGCATTGTCTGAGACAGCGGTAATTGCTTCAGCCGCTACTGGTGATGCTGGTGTTTATACTTTAACGGCTACCGCTCCGGCATGTTCCGGCAGCAGTGTTGGTGTATCATCAGCCTTAACAGTGAATGTTTTGCCGACCACAGTGACCGCAAGTGTATCACCCACACCTGCGTGTGTAGGTGGCGCTATCTCACTTTTTGGGGGTGATTCAGGTGATGGCATTGGTGTAACTTATGCGTGGTCCGGCCCGGTAAGCGGAGATATATTATCCGCATCGTCTGAAAACACTGGAATCGCGTCAGCCAGCCTAGCGGATGCTGGTGCATATACGTTAACTGCTTCTGCGCCCGGTTGTTTGGGCGTTGCTGTTGGTACGACCGGGTTGCTGGTCGTGAATGTTTTGCCGACAACAGTTACCGCCAGCGTTTCTCCAACGCCGGCTTGCCAGGGGGACAATGTAACACTTTTTGGTGGCGACTCGGGCGATGGTTTTGGGATTAACTATTCATGGACGGGTCCTGTTACGGGCGACATTATCGGTGCATTGTCGGAAACAGCTGTGATCGCTTCTGCCGCTATGGGCGATGCAGGTATTTATACGCTAACCGCAACTGCACCGGGTTGCACTGGCAGCAGATTCGGCACATCCGCGGCATTAACGGTGAATGCATTACCTTCTTTGGTTACTGCAAGTGTATCGCCAACACCAGCGTGTGTGGGTAGTGCTATTTCGCTTGTCGGTGGCGATTCCGGAGATGGTTTTGGCGCTATGTATAGTTGGGCAGGACCCGTAAGTGGGGATATTTTATCATCCTCTTCCGAGAATACGGGAATTGCTTCGGCAAGCCTTCTGGATGCCGGTGTATATACTTTAACGGCTACAGCACCTGGTTGCTCTGGGGCCGCTGTTGGTACATCAGGTTTCCTCACCGTGAATGTTTTGCCGACAACAGTTACGGCTAACGTTTCGCCCACTCCTGCTTGCGTTGGAAACGACGTTATTCTTTTCGGCGGTGATTCGGGCGATGGTGTTGGTGTAAGTTATTCATGGACGGGCCCTGGCGCGGCAGATGTAACTTCTGCTTCATCTGAAAACACCGACATAGCGTCTGTGGTGTTGGCTGATGGTGGCATTTATACATTAACAGCGACAGCTCCGGGATGTTCCGGCAGTACCGTAGGAACTTCTTCCGCGCTAACGGTAAATGTTTTGCCGTCATGGGTTGCTGTAAATGTTACCCCCTCACCCACATGCGTCGGCGTTGGTGTATCACTTCTCGGTACCGACTCCGGAGACGGCTTCGGGGTTGACTATTTGTGGTCGGGCCCTGTTCCTGCCGATATAGTATCATCGTCTTCTGAAACTACCTCTATTTCTTCCGTTAGCCTGGCTGATGCAGGTACCTACACGCTGACAGCTACAGCTGCGGGTTGCGCGGGCAGCACAATCGCCGTGTCGGGTATGTTTGTAGTTAATACGCCACCTGATGTTTCTGATTTTAGTTCGCCGACGGTTCCTTCTGTTTGCCTTGGGGCATCAACCGATGTGACCGTTAATTCCGAATCTTTAGGTACGGCTACTTTTACGGCCACCTATAACCTCGACGGTGCAAATACAGCAGTAGGCCATACTGCTATACTCACAATGGGTGCCAGCAGCGGTACGTTTACTATTCCATCATCGGATCTTTCGGGTATAGGTTCTACGACCGTTACAATAACATCGCTGCAAAATGCATCTGGCTGCAATACTGCAGTATTATCTAATAACGTTGGAACATTCACGGTAAACGCAGCTCCAGGTGCTGCACCTTCCAACGATGGCTACATATGTATCGGTGGTACAGTAAACCTTTCTGCGAATCCGTCCGGCGGAGCTACGATATTTACATGGAGTGGTCCTGCCCTTACTTCAACTACGGGCGCTACCACTACCGCTACACCCGGTGCTACTGCGACTTATTCGCTTACGGTGTCGGACGGCAGCGGTCTTTCGGGCTGCGCAACAGGTGTCCAATATTTTACGACTGTTTCTGTAAATCCAACGCCGGTTGCTCTGCCTACCAATGACGGTTATATTTGTAATGGAGGGGCAGCAACGCTTTCCGCTAATCCGGCGGGAGGTGCAACTTCCTTTATTTGGAGTGGCGCAGGCCTCTTGTCGATCACTGGCGCAACTACTGCGGCTACACCGTCTGTTACCACCACCTATACACTTACGGTTTCTGATGGCAGTACACAATCTGGCTGTGCGCCAACCACTCCATATTTTACGACAGTGGTTGTTAATGATGCACCAACTGCGGCACCCACAAACAGCGGGTATATCTGCAATGGAGGAACTGCGATACTCAACGCGAATGAAGGTGGCAGCGCGATCACATTCTTATGGGCGGGTGCTAATATTACTGGTTCGACTTCTGCTGATATTACCAGCGCAAACCCGACTGCCACCAGCACTTATACACTTACTGTAACCAATGGCAGCAGCCAACCCGGTTGTGTGCTCCAGTTTAATACCACGGTTTCTGTAAATCCGGTACCATCAGCTTTGCCGACCAACAACGGGTATATATGCAATGGCGGGACCGTAACGCTTACGGCAAACGAAGCAAACGGTGCAAGTACATTTGCCTGGACGGGTGATAATATTACCGGCAGTACATCTGCAGATGTAACTACTGCCACACCGACCACAACCACCACTTATACGCTGATGGTAACCGACGGTAGCGGGCATGCAGGTTGTGCGCCGCTGACCCAGTTTACCACTACTGTTAGTGTGAATCCAACACCGGTAGCAGCCCCGGGTAATAACGGATATATCTGCAATGGTGGAACGGTGACACTTTCAGCTGGTCCTTCAGGCGGCGCCAGTGCTTATGTATGGACGGGCCCGAACCTGTCATCAGTAACGGCTTTAGCCCCGACTGCAACGCCTACTGCAACCAGCACTTATACACTTACTGTATCTGATGGAAGTACCCAACCTGGTTGTTTCCCAAATACACAATATTTTACTACGGTTAGCGTAAATCCGACCCCTGCTGCGAGCCCTTCAGGCGACGGGCCTATTTGTGTTGGCGGTACCGTTGATCTGTTTGCTAATCCGTCCGGCGGGGCAACTCAGTTCGTATGGGCCGGCGCAGCCCTGTCTTCGACCAGCGCCACAAATCCTACGGCTACACCGACGGTTACCGGTACTTATACATTAACCGTATCCGATGGCAGCCTTCAGCCTGGTTGCAGTCCTTCTACGCCATATTTTGTCGCCGTTACAGTTAATGCGGTCCCTTCATTGGCAAACGCAACCAACAACAGTGCTATATGCGCGGGGTCTACGCTTGATCTTAATGCGATAGGCGCTTCAAACGTTACAGCATATTCATGGTCCGGGCCGGTTGCGATAACTAACCCGGGAACTGCTAATGCCAGTGTGCCAGGTGCTACAACCGCTGCTTCCGGTATTTACACGGTTGTGGTGAGTAATGGTGCGGGTTCAGCTTGTACTGCGTCTTATACAACGATCGCAACCGTAAATCCGTTGCCTGGCACATTTAACGTTACCGGTGGCGGTGGATTCTGTTCGTCCGACACAGGAGTACACGTGGGCCTGGATGGCTCGGAATCGGGCATCAGCTACCAGTTATACAATGGTTCGACAGGTTTAGGCGTGATGCCTGGTACCGGAAGTGCTCTTGATTTCGGGCTGCAAACCGCAAACGGGACTTATACGGTGCTGGCAACTAATACTTCGACATTATGTAACATCGGGATGAGCGGAGCCGCTACAGTGACCGTAAACCCGCTGCCAAATGCCTACTCTGTTACCGAAAGCGATACAGCTTATTGTTTCGGCACCGGCGGTATAGTGGTTTCACTCAGCGGTTCTGATACCGGTGTCAGCTACCAATTATATCTCGGTTCTGCTGCAACCGGCAGCGCCGTGTTGGGGACGGGACTTAGTTTTGATTTTGGTTCGGAGATTGCGCCGGGCACCTATTTTGCGGTGGGTACAAACATACATACAGGATGCCAGAACTCTATGGCAGACAGCGCACGCGTTATTGTTGATTCTTTACCTCATGTTTATAACGTGATAGGTGGCGGCGCGTATTGTGCCGGCACTGACGGTGTGGATATCACGCTTACAAATTCGGATATCGGCGTAAGCTATCGCATGTTTATTGGGGCGAGCAGCACATTAATGGCCGGCATAGGCGGCCCGCTCAACTTTGGATTTGATACGACTGAAGGTACTGTTTCCATTTTCGCGGTTGATGATATTACTTCATGCGCATCAGTAATGTCGGGTGCACCGGTTGTTACCATGAACCCGGTACCTGCGGTTTACGGTGTTACCGGAGGTGGTACTTATTGTGAAGGTACGGGTGGTGTTGATGTAAGTCTTAACGCATCCGATACTGGTGTTATTTACAGCTTATATGATGGCGCAACGTTGATTAACGCCGTTGCCGGAACCGGTAGCCCGCTTGATTTCGGCCCGCAAACTGCTGCTGGTACCTATACCGTTGCCGCAAGTTATTCGGTTACCGGTTGTGGAAGTAACATGGCCGACAGTGCTGTGATAATAATGAATCCTGCTCCGGTCGTGTATTCAGTTACAGGCACAAGTTCCTATTGTTCTGTGGATGGTGGTGTTGCTTTAGGCGTGAGTGGTTCTGATACCGGGGTCACTTACACCTTATATAATGCCGGGACCTCTGTTGCTACTATGATCGGTGTTCCTGGGGCGTTTAGCTTCGGTACTTATCCGGCGGGTACTTATACAGTAGGTGCAAGCAACAACATTACAGGATGCTTAAGCAACATGTCGGGTGTTCTTTCAGTGACCATGAACCTTACGCCGGCGATTGGTCACGTTTCCGGCGGCGGCTCTTATTGCGCGACCGGCGATGGAGAGCATATTTTCCTTGATGTGTCGGAAAGTGGTGTCATCTACACTTTATATAAAGATGGTGTATCCGCGGGCACTTTCCCGGGTACAGGATCAACACCGCTTGACTTTGGCTTGCTTACCGCTGGCGGTACCTATACGGTATCCGCAGCAAACGCTACATCGGGTTGCAGCAGTAATATGGCCGACAGTGCCGTTATCACAGTGATAGCTATGGTTACTCCTTCTATCTCAGTGGCAACTGGCATTGGTGACACCTCCTGTTCCGGCAGCGCAGTCACTTTTACTGCAACAGGCGTGAACGGTGGTGGATCTCCGGCTTATTCCTGGTCTGTAAACACAACGGCTGTCGTAGGAGCCACAAGCAGCACCTATAACTATACGCCTGTGAATGGCGATGTAGTGGAGGTGACAATGATAAGCAGTGCAGCGTGCGCTGTACCGGATACAGTTTCTGCAAGCGACACCATGACTGTGCTTGAACACGCAACCCCCGCTGTTACCATTTCTGTTGATCCGGGTACAACGGTCTGCGCGGGAACGGTCGTTACGTTTACGGCAACTCCGGCATTTGGAGGCGCAGCTCCTGCCTATACGTGGAGTGTGAACGGCACATTTGTCGGCACGGGCTCTTCTTATTCGTATGCGCCTTCAACCGGGGATTCGGTGGCAGTTGAACTTACCAGCAACTATCCTTGTCTTACTGTCGACACGGCAGTAAGCTCCGTGATCCTGCATGTAGGTGTAAGTGTGGCACCGATAGTAAATATTACTGCGGTACCCGGCCTTACGATTCATACTGGAGCTGTGGATACATTGACCGCGAATCTGGTAATTGGCGGCCCCGTAACGTACCAATGGATGTTGAATCATTCGCCTATTCCGGGTGCTACAGATTCGGTGTATACCAACACTTTCAATAATGGAGATTCAATAACCTGCGTTGTGGTTGGCACTAATGGCTGTAACTTGTCGGATTCTGCTACCGTGGGGATCACCGTTAATGTCGGTGTAGCCACTGTAGTGATCGGGAATGCAAACCTCCGCTTGATACCAAATCCGAATAAAGGTGAGTTCTACATCAATGGCGAGCTTGGCAATACCGGAGATGCAGAAGTGACAATGGAAGTCACCGATATGCTTGGACAAGTGATCTACAAGACCAAAGTTGTTGTGCATAACGGTGCAATGAACGAAAAGGTGAAGCTGAATAATACACTGGCCAGTGGTATGTATATTATGAATGTCAGCGCCGGCGACAAGCAGCAGGTCTTCCATTTTATGGTGGAGCAATAATTTTTTTGTGAATGCTGAATGACGAAAGGCTACCGTTTTAATGGTAGCCTTTCGGATTTGGGGGTCACAGTATCACTTAAGATGCTGGCTGTTATTGCAAATACACCTGGCGACCATCCCATGATTTTTTATCTTCGGGTTTCATAACCTAGATATTATTGGAAAATGGAAAATAAATTCTTAGTATTCTATCCTGTCAAAACTGCTAAAAGTAAGATACAGGGCAAAGGTGTATATGCGGGTTCAAGAATACCGGGCAGGAAAAAAATAGGTTCACTGGGCGGTACAATAATCACAAAAAGGGCAGCGCGGCAAAAGGCAAAGCAACTGGGAAACGAATCGATTGCCATTGTGGAGTTGTGGAATGGAATGGCGATTGATGCATCGGTAAACGGGAATGAACTGCGCTATATAAATCATTCGTGCGGCCCTAATACGTTTATGCGTGTAAGCGGATATCACGTTGAGTTTTATGCTTTAAGGGATATTGAACCCGGCGAAGAGCTGACCTGTAATTACGGGCCTACACATCACGATGGAAAAGTGAAGTGCAATTGCGGAAGTGCACATTGTATCGGGTACCTGTAACCGCATGTTCGGTACTGAAATTTTTTAAATTACTTTTGCGCCATGTCTGACCTTTCAAACTTTGATCCCAACTCAGTTGGGCTGAAATCGAACAATATATTTGGCCTTCCTTTCACGGAAGAAGAAGCGCAGCTCGTGTTGCTGCCTGTACCCTGGGAAGTTACCGTTTCATACAGGCGTGGCACTGCCCGTGGGCCTGAAAATATTTTTAATGCGGCTATGCAGGTTGACCTTTTCGATCCGGATGTGAAGGATGGCTGGAAAAAAGGTTTTTATATGCAGCCGATAGATAAGAACATCCGAATAAAAAGCGACTACCTGCGCCAATGTGCCGAACTCATTATATCGAACATGGTGGAAGGCGGCGAGATAGCTGAAAATGAACAGCTTGCTGAGAAATTGGACGAAATAAATGATGGCGGCAAACTCCTGGTTGACTGGGTGTATGAAATGACCGCGAACTTGCTGAAGAGCGGGAAAAAAGTGGGCGTTATAGGCGGAGACCATAGCACTCCGCTTGGCTTCATTAAAGCGCTGTCCGAGGTTCATAACGACTTTGGTATACTGCAGATAGACGCCCATGCTGATCTGCGCGATGCGTACGAGGGGTTCACTTATTCCCATGCGTCTATTATGTACAATGTCCTGCAGCAGATACCACAAGTAAACAAACTGGTTCAAGTAGGCATCCGCGACTACTGTAATGAGGAACTGGACATCATCGCCCAAAGCAACGGACGTGTAATTACTTTCTTCGACAAAGACATCAAGGAGCAGCAATACGAAGGCGTATTATGGAAGGATATCTGCAGCAAGATAATTGATACGCTTCCGCAAAAGGTATACATCAGTTTTGATATAGACGGCCTTGATCCCAAGCTATGCCCGAACACCGGGACCCCTGTACCCGGTGGATTTGAAACAGAACAAATATTTTACCTATTCAAAATGCTGCACGCATCTGGCAGGGAGATAATCGGGTTTGACCTCAATGAGGTATCCAGCGGTGATCACGTAGGCGATGGGATAGACGCCATTGTTGGAGCAAGAGTGCTATTCAAGTTGTGTAATTACATGGTAGCGCCCACCCTTACCCCCAGCCGCTAAAGAGTGCGTTTTGAGGTTAGGGCATTGGGGCAGCATTAATTCTTTTCAGTAGGATTTTTGCGGTACACGGTAGACGTATACGCAATGCATACCAATACTACATTAATGCAGCTATTTTGGTTTTTGGATTTTTTTCTTTTCAATTTTATTTTACCCTTCTTCCCTTCCATTTATATCCGCCCAGGAAGCCAAGAAAGCCAGCAAGTACTATATAGATAACGTGCAGCGGCTGCAGGAGCGGAAAATAGCCGAGTGTCCATTCTTTCCTGAAGAACCATGCTACGGGGATGATGAACACCAACTCTGCGACGATCTTTGTTGTCAGCATGAGGCCGGCTATGTACCATAGCTCAGGCGTAAAGAATCCGCCGATACCAAGCGCAAGCAATGAAAAATTGAACAGATAAACAAGCAACAGAATAAGGGTGAGCCGCATATCGTTATACTTACCAGACTTAGATGCCCACCTGATGCGCTGCCCAAGAAAACTAGCCCAATCTGGCTGAGGTGCGGTAGTAATTATGGCTTTTGGCGATTTGAGGTAGGCGACACCGTTGGGGTAAGCCTTCTTTATCTTCATCAGCAGCAAGTAGTCGTCTCCTGATGCCAGGTGTTCAGTCCCCTCATATCCTTTCACCCGCATGAAAGCGACCCTACTGAAGGCGAGATTAGCTCCGTTGCTCATGTTTCCAAGGCCAAGCCTGTGAGCTGCGGCAGTGACACCCTGCATTCCCATAAAATCTATAAGCTGGAATAAGTGGATCGGGGTAGATTTGGCCGAATAGATCACCGGGGCAACGATCATCGCCGGGTTGTGCAATTCGTACATAGCCGCAAGGTGCATCAGCCAGGCATTTGGAGCTACACAGTCGGCATCTGTGGTTACGATCAGCTCACCGTTGCTATGGGCTATGCCGGCAGCCAGTGCGGCCTTTTTGTACGCATTTATCGCATTGCCCGGGCCTACAATATCCGAGAGCTTTATACATCGAACGTTCCGGTCTGTATATTCGTCCACGACGCCTACGGTGTAGTCTTCAGAATGATCATCGACCACGATTATCTCGAAAAGGTCCTCAGGATACTTTTGTCCAAGTATCGATTCGATGCACGCACCTATATTCTGGCTTTCATTGCGGGCCGGAATGATCACTGATACACGGGTGTGAGGCTTATAGATCAGAGGTAATACAAAATCACTTTGTGTTGCCCAACCTTTGATATACGCAAGCATCAGCATGACATAAGCCGATGTCAAAAGCGTACACACAATAATGGTCAGCAGCATTATCATAAAAGTGATTTAGCGATCTGCTCTGCATTTTCGTGATCGACGATAATGTGCCCGCGATTCAGAATGTGCATTTGTACCGAGTCAAGCCCCGATTTGAACTGCGCACCCAGCCTGGGTGGCATTATTTTGTCGTTGGCCCCCATAAACAGGGTGATGGGAATGCGGTGCTTTGATATCACACTCCGCAACCGGGCGCGCGACGGAATGAGTTTACTCATTGCCGGCCACACGTTCAATAATAGATTACGGGCTTCCGGCGTACCAAGGGAATGCATCGCAAATTTATAACGACTTGGGTGTACAAGGTGTAATTTTTTAAACCATTCCATTACCCTGAAATACCTTGCCGGCTCTTGCAGCATGTTTGTGAACATTTTTTTGCCAAGGTTGGTGTTGGTAAAGAAGGCGTAGTAATTGTTCGGTACCAGGCCATCTGTAGCCAGAAGCGTTGCACGGTCTATGTCTCCCGGCGACATTTCGATAATTGCAAGGCAGACCCTGCCGCCGAGGCTATAGCCCAGTAATGATACCTTTTTGACGTTATATTGTTTCTTCACAGTTTCGATCACTTGTACCAGGTTTTTTTTTGTCATGGGCGCATCACTCCAAGTGCTCCTTCCGTGATGAGGCAGGTCGAAAGAAAGAGTTGTAAACTCATTGGTGAGGTATTCTTCAATTGGCTTGAAAATACCCGCATCGTTTCCATATCCGTGAAACGCAAGCAGCAGGCGCTTGCCTGTTCCGGTTTTCAGATAATGGAGCCGTTCGTTGTCCAGCGATATATACCCTTCCTCGAAGTTCATTCCGGTAAAGTTCTTTAATTCCTGCCGGATTATCGCAACGGTCTTCCTGTAGAAAAACTTATTCATACAATTGCTGCTGCGTTATGAACTTTGCACGTATGGCTTTTGCCTTTAGACCATATTGATTACTTTTGACCCCACATGATGTCGCCAGAGCGGTTCTTTGAGCTGATGCTAAAAGAGCTTGAAGTACATACAGAAATGCAGCCTTATTATAAGTTTCTCGGGAAAAAGTCTTCATGGCATTTCCGGAGAAATTATTTTTTAGAGCGCCTTCGATATATTCAGAAGAACCTTGTGGATATGCCGCAGAATGGTAGCAAGGGGGTTTATGAACCGTCTATTTGGGACTGTGGCTGCGGTTATGGCACCACATGTCTTTACCTGGCTATGAATGGAATCAGTACGCATGGCACTACGCTGGAATTCTATTACGACACGATACAAAAACGGATTGCTTATTGGAGTCAGTATGGCGACACTTCTCTTTTTACCTGCAGTTACGAAAATTTGTTTGATAATCACCCTGCGCCGTCCAGTTACGACTGGATCGTAGTACAGGACACGCTTCATCACCTGGAGCCAATAGATGACGCCCTGCAGATATTTCACGATAGCCTTAAACCGGGTGGTAAGGTACTTTCCATAGAAGAAAACGGCAACAATATTATTCAGAGCATAAAACTTTATAAATACAGGGGCAATAAGCGTATTATCAGCATCTGGGATGAAAAACTGCAAAAAGATATTCTTATAGGCAATGAGAATATTCGCAGCCTGGATAGTTGGGAATGGTTGTTTGAAAAGAATCAATTTCACATCAACAAAGCCAGTGTACAATATGTGCGCTACTATCTGCCAATCACGTACCGTTTTTCAGATCCGGAAAAACTATTGGAAAAAGAGCGGCAAATACAAACAGGAAAAGGTGTTCGCCGGGAGTACTTCTTTTTTGGGCTTAATTTTATTGCGGAGAAAAATGCCTTACCCTAAAGGACAATGTCATTTAGTTAGGCTTCCTTGATCGATTGCCAATTATGCCACACCTTCGGAGTTAGCGCATTACGAACATTCATTTTCTATAATAATACCATCCCTTCGGGATTGTTCTCCTTAACTAAATGACATTGCCTAAAGGGCGGGCTTTGAGGTTAAGACATTGGGAACCCCTTAACGCGTCTGACGGCTACTAGCTGTACTGACGCTAATCGGCAAAAGAGCGGCAAATACAAACAGGAAAAGGTGTTTGCAGGAGTATTTCCTTTTTTGGACTCAATTTTATTGCGGAGAAAGGTAGCAAATAACGTTTTTAAGCAGCATAAACAGACCCCAATTTATAGCTCACATATTTTAGGGCAGCTTCAACGTCTGCTCTTTCAAGATCAGGGAGCTCTTCCAATATTTGGTGCTGAGTAAGACCACTGGCATGCAAGTCGATAATATCGATTATACGTATCCTCATTCCCCTAATGCAGGGCTGCCCACCGCATTGTTTAGGGTCGGAGGTAATTCTGCTTTTCCACGAATTGTACTCCATTGCAGAGAATAGGATTAAGGTTTTGGAATTTGGGTTTTAGAATTTGGGATTTTCTAGTGATGGTTCGAAAAACCTCTCATTTTCCATACGCCATACATAGCTTCCTTGATGATACTGCCCGACATTTTGGAGACGCCTTCTTTACGGTCTTTGAAGGTAATAGGCACTTCGCCTATTTTGAAGCCCAGCTTCCAGGCGCGGTACTTCATTTCTATCTGGAAGGCGTAACCAACGAAGTGAACTTTGTCGAGCGGGATGGCACTGAGTACTTTCCGGTTGTAGCACACAAAGCCGGCTGTTGGGTCATTAACCGGCATCCACGTGATCAGTTTCGTGTATAACGCACCGCCCTTGGAGATAAATATGCGGTCCCACGGCCAATTGACCACCTTGCCACCCCTGGTATACCGGGAGCCAACTACCAGGTCCTTGCCCTTGTGGCAGGCGTCGTAAAGCCTGATGAGGTCGTCCGGATCGTGAGAAAAGTCGGCATCCATTTCGAAAATATATTCATAACCTCTTTGCAACGCCCATTTAAAACCGGTGATGTAGGCCGTGCCCAGGCCCAGTTTGCCGGAACGCTCTATCAGGAATAGTTGCTGAGGGAACTCCTGTTGTAGTTTTTCAATGATCGCACCCGTACCATCTGGTGAGCCGTCATCTACTATCAGCAAGTGAAAGCCGCCGGACAAAGAAAAAACCTTACGGATGATCTTCTCTATATTCTCCTTCTCGTTATAGGTCGGTATAATTACAAGTTTGTCCAATCAGGCGAAAAAATTAGGCGGCAAAATAACGATAATGTGATGAATTAATGTGAATTATTTGAAAAAGTTGATATCAGCCTTTCAAACCGGCTTTTTTCAGTTTCATGCGGTTTAATATCTCAGATATTTTTTGTTTGGTATGTAACGAAAAATCAGCCTGCATCATCCAGTCGTAATATTGTGGTTCGCTATTGAAAATATCTTCCACCTTGCGGCCCTTGTGCTTCCCGAAATTGAAAACGGGATGGCCGTCTTTCATAATGATCCTGCGGGCATAGTCTACATATTCGTCGGTATGGGTGAACTGATGCAGGGTAGGGACGTCGCTACCGATATCCGGGTATCGCTCCAGTTGCGCTTCAAGCACGTCTATGGTCGCAAGAATATCTGCTTCGGCACTGTGTGCGTTCTCCAGTTGTTTGTTACAGTAAAAACTGAGTGCGGCGCTCAACGTCCTCGCTTCCATCTTAAAAAATATTTGCTGGACATCCACCATGTGGCGCTCCGTAAAGTCTACGTTGATACCAGCCCGCAAAAACTCTTCTGCCAGCAGCGGTAAATCGAATTTGCTGGAGTTGTAGCCACCGAGGTCGCATCCTTTCATCCATTCATACAAAGAACTCGCGATCTGCTTGAAACTCTGGCAGTTCTTTACGTCTTCATCAGATATACCATGAATAAGCGTCACTTCGGGTGGAACAGGGATGCCTGGGTTAAGGCGCTTAGTGTATTTATCGCGTTTGCCATCCGGTGACAGTTTAATGAATGCCAGCTCTACAATGCGGTCCTTTGCATTGTCTGTGCCGGTGGTCTCCAGATCGAAAAAAATGATGGGCCTTTTTAAAGTAAGTTTTGACATTTTTTATTTTTATGGAATTGGTAATTTGGAGTTGGGAATTTGGATCGTTGATTAAGGTGGGGGAGAGAAACAATGTTAATTTCTATAACAGTCCCAAGCTGCCTCGGCAGACAGGTTACAATTCTCCAATTCTTAATTCCCAAAGACCAATTTCACAACTTAACGCGAACTTACAGTATTCCAATCAATTCCATCGAAAGTTCCTGAGCTCATAAGTAATAAAAAGACGGGCCTTCCCGTGGGATAGGTAGGTTTTTGTTGATTGACGATCAGCGTTCTTACAGTTTCTTCCAGCTTTTGCCTTTCATCAATCACGTTAACGTCATTTCTTGCAAAATATTTTCTTACGGTACCCGGATCGAGAGGAGGGAGGCCTTTAAGCCCGAGCGCATGATGGCTGAAATACACGATGGCATCATCTGCGGAATCCATACTGTGTGCGTATTCAGACAGAAACTGCTCATTGAGGCTGCTGAAAGTATGCAGTTCAAAACAAGCCACCAGGTGATGATCCGGATAGGCTTCCCGCACCGCAGTAAGTGTGGCCTTTAGTTTGCTGGGGGCGTGTGCAAAATCCCTGTACACAAGCAGCCCGTCTTCTTCCTTCACTTTTTCTAATCTGCGTGCGGCGCCTGTAAATGTGGCAATAGCAGCGTAGCAATCTTTCTCACTTATTCCCAGGTCCATGCATACATCTATAGCTGCCTGCATGTTGAGCAGGTTGTGCCGCCCGAATACCGAAACCTTTACCGGGCCGTCGGCAGTATCCATAATCGGAAAACCATCTGCGTAATGAAACGGTGGTGTCTGGTAGGGTAGGGCAACAAGTTTTTCGCTGTTTCCGGCAATCACTCTCCTTACTTCGTTGTCTTCATTGTTGTAAAATACTTTAACTCCGCTATCGAGCCCTTTCAGGTATTGCTCAAACTGGTTAAAGTATATCTCATAAGTAGGGAATACATTGATGTGATCCCACGCTATACCGCTCAGAACAGAGATGTGCGGGTGATAGAAGAATATCTTCGGCCTTTTTTCTTCAACAGAAGCCGGATATTCGTCCCCTTCCAGTATGATGAGGGGCGCATCAGTGAGCTGTACGGACTGGTCAAAACCTGCAACCCGGGCACCTACCAGGTAATCGAACTGAATTCCCTGATGTTTCAGGATATGCATGATCATAGAGGTGATCGTCGTTTTGCCATGACTGCCAGCTACTACAACCCTCTTTTTGTTTTTACTAACTTCGTATACGTATTGAGGGAAGGAGTAAACGGGAATACCTGCTTTTTTCGCCGCCAGTAATTCCGGGTTGTCGGCCTTGGCGTGCATGCCAAGAACTATAGCATCGGGGGATGACCTCTCCCCGGCCCTCTCCGAAGGAGAGGGAGGTGTTATCTTTTCGGGGAACCATCCAAATTCTGCCGGGAGTAAACCGGCAGCTTTCAGATTGCTTTTGGCCGGATCAGTGATCTCGTCATCGCTGCCGGTAACTATATATCCCTGCCGTTGAAGTGCCAGGGCAAGCTGGTGCATAATAGCTCCGCCAATGGCTATAAAATGTATGTGTTTCATATTTTTTCGTATCTTCGTACAAAGTTAAACGAGCTTTTTACTATTCATAATTCTAACGTATGCAGCTATTTTCAAACAAACGGCGTATGCTGTTCCCGCTAACCATCGGGCTAGTCTTAATTACCCTGTTTTTATCGTCTTGCGGTGGATCAAAAAAGTACGGTTGTCCTAACCACCTTTTTACGCCTCCGGTTATCGTCGCCCTGTTCTAAAACAAATATTCCGACACTGATTACAGGCGAATAATCCTCGCTTATTTTATTGTCTCCAATACTAACAAACAAAAATAGCCCGCTGTGTGTGGGCTATTTTAATTTCTTCAGGTGAGTCATTAAATAAACCGGAACCCTACATATAGCTGCGCTGTGCGATTTTTCATTGAACCCGCAATATGGGATTCGGATTCATTATTAATGTTTGTAACCCCATAAATATACCTTGCACCGATATTCAGACGCATTGGCAGGTGCGCCTCAAGGCCGATAACTGCGCCGAAGTCATTCGCATCGAATTTATTTTTATAATCTGTGCTGCCGTCTTTTGCCGAGAGTATAGACGAGAACTCGGGGCCAGCCTGCGCCCAGATGTGCCAGAATATTTTGTATTCAAATAACACAGGTACTTCGAGCGTTATCGCATTGACGGACGCACTGGGTGTTGTTGGTGGAACAGGGAGTGTATTAAAACCGGATACATTTACTTTATAAGCAACCGTCTTGATCAAACCCTCTACCTGTACGCCCATTCTGTTTTTATGCAAGCCGACAAACACACCACCCACAACACCGCCGCGATACTGAGCCGACAAATTACCACTTAGCTCCTGGAAATTTGCGCCAAGCTTGACGCCAAGATCCACCTTCGGGAGTGCTTTTGCGGCCTTTGATACGACAGGTATTTGTGCATGTAGACTAACAGCAAAAAGTAGCGACAATAATGAGGTTAGTAAGAATGTTTTTTTCATATGAGTGTGTTTTTAAGCAAATTTAATAACAAAAACTATGCCTAATCAGTATATCCTGTAAGAAAAAGAAACCTGTATAGCATTTATGGTCCATGCTTCATACGCCTTTGGATAAATATTGTTGTTTACGTCCGTAAGGCCTTTGATATATCGCGCTCCGATCCTTAATGAGTGAGGCAGTTGAACTTCAAATCCACCGACTAATGAGAATTCAGACTTGAAAAATACATTGCTTTTATTGTAGATCTTGGTGAATTCACCGTTTTTATCTGATGAAGAGATAAGGAGGGAATACTGCGGCCCGAACAGCAAATAAAGCTTGTGAAAGCAACGCTGCTCGAACATGGCAGGGACGGAAATGTATGCGGTTTTGAATGCACTCTTCGTTACCGTATCTGTGCCCGGGGTATGCTGCGCGTAATAGGATGCCGGATTCTGAGATGTATAGCTGGCTGTATTGAAAAGTAGCTCTGCCCGCACACCTGATCCGCCCCAAAACCGCCTGAAATACCCACCTCCCACAATTCCAGGGTTGAACGAGGGCGAAAAAGGCGATTCGACCATCTCCTGGAAATTAATGCCCAACTTTGCGCCAAGGTCCGTTTCGCCGTGCGGTGACGCCCGGTAGTATTCGGTGTCTGGCTTTCCATCGGGGGTATTCCAGGTAATTTTGAATTTGCGCCTGTTCTCCCGTCTTTCACGCTTTAATTCTTCGCGACTTTTACTGTCATTCCTGTCTCTGTCATGTACCACTCTTCTCTGCCGCTTACCGCCTTCAGCGGAGCCGTCACCTCGTTCCTGCGCGGTGGCCGCGGCAGAAAACAACAGGAAAAAAAACATGAGTGCAACAAAGGGTATCCGGCCCATATTTCGTGCTATTGCCTGCCAATCTTTGACTCAACTGGCTATGGCGGTTTACAAATTTACTGGTAAATATAAAGTATACAAAGGTTTTGAGGTTATTAATTTCGTCCTGACTGAGGGAGAGCCAATGCGCGATTAACTTTTTATATTTACACAATGCCTCACAAGGACAATACACCTGTCGAAAACTCCCCGATGAAGTTGGCCGCACACGTTACGCTGCCGGTGATGCTGGCTTTGCTGGTAATTTCCATCTTATTTTTCAAAGAGCGGATGCTATATATTGATGCACCACATATGTTATTCAGAATTATCAATGACGGGCATATGCATATAGAAGAGCATCGTTATGGCTCGTTTATTTCGCAATTTTTTCCGTGGCTTGGTGTGCGGCTGCATTTACCACTTAAGGGGTTAATGATATTTTATTCCACTGGGTTCTATTTATTTTACCTGGCGGTTGGGTTATTGTTGGTTTACAAATACATGGACTATGGTCTTGCCGTACTCCTTGGGTTGTACTTTACTGTTTTCGTAACTGATACCTATTATTGGCCCAACAATGAAGTACACCAGGGAATCACGTGGCTGGTACTTGCATTCGCCGTCTGCCGGTCTACAGCAATGCGAAAGCAAAACTTATGGATTCAGCTATTGTTGTTCACAGGATTTTTTTTTCTGGCGATCTGGACACATCCACTTGTCATGCTTGCCGCAGTTTACTTATGGTTCTTTTACGTTGCAAATGGTCAGGTTTCTTCCTTTTCAAAACATCAGGTGGTACTTTTCTCATGCATTTTGGTCCTTCTCTCGGTCCTCAAGTTTTGCCAGGGTCTGCATCATAATTATGACGGAAGCAAAATAGAAATACTGACGGGCTTTGACATTCACCGTCTTAAGAATATATTCACGTCTCCACAATTTCATTTTTTTATTAATGGCTGCATTTTTCACTATCAAATTTTCACAGCCCTGTTCATCGCGGGCCTCGTCGGTCTCCTTATTAACAAAAAATATATCTTATTTGCCTGGACCGTCGTTTTTGTTGCCGGTTATCTCTTTCTGATGTGCGCTACTTACTGGGACTTTACCCTCAGGAGCTTTATGGAAAGCGAGTACATGCCCATGGTCATTATCTGCTGCACTCCGTTTGTGTACCACGTGCTTCCCAAGATGAAACCAGGTGTCTCAGTGTCAATTATTTTCCTGGTGTACCTGCTCCGCATTGGTTTCATTTTTATGGCGGCAGCTCCATTCACTAACAGGGTTGCGTTATTAACTAAGGGGGATCCCTGTGGGTGATATCTACGAGCTAGTACGGGCTGCTGTCGATTGTGAGTAGTCTGGTGCTTGGGCTGGGTGGTGGTCGACGACGACGATGATAGGCATGATGATGGTGGTGGTATAATGACGATGATGAATGTCTGATCTCGTGTGTTCATGATGCAGTCCCAGACAACCCCACGGCCTTCAACGACCCACCCTTCTCTTCGGTCATCCCTGTGGTGATCCCACTCATCAGCAACAGAGACTACTACCTGAGTGCTGTGGAGTGCATGAGACAAGATGAGCCAAAGATCACCTTCCCTGAACTGGGAGCAGGCAGGATTG
>CAIVEW010000004.1 GCA_903905065.1 uncultured Bacteroidota bacterium | reverse complement strand
GTCAAGTATTTGCAGTACCAAAAGGATCATGGGTTTTATTGAGAAAAGGAGTAACTGCAGACATGAAATTAACGGCAAAAGGAATATCGTTAAAATATGCTGGGACTTATGAAGAATATTATGCGACTACTAATAAAGAAACTCGTGAAGAAGACAACGAAGACGTGCGAACTAATGTAATGCAAGAATTGACTGCAATAATTGCACTATGGACATTTGTTGCAGGTATCTATTATTTGATTGAGATACTTAAATATATGGTACCTCATTTCTGTTGTCCATGTTACAGAAAAGCTTTTATTTGTGCAGTCTCTTTCGCTGTTGCGTTTTTAGGTTGGAAATCTTTGAAGAAATATTTGCTACGGCTTTAAACCAATTAAAGAATATTCTAAGAAAACCTACTACACACATCCACTGTATAATATCGGCGATGACCATAAAATGATTTTGTCAGGTTATAGCAACAGAATACCTTTGCTATACACCATAACAAAATTCATTAACAAGAATACTTCCGGTAGCTGAGAACTACCGGTTTTTTATTACCCCTATCTAAGGCAGTATATTGAATATCTTTAGCAACTCACTATAAGTAGCAAACAAATTAGCTGGTGTAGGTGTTGTTTTACAATTCTCATTAACTTGCTGAGGTTGAGCATTTGCAGTGTTAACCTGGCTGTTTAGTGGGCTGTTGTAACCATCCTTTACAAGTGCTGATGCAGCATATAGAAAATGAATTTGTGTGCAGTTTAGTTCTTTCATCTTGTGTTTTTTGATTCGTCAATAAGTCAATTCCAGCTATTATGTATTACAAGGTACAAAGCTATGCATAGTACCTGAATTTAGCAAAAGAAATTCGCCAATACAAAGATGTTTTTTACAACCTCCGGCCACCTGAGAAGTGAGATAGTTTATGAATGTGAGAGTGTTAAGGATAGACACTATACAGCCTTAAATCCCTGTTTTTCAGAATACAGACAATAAAGTAATTTCAATACCCCCGCTTATAGCTACTTTTGCTATCTGGCTGTTTTTCGGCGAAAAGCAAATTCATCGTATTCCTCCCTCAAAAACCTCTGCAATTCTGTTTTATCTTTTTCTGCTTTGGTTATCCTCCACGGGGTTTTAGGGTATTTATTTTTACGCAGGAATATATTTGTTATCGGGTATTCCTTGCTGGATGGAAAGTAATTATGATAGCCCATTTCTGTTTTCATTACTGCAGATACAGCCCTTTGTAGTTTACGGCAAGGTTTAAATTTGCAGCGATACTTTTTCATAAACTTGCCACCGTAAACTTTCGGTGTGTAGTATATCTTGGCAATGTATCCATTAGTACGCCAAATGTGATGATGGACTATTATACCTAAATCTTTAGAGGTTTTGAAGTCTATGTTATTCTCTCTGCTTTTTTCTGACAATCTGGTAATGCCAGTAACAACACCCCCTAATCCACCCGGTAGCTTTATCCCTCGATTATTAGTAACAACTTGATCGGCAAAAGTTTCACCAATTACCCTAAATATATCGGCTATTTTCTTTTTTGAAAGTTTAGCCAGACTTGGGTACTGCTTTTTGGTATCAGCGAAAATCCCATGAGGGTCTTTTCTGGTATAAGCAGATAAAGTGATTGATTTGGGTCTATTCCTTTTAGCATGAAGATCAGACCCTAAAAATGGTTTGTTTTCCATGCCCAAAATTACGAACAATTCTAGTAAGACAGTGATGGATAAAGGCTATAGCAAATTGCAAGTGTTATAGTTTGCGTCAGTAACAGTTTGCTTTTGTTACACTTTTCTGATGGTATAGTTTTCTCCCTATAAGTTCAATGGCTGATATAGATAACACGAAGACACACCCAATCACTATACCTCCTATGACCAGTAATACCGGGAAGTGATCTATAGACTGGGTATATCTAATAAAAAAGCCAGTCCGAGAACAGACCAGCCCCTATAAACCCTATCACTATGAAAACCTTCGACTAATGTTTACTTCTTGGTTTTGCCAGCAGCAACCTTAGTAGAGAAATCTTTCCCGGATTTAAATTTCGGAACCTTCTTTGCCTTGATCTTTATAGTTGCACCTGTCTGAGGATTACGACCATTCCGGGGTGCCCTGTTTGAAACAGAGAAAGTACCAAAGCCTACAAGTGTAACTGTTTCCCCTTTCTTCAATGTTGATACAACGGCACTGGTAAATGCTTCAAGAGATTCATTTGCCTGTTTCTTAGTAATGCCTGCATCTTTGGCGATTTGTTCAATTAATTCGGCCTTGTTCATATCAGTATGGTTTGTTTTGAAGTGCTATAATACAACAAGTCAAGATATTTTTATAGCTACCCCATGCAGGGTTTAAGTTGCGGATGACAGTTTTCATAAAAAATTCTACCCCAAAAATTTTCAACTCCCTTTTTCCCGAACAAGTACCCCCTCCTTTTCAGACACCCCCCTGCCTTGAAATTTTCTTTCTGTATTCGACAGGGAAAAGACCTCCCAACATTATCTGCCCCTGTTTCTATCCACAAGGCTTTTCCCCTGGCTGTTTAGTATTTGAGTGAGAGATAGGATACCCTGGCTTTTCATGCACATTTACTACAGCTCCGGGGCTCCCCTCAGTATGTGTGTTTTTGTCTATGGCAACCCTTCCAATCCGGCTGCCTTTCTTTTTTCTGGCTGTATCCCCCGGCTATCCAATACAATTTCACTTTCCAATTCAATTCTATGCTAACAGTTTCTACTAACAAAGGGCCTCCATTGTTGTGTGCCCACCTGATTTCTTTCATTACCTGCTATAACATTTATCACACCCATGTTGCGCAACCCAACACGAGTGTTTGACCTCGGTTACACGGGTTACTTAGGGTTGCTGCCTTCCTCCTCCGGGCATTAGAACAGGGGGCTTATTCATTTCTAATATCTATTTTATGGTTACTGTAACTGGTTACAACATCCGCAAAAACAAAGGCGGAGAAGATTTCATTGCCTTAGACCTTACCGGTTCTTTGGAAATTGTGCAATCCCAAAACACGGGAAAGATGTATGCCACTGTCAGAAAGTGCAGCATCCCGTCAACATTCGATGAAGCCATTGCCAAAATGATGGTAGGCTCCAAGATCGAAGGTGATGTTGTACGTGTGCCCTGTGATCCCTATGATTATACTGTAAAGCGCACTGGGGAACAAATATCCCTTGCCTATACTTATGCTTATCAACCAGCAGGCTCCAAAGAGCTTGTTGGTCATGGTGCCGTTGAAATTGAAGAACGTGCCAAGTCACCTGAGATACCTGTTGACGGTATCAAGGCCGCTGCACAGAACCAAAGAAAGAAGTTAGCAAACACCAAATAGGCTCTATCTGGGAGGGGGAGCGGGGATTATATCTCTGCTTTCCCTTTTTCATGTTTCACTCTCATTTTCTAATCTCTAAAAACAAAACAATGCAGTTACAAACAGCATCAAGAAAGAAAGCCAAGATCAAGATGGCGCTACAGGGTCCATCAGGCTCAGGTAAAACCAAGAGCGCCCTACTCATAGCCTATGGTCTATGTGGCTCATGGGAGAAGATCGGGGTCATAGATACCGAGAACCGGTCAGCTGATCTATATGCTGACCTGGGACCATACAATGTGTTACCGGTAGCACCACCATTTACCCCGGAAAGGTATATTGAGGCTATAGACGTATGCCTCAAAGCAGGTATGCAGGTTATTGTTGTCGACTCTGTATCTCATGAATGGGAAGGTATCGGTGGCATACTGGAAACTCATTCCGGTATGTTAGGTAATTCATTCACCAATTGGGCGAAACTTACACCCCGTCACAATGCCTTTGTCCAGACAATACTACAAGCCGATGTACACATCATTGGCACTATCCGCACTAAACAGGAATATGTACTGTCTGAAAAGAACGGGAAACAGATACCGGAAAAACTGGGGATGAAGGGAATAACCCGGGAAGGCATGGACTACGAATTTACCGTAGTTCTTGACTTGGACATTACCCTACATGCCAGGGTGTCAAAGGATCGTACACAGCTATTCTTTGGAAAGCCGGATTTCGTACCCACTGTAGATACCGGGGCAATAATCCTGAAATGGTGTAACCAGGGTACTTGTACTTATCCGGTAGTTACCGCTGAGGATATCATACAGGCTATACAGGCCAGTAATACTAATGAAGAGCTACTTGCGCTATACAATGCCCATCCAATCCTGCAACAGTCCCTTCAACATGAATTCGGCAAACGCAAACAACAATTACTCACAAACAACATTGCAAACCAACCAAATTTTACAGCAAATGGAAACAATCATAGCTAACGACGACATCAAAACTGCGGGAGAAATCATCCCTGAAGTAGTAGAGGAAATAGAGATCATTTCCTCGGGCAAATCCTTCATTGAGGCCAATACCATTGGCAGCACCCTTACAGAGGTAAAACACGGCCATATTATCCCGGTATTCATCAAGGATAACGAGCCAGTAATATCCCATTGTGAGTTTATAGAAACTACTTTAGGCGTAGCAATGGACATATTCCGGGGAGAAGGCATTTTAAAGCCCAATATCCGGCTGTCCCATCCAATCAAGGGCAGAATACCTGAAGCCAAGAATAAGCCAGCAATAAACCTCCTGGAGCACGAAAAGACCCTGTATTACGAAAGGATGGCTTTTGTGATCGAAATACCAACCATATACACAGATGTAGGAGGCAACCGGCTCAATCTTTCTATCGGTGGAGTAAAAGCATACAACCTAGACAATCTGTACAACAGGTCTGGTGCTGACCAGCATTTCAAAATCTTTGTCGGGTTCAAGAATACCGTATGCACCAACCTCTGTGTAGCAACTGATGGATATATGGGCGACTTGAAGGTAAAGAACGTGGACATGCTAAGAAACTCTATAAGGGTCATGCTACAGGATTTCAACGCGGTGGAACTATCAGACCAGTTTAGAGATCTGCACAACTACGACCTTACAGAGCAGCAGTTTGCCCAATTGATAGGCCGGTGCAGGATGTACAAGTATCTGCCTGAACAGCTGCAGAAGGAAATAGCAGAACTCATGTTCGGAGAAAGCCAGTTGAACAGCATCTGCAACGACTACTACCGGGATAAGACCTTTTGCAGGAACGATGATGGCAGCATTAACCTTTGGAAGCTTTTCAACCTGTTTACCGGGGCAAATAAGAGCAGCTACATAGATACATTCCTGGACAGGAGCGTAAATGCCTTCCAACTGGTAAATGTTCTGAAAGAAGCCCTATACAGGAAGGAGAGTTGCTGGTATCTGAATTAACCCCATTGTTCACCCTTTTACACTGTCTTGCACTAATGCAGGGCATTTCCATTTATGAAGAAGGGATTTCAAATACAGTATTGCGATTCTACCAGCATACTCATCATAAATAGCCAGGGTGTGATCCGGCACCTGCACACTCCATTCAAAGTACAATGCATTGAAAATGTTGGCAGGTTCAAGACCGGGTCTATTGTCTATGTAGAAGAAGTATCCGCCGGTGAAAAGGATGAGCTGATATACCACATAGGTGAAGGTGCCTATTTCCACAAGAATTTTCGAATAACAGCCAATTTCTAACCACAAAAGCATCCACCTATAAGGCATGTATGGTTCGGCATATCGGGTGCAACAAGGTTAAATGGCAGGACAGTTATGTTATATTTTCTTTGCTGTAAATGAGGTCGAGTAGTTTAGTGCACATAAGCTACTCGGCTTTACAGCTTTCTTTTGAGATGGTCTCGCTGTCTAAAATCTTAAAGTCCTTTGAAAAGAAATGTAAGTAAATTATTAATGTTGGTTGGGCAGTACAATTGTTATTGCCTGACCAGCATTTTTACCAGTATAGACGCAATAGTCATAAACAAGTATTGCGCCAGCACTATCCAAGAATTATTTATATTTAATTTCTCAAATCGCTTACTATGGAACACCCCAACGAACATCATTATTTGTACAAAAGGCTGATTGTGGAATGCGATCAGTGGATCAGCAGAAACGTAGTTTGTTTTGGGAATCAAATGCATCACACAGAAGAGCAAAAAGAAGCCTTTATTGCAGGGATCGGCGAAAGGATTGCTAAACAAGTTATTCCACAGCAGCCAGAATCTGCTTTAACCATCGCTTTCACCATATACACCCTGGTCGAGCAACAGGCATGGATAGAATACTGGAAGTATCAGCTTAGTTGCCCGGTACGACTTTTTTCCGATATTGAAGCTATCACACGTCAGATAGAAAACCATCATAATTTACAAAAGCCATTGCAAGTGAAGTATAATTACGGGACAGAGGATCAATTTATTGATGAAGTTCGGTTGAATCCTGCAGAGGTAGTGTGCGTGCTGTCTTATGCCAAAGACGACCGTAGGATTATTCTCGAGAGAAAAAGATACAATGACAGACAATTTAAGTGTAATGCTTACATTCTGGACAGACAGTATCTTCCTAACGACAAGGGTCTAAACTATGAAAATCTCAGAGACTATTTAGACCCTCTGAAAATACATTTGGTCGTAGCTAATAATGCTATAGTCAACGAAGCCTTTTATGATTTTGATGGTGATAACCTGAAACTTAATCCTGAAATAAAATTAATAATTACTATAAACGGTTTTGACAATGATAAATTCAAAGAAATTATCCTAAATAAACGCGCTGGTGATAAAAAGAAAGCCCACCAAGAATTGATTGCTTGTAGAGAAAATAAGCGCAACCAAATAAACTCTTTACAAAAACTGTCGTCATTTTACACACACCAAAAAGAAATCTTGGAGGGTAAATAGATTTGTCGCTCATCAAAATCATGTCTTATGACACCAGATCAAAACAGTGCCGACCAGCAGAATGCTAATAAAGGCACATCAGGTACCAACCCACAGTATGACAAAGCCCAAGGGGACCGGGGTAAACAGATGAACCCTAACCAAGGTCAAAAGGGTGGCTCCAAGAGTGGGGGTAAGCAGGGAGGCAAAAGGTAACTGTCCTCAACAAATTAAGCAGACTGTCGTATTTGGCAGTCTGCTTTTCTATAGGTACTATAAAGAACTATCGCCCAACCTCTAATATCGAAAACTGTAAACAATGGAAATTACAATCCAACATCAATCAGAAAAAACCATCCACACATTCACTGTTGAAGATCCAAGTAAGTTGACTGTGACTGAAGTAAGGGCTATATGCGCAGAAATGAATGTGAAAGCGATTTTGGTGAATGGCAGATATTATGAGCTTTAGTTACTCCAAATTGAAAATGTTGTTGCATGAGCCCCCAAATTCACTACCTTAACCCCTAATTATTATGGACCAGAAACTTTCTCTCTCACGATTAGAACAATTACTACTCAAAGCCTGTGATATACTCAGGGGCAATATGGATGCCTCCGAATATAAGGAGCATATTTTCGGGGCTTTATTCCTGAAGCGTCTTAGTGATAAGTTTGACTCTGACAGGGCTAAATTGGAACAGGAATACCGTAAAAAAGGCCTTGCTGATAATCTGATAACCCAACAGTTAGATAACCCGGCAAAATATGACTTCTATGTACCAGAGCGTAGTAGATGGGCTAACATACGCCACCTGAAAAAAGATGTAGGTACATCACTGAATAAGGCGCTAGAAGCACTGGAAGAAAGTAACCCCAACACACTTCAGGACGTTCTAAAAAGTATCAACTACAATAAAAAGGTAGGACAGAAGACCCTGGACGATAGTACCCTGGTGGACTTCATACAGCACTTTGAAAAGATACCGCTGAAGGATGAAGACTTTGAGTTCCCCGACCTGATGGGTGCAGCTTATGAGTATCTGATAAAATACTTTGCAGATAGTGCAGGTAAGAAGGGCGGTGAGTTCTATACACCGAGTGAAGTGGTAAGCCTGTTAACACACCTTATAGAGCCAAAGGAAGGAATGAGCATCTATGACCCTACTGTAGGATCTGGTGGTATGCTGATACAGTCACAAAACTATGTGGCACAAAGTGGTGGTAATACCAGAAACCTTTCCTTATTCGGGCAGGAAAGCAATGGCACTACCTGGTCTTTATGTAGAATGAATATGTTACTGCATGGTATCTACACCGCCAAAATACATAATGATGATACCCTGAAGACTCCCAGGCATCTGGAAGCTGATGGCAGGTTACAGTCTTTTGACCGTGTGATAGCTAATCCGCCATTTTCACAGAACTACAGTAAGAACGGAATGGAACATAAAGACCGCTTCCAGGTATTTATGCCTGAAGGTGGTAAGAAAGGTGATCTCATGTTTGTACAGCACATGATTAGTGTGCTGAAGAGTGACGGTAAAATGGCGGTGATTATGCCACACGGCGTATTGTTCAGAGGTGGAGAGGAAAAGACAGCAAGGAAATGGATGTTGGAAAAGGGTTGGTTGGAAGCTGTGATAGGTTTACCCGGTGGTTTATTCTATGGTACAGGCATACCAGCCAGCATTTTAGTGATTAACAAATTGAGGCAAGGTAACGGGCATGAAGTTTTGTTTATAAATGCTGACCGGGAGTATAAGGAAGGTAAGAACCAGAATAAGCTACGGCCAGAGGACATAGAGAAGATAAGCTACGTGTACCGTAACAGGCTCGAAGAACCCCACTACAGCCGATTGGTGAAACTGGAAGAACTGGAAGCAGAAGAGTACAACTTGAATATAAGGCGGTATGTGGACAATGCTCCACCACCGGAACCACATGATGTAAAAGCACACCTTAACGGTGGCATACCCGAAGCTGAGGTGGAAGCCCTGAATAGTTACTTCAATAATTATGGAGGTACTAAAGAGATGCTATTTACTGCACTAAGATCTGGTTACGTACAATTTACCCCAGACTTTACCGATAAGGAAACCATAAAGGAACGCATAGAAACCAACAAGGGTGTAATAGATAAACACCACACCTACCAAACAACATTACAGCAATGGTGGAATAAGCATTTGCCAGCCATTAAAGCCATCAAGAACCAGAAGGCAGTATTTGACCTGTACCGTAAACTGCTGGCAGAAATAAGCACCACACTGCTGCCATTGGGCATTCTTGACCAGTTTAAGGTTAGGGGTGCATTTGCATCATTCTGGAATGATGAAACTATACTAAGCGACCTTAAATCGGTAGCAGCAAGTGGCTGGGGTGCAACCCTGATACCTGATGAAGAAATACTGAGATCACAGTTTGCCGACCTGCTGGATAAGCATGAACTGAACCTAAACCAACTGGCAGAGGCAGAAGCCCTGAAAGTGGAAATGGAAGGTGAAGACTATGAACCAGACGAAAGCCAGCCCATCAAAACCCTGAAGAAGGTGAAAGACGAGATAAAGGCACTAAAAGCTGAGATAAGTGCAATGGATAAGCGCAGGGATGAATTGGTAGCCGCTGCAAGAGTGAAGATAACACCAGCCGAAGCCGAACAACTGATTATTGCCAGATGGGAGCGCACCCTGTATAGCACCATAGACGGCTACTTGAAACAATATCTACAGGGTTTTGTGTCTGCTATAGAAAACCTGCATAACAAATACACGGTTACTCTAAAGAACCTGATAACAATGCGTGAACAAGAAACCCTATTGTTGAACCAGTATCTAAACGAATTGGGTTATGAGTGAAATGAAAATAGCGGAGTTTGCCAAAGTAAGACGAGGTGCTTCACCCAGACCAATATCAGATCCTAAATATTTCGGTGGTAGTGTTGGATGGGTAAGAATAGTTGATGTTACAGCATCTACGAAGTTTCTTAAAAAAACTGAGCAATATGTATCGGCACTTGGTGAAAGTTTAAGCGTCAGGGTGGATAGAGGTGATTTAATCATGTCAATTTGCGGAACCATAGGGCGACCTATTATAGTTGATATGCCTGCCTGTATTCATGACGGATTTGTTCATTTCTATGATATAAAAAACGTTGATTCGGAGTTCCTATACTATACATTGCAATTTCACGAACAAGGATTTCAAAACAAAGGACAACCTGGTACGCAGGTAAATATTAACACTTCAATAGTTGGGGATTTTTCAGTTTATATTCCTTCACTAACAGCTCAACAAAAGATTGCCAAGATATTATCCACCATTGACGGGCAGATAGAAAAGACAGAAGCGATAATAGCCAAATACCAGGCTGTAAAACAGGGTATGCTACAGGATTTGTTTACCAGGGGTATAGACGTAGCCACTGGTGAGCTAAGACCCAAATACGAAGACGCACCAGGCCTTTATAAAGATTCACCGCTTGGGATGATACCGAAGGAGTGGGAAGTGAAGCGGTTGGAGCAAATATGCCAAATGAAAAGTGGAGATGGTATTACCTCAGAAAGTATCACTGACGTTGGTGAATACCACGTATATGGTGGTAATGGTTTACGTGGTTATACCAACAAATACACTCATGAAGGATACTATGTTTTAATTGGCAGACAGGGTGCGTTATGCGGAAACATCACTAAGGCAAGAGATAAATTTTATGCTTCTGAACATGCGGTAGTTGTTACCTTGTTTGAAAAAATGGATACTGACTGGTTAGCCGAAAAATTGGAAATGATGACACTCAACAAGTATTCAGAAGCATCAGCACAGCCAGGATTATCTGTTTCGAAAATATTAAGGCTAAATATAACTAAGCCAGCATACGATGAGCAAAAAATCATATCAGCTAAATTTTTACAGGTGAGTAATAAGTTACTCATAGAGGGAAAGCAGCTATGTAAATTGAAGTTTATAAAACAAGGCTTAATGAGTGATTTATTAAGCGGGAAGGTAGAGGTATCAGCATAAAGAAATAAACCATGAAAAAAGTATTTGAGAGTTACCGAGAGTTATTTCATCATCGTTACGAAGTGATTTCTTCATTGGATATGGGAGAAGATTCAATCAGGTATGATTTCTTTCTCGCATTGCAAAATGAAATGAAATTGAATCCTTGGGATATACAGTTAGAGTTCCCTATGGGAGCTAATACCTATATCCCCAATCCTGCACCATCTACTGGTCTACTTCGTAAGGAAAAACCAATAATGGATTTAAGAGTTGAGACTCCAGAGTTAAGAATATGTGTAGAATTTGGTTTTTTCAGGAGAAACAGTAATGACGAAGGATCAATTAATCAAACTGACCTTACGTTTAAGATGCTGAACGATTTCATACGTTTGGGCATTTATGCACAGCTAAACCAAAGCAAAGGTTACTTCGTTTGTGTAGCAGATAGTTTTATGCTTGAGCATCAATTGAGAGCGGGAGTATTGCCTCCATTTCCTGGAGAACGTTACAATTTTCATTATGAAGGCATGGTTGAAATAATGGGCGATTTAGCTTCCGCAACGAAAGGAATTAAAGAAAGATTCTTTCATAGGTTCAGAGAACTCAACTTGGAAATTGATGCAGTGTTAGTGTATAATGAGGAAATATCTACTGTATTAAATCCATGGGAAACGAGGATATTGATTTGGGAACTAAATGTCACTACTTTATGATATACCAGAGATCACAGCTACAGGCATTTTGGAAATAGGCATAATTAAATTGTTCCTTAAAAATATTAATTTGAGATCCGGCGTAAGCCACAGTACCTAATATTACTATCCTAATGTCCGAGTACAGCCATATTGAAAAACCGTTTCTTACCCAACTGCATAACCTGGGTTGGAATACTTTGGAACAAGGTGCTGGAATACCAGCAGACCCTACCAAGAGTAAGCGCACAACCTTCAGGGAAGTAACACTTAGAGAATTATTCATCCAGGCTGTTCAGGATATTAATACCACCGAAACGGGAGAAAAGTGGCTTACCCGCCACCAGTTGGAGGAAATACACGATGACATAATAAAGCTAACCAGGAAGAACCTGCTGGAAGCCAATAAGGAAATACTGAACCTGTTACTGAAGAACACCAAAGCTGATAAGAACGAACTGACAGGTGAAGAAGCCCCGGTGGTTAAGATCATTGACTTCGACCACCCAGAACGCAACACATTTACTGCTATAAACCAGTTCAGGATAGATACTCCGGGTATGGGTAAGGGGTTCATCATACCGGACCTTGTATTGTTTGTAAACGGTTTGCCGTTGGTGGTAGTAGAATGTAAAGACCAGAACGAATTTACCTCAAACCCCATGCACGAAGCCATAACCCAACTATTACGGTATAGCAACCAGCGGGAAGGTACAAAGCTGGATGGGCTAAAGGAAGGAGAAGAAGCCCTGTTTTGCTTCAACCAGTTCAATATAGCCACCTATGGTGAACAAGCCCGGTATGGCACCATAACATCAACAGAAGAGTATTACTACGAATGGAAAGACATATACCCTGATAAGTATAAAACATTCACGCCGCCATTAGGCAAAATACGTTCACAGGAAACCCTGATACAGGGAATGTTGCCACCAGATACCCTGCTGGATATTATCAGGCACTTTGTGCTTTTTATGAATGATGGCGGCAGGGAAATAAAAATAGTTTGCCGTTACCAGCAGTTCAGGGCAGTAGGTAAGATTATCCAACGCCTGAGGACCGGTAGCACTCCAATGGAAAGATCAGGAGTTGTTTGGCATACCCAGGGAAGCGGTAAAAGTCTTACAATGGTAATGCTGGTGAGAAAGCTGAGGACAAGCGATGACCTGAAAGATTATAAGGTAATCATGCTCAATGACCGTACTGACCTGGAAGTGCAATTAGGCGAAACAGCAACCCTTACCAATGAGAAGATAGACTATGTTCATAACACCCGGGAGCTGAGTGAAAAACTGGCAACACCATCCAGCAATGTAGTAATGGTAATGGTGCATAAGTTCCAGGAGCGGGTAAAGACTGACGATACACAGGTGGGACAAATATTAGCGGAATATCTACCGGTATATACTAACATAGGAAAGATAAACGAATCGGAAAGGGTACTTATACTGATTGATGAGGCACACAGAACCCAGGGCAGCGATCTGGGTGACAATGTATTTGAGGCATTCCCCAATTCAACCAAAATTGCATTTACGGGCACACCGCTTATTACTGACCGGCATAAGAAGAAGACCCATGAACGGTTTGGGGCCTATATAGACAAGTACAAGTTAAAGGACGCTGTAGATGATGGTGCTACCCTGCAAATACTGTATGAAGGCAAAACCAGCGACGATGCAGTAAAGGATAAAAGCAAGCTGGAGGATAAGTTTGAAGACCTGGTAAAAGAGCACACACCAGAAGAAATAGCCCACATACGAAAGAAGTATGGCACCTATACCGACATACTGGAAGCAGAGAACAGAATAAAGGCTATAGCTGATGACCTGGTAGATCATTTCATCAAGCACATACTCCCAAACGGTTTCAAAGCACAGGTGGTGGCAAGTACGGTATTGGCAGCTGTACGCTATAAGAAAGCCATAGCTCAGGCTATAAATGACCGGATAGTGCAGGAAAGTAACGCACCGACACCAGACAATGAATTAATCAGCCAACTGAAGTTCCTGAAGGTAGAAACGGTAGTTTCATCACAGGGCACTAACGAAGAAGCCATCATTACCGAAGCCAGGAAGTCATCAATGTCAAATAAAGCTGTTGAACACTTCAAAGAGAAGTTTGATTATACGGTGGATGGTAATGGTAATTATACCAAACCATTATCAGGCATAGGGTTCCTGGTGGTTTGTGATATGTTATTGACCGGATTTGACGCACCTATTGAACAGATCTTGTACTTGGATAAGAAGATGAAGGAGCACAATCTCCTACAAGCCATTGCCCGGGTTAACAGAACCCGAAAAGGCAAAAACAGGGGTTATGTGGTTGACTATATTGGTAATACCAACAACTTGCAGGATGCACTGAAGATATACAGCGAAGATGACATAGCCGATGTACTGGCATCGTTCAAGAACATCACCACCGAAATACCTGTCCTGGATCAACGGTATAAGAGACTGGTGCAACTGTTTAAGGAAGAAGGTGTAGAAAAGATAGAGGACTACGTGAACCAGAAGATAAAAGACCCCAAGCAGACTTACGATATACTGGAACGGTGCATAGAGATAGCAGCCGACACAAAATTCAGGGCTGATTTTGAGGTATACTTCAAGAACTTCATGGAAAGCATGGATATAGTACTACCACTTGCAGCAGCTGAACCGTATAAAATACCGTCAAAGCAATTTGCCTTTATCCTGTTCAGAATAAAGCAGCGGTATAAAGATAGCACCATCAATATTGAAGGTATAGGAGAGAAGATAAAACGGCTGGTAAACGAGCACCTCGTAAACCTTGGAATAAACCCCAAGATACCACCAGTGGAATTATTCTCAGATAACTTTGAAGCGGAAGTAAACAAGAACGTATCGAAGAAGGCAATAGCATCAGAAATGGAACACGCTATAAGAAAACACATTAAAGTCAGCTTCAACGATGATCCATCATTATACAAAAAGCTCTATGAAAAACTGGAAGCGATACTGAAGCAACATAAGGATGATTGGGATAGATTGGTCGAAGGATTAAAGGGCCTTAGAGATGAAGCTGGTCAGGGCAGGGTGAAAACCGAAGAAGGAGTGTCTGAGGTAGAGGCCCCGTTTTTCGACCTGATGATGGATATAGCATTTGGTAAAAATGAGGTAGAAAAGACGATCAGGGACAAGTGTAAGACGGTAAACGCTGAGATCATAGAAAAGCTGGAATCCAATATCGGGATCATCAACTTCTGGGACAAAGAGCACGAAATAGAAAAGATAAAAGGTGAAATGAGTGATACCATATTATTTAGTGGCATACCAGAGTTAATTGCAGCATCTGATCTGATATGTACCGAAATAATGGCATTGGCTAAAAGAAGGCATAATCAGATAATAGGCGGTAAACATGAGTAGTAAATTGCCAGCATATACGGTAAAGCGTAGTAAACGGAAGACCCTGAGTATCTACATAGAGCGTGATGGGAATGTTTCGGTATTGGCACCCGAACAAAACACTGATGCCGAAATAGAAACCATTGTCACGCAAAAGAGCTACCAGATATATAAACACCTGGCAGAACGCGATGAACTTAATGCTACCAAAACACAGCGGGAAATAGCCAATGGTGAGAGCTTCTTATACCTGGGCAGGAACTATAGGCTGCAACTGGTAAAAGACCAGGAAGTGCCGCTAAAGCTCAAGGATGGGCATTTCTACCTGCTAAAGACGCTGAAGGATGAAGCCCAGAAAGTTTTCAAGACTTTCTACAGGGAGAAAGCCTTACCTAGGATATCAAGCCGGGTAGAACACTATAAAGGTCAAATGGGTGTAGCTCCTGGCACGATCAGGATAATGGAATTACACAACAGATGGGCATCATGCAGCCGAAATGGTGACCTTAACTTCCACTGGAAATGCCTCATGGCACCACTAACTGTACTTGACTACATCATAGTGCATGAGATGGCCCACCTGAAATACGAGAACCATTCTGAAGCCTTCTGGAATGAAGTCGACAAGATAATACCGGACTATAGGGAAAGAAAGTCCTGGCTCCGGTTTAATGGTGCAGGGATGGACTTGTAACCATTTTTAATCACTTATCGGTAGCTTGTCGTTAAATAAGTTGTCCGTGTATTGGGCCAGCGTGTTGTTTTTTTATCTACAAGACCTTAACTGGCAGCATGAAGAGCCTTGACGAGATCAATGTGATGTACGACAATAAGCAACTTAATTCCCACGGACACAGTAATGCAATTGAATAAAGCAACCTAAGTCATTAGTATTCTATATTTTTATTCCAGGTGGACAAAACAGCATTATAATTGATGGAACATAATCGTGAAGTGCACAAGGATATTGATATCTTAATTCAGACCGCTTTGGAAATCGGTAATCATATGCAGGGGAAAGGATTCAATGGCCACAGCTCAGAGATTATTTATGCTGAGGGCTTAGGTCAAAAGATCATCCATCATGCTATTTCAGCAAGGTACTTGTCTTCAGGATACCAACTGGGAGTAGGGTCAGCGCAATTCTACCCACAATTCGATTTTGCATCAATGGCAATACTAACCAGGGCTGCATGGGAAACTTATTTAACATTGAGTTACTTATTTATATCAGGCCAAAGCAAAGATGAGTTACGGTTTAGATTTTTGTGCTGGCACTTAGCTGGATTTTTTGACAGAGCTGGCGCAACTCCTACCGAACAGAAGCACATCGAAATGATGGAATTCGAGAAGAGCGAAATAGAGAGAATTACACTGCAACTTAGTAATTTGCCTATATTTCAGCTGTTGCCGAAGCACAACAAATCAAAAATCCTAAGTGGAGAATGGAAAAATAAAAGTTGGAGAGAGTTGGCTGTTGATGCGGGGTTTGATGAACATTTTTTCAAGAAGCATTATAGGTACCTATGTGGTTACTCACATTCTAGCAGACTTAGTGTCATTCAGATTCAACAAACTAAAGACCCGCAAAGGCAAAAGGAGATGGCAGATTCTTTTTTGACCATTTTACAACCCGTGTTGGCAAAATTCATGTTTGACTACATTACCTTAATTCCAGAACTAAAAACGGTCGCGACTAAGCATAAAGGCTATGAACATATATTACTATGGAAGGGTGTCGGTGAGAACATGAAGTGATAACGAGTTTCAAGAAATTTTCGAGTATGGCACTATCTTTAACTAAGACTATCTCATTCGTGTGGCAAATTGGTCAGGACCATTAATATTGTAAATGTTGCAGCTGCATAGAACTTTGTATTATGAACACTGAAACAATTAATTACTGGTGGATGAACACTAACCCGGAAGATTGGCGGGTACTGGACCATCCGGTAGGCTATCATGACACTGAGCCGACTCATAGACCGGATGGAAAACGAAGAGCCGTGTTTAGTAATTTTAATAAAGTACGCCCTGGGGACCTAATGATTGGTTACGAAACTTCCCCAACTCGTAAAGTGTTAGCCCTGTACACTGCCACCAAGGGGCTACATAACGACCCAAAAGAAGGAGAGTGCATTCGCTTCAGAATTGAAAGATTCGTAAAAAAGCCTTTAGGCTGGGATGACATAAAAGTACATCCGGTGCTTAGAAACTCGTTGATGGTGAGGGTTAACAATCGTGGCTCACTGTTTAGTCTCACATCGGAAGAGTACCATTCTATCATTGGTCTGGTAAGTTAATGTTCAGAATTATTAACCTTGTCAACGATGCAGCTGCTTGATTACATCTACAGCAAAAATACCCTTGACGAGATCAGGGAGAAGTACGGCAGTGAGCAGGTGAATAGAAAGAATCGAATCAATGCTATTCGATAATAACTTTAACCTATTTGTATGACGATTTTTTTTAGTTAATTTTATTACAACGATTTTTTCAAATGGCGATTTCACATAATGACTGGATTAAAGAGTATATAAATTTCATCAAGAAGGGGGATTTAGACAATGCACTTTCGTTAAAATATTCACACCATCCTACATGTTATTATAAATTTCGAGCATTAACCGACTACAACCTGGAGTGCATTGAAAATGACTGGCTCTGGATTTCCAAAATCGAACATTTAAATGACCTGTTTGAAAGCTCGTTGACTCTTAATAAAAATGAAATATCCAGAATGCAATTTACAAGTGCTGAATTTATGGCTAACTTGAAGAATAAGAGTATTTATAGCTTTACTAATCAAGATTTTGAAAGAATAAAGGGAAGTTTAGAACCGTACAAAACTTTCCGAGATATTTCTAAGCTGAAAGGTGTGTTAATAACAGAAACTGATATTGAACAGCAGTTGGAAGATGAATGGCAAAAGTTTCAAGTTGAACAAAATGAATTTATTCGAATATGCAGCTTTGGTACTAGCTATGAATCACTGCTAATGTGGTCGCACTATTCGGATCAACATAAGGGTATTTGTATTGAGTATGATTTTTCAAATAGTCCAGCTATAAATTACTGGATGACACCGATTCATTATAGCGAAGAAAGATGCATGATAAATTCAATTCCTGAAATGAATAGCGTAAATAAATTCATTGCCACAATGACAAAGTCAAAAGATTGGCAATATGAACAAGAGTGGAGGTTTATTCTTTACGGCAAAACTAATGTTGAATTAGTTAACAATAGGCTTAATGTACCTACGCCTATAGCCATCTACTTAGGCCCAAGATTTTATCTAAATCCCGAAGATAAAAAGCAACGATTATTGAAAGTGGCACAACACAAAAAAATACCTACTTATAATATGACGAACCATAATAGGGAATATAAACTAACTAAACTTGAAAAATAAAATCTTTTCCTCACAGCCGATAAATGAATTTGCATCGTTCAGTAATCCTTCTCACAAGTATTTGGAAAACACCATTAACCTCTTTGAGTGAGTTCACCCGGCAATACCTAAAAAACCCCTTGCCTTGTATTTAGTGGACATTTCTATGCAGCAGGGTGATTGTGGATATATATACGGATAACACAATTTGCATGTTCGTATTTTTGACTACATCAAAATAATTTTTGTGCAAATACCACAATACTATACCATAGCCGAGGTAAAAAAAATGTACTGGACTTACAGACATTTATGGCCCAAACTGAAAATAAGGCGGCACAACACTGAGGAAAACAAATTTTACATTACTGTTTTAGATAACGATCAGGAAGTGATCTTAGCAGTGTATAAGAAAAAACATGGACTGCCCTTTGATTTTAACGCCTTACATGATACACGTACTGATTAGCCATCCGAACATTTAGTCGGAAGATAAATCAAAAATCGTGCAAAAATCGTGCAAATGAAAAAGGGTTTCAACCTTTACATCGGCTGAAACCCTTGTCATTACTGGTGGTCCCTCAGGGACTCGAACCCTGGACCCGCTGATTAAGAGTCAGCTGCTCTAACCAACTGAGCTAAAAGACCGGTTATTTTGGGAGTGCAAATGTAAAAGAAAATTTGTTACCTAAAAAGTTATTGACAAAAGTTAGCTAGCGTATTTTAATAATGCCCCTGTGAATATCTTTTCACGCCAATATTTTGCATTAACATTTGATTAACCTATTTTTGAGCCGAAATAATCACAACTCATGAAATCACTGTTGATCTTATTGACTTTTTCCGCTTGCTCGCTGCAGGCCCTTTGTCAGGGAGATGTACTTATCGGGACTACCAAAGACAAAGTAACTAACTTCTACATTATGTCTATACGCCGCGACCGTAATGGTTCTATGGATGTTTTTGAGCGAGTAAAGCCATCTGATGGGATGCTCCAGGCATTCCGGAAGCAAGTAATAGAGCAGCGGACAAAAGAAAAACTGGACGTAGATGGGTTTGAAAAGCTGGGCTACTACCGCCGCAGGATACAGTATAATTGCAAGGGCAAAACCTACCGCGTACGCGAGTGCAATTATTACGATATAAACGGAAAAGAAATAAGCACCAATGACCCTGATCCTTCCGAAAAGGCCAAATGGGAATTTGTACCGCCGTCCACTATGCGTGAGGTAGAGTTTAATAAGGCATGCCTGTAGCCAGGTTTAGTCCCTAAAATGGGTTAGCAGCGATTGACTTATTTTGACTTAAATCTTGCAACCTGTGAAGTCACTGCTCATCTTTTTTACCTTTACCGTGTGTTCCTTGCATGCTGTATACCAAGACGTCTTCATCGTCGCAACAAAGGATAAAGTGACTGATTATTACGTTATGTCTATCAAGCGCAACAGCGGTGGGGTAATGGATGTTTTTGAACGGGTAACACTACCCATGGACAGCTCCAAGTGTTTCGCAGGCAAGTTATTTATAGGAAAGAAATAACAGCAGTCGATCCAGAGCAGTCAGAAGCGATAAGATGGGAGCCCATACCACCCTCCACGATGCGAGATGTGGAATTCAATAAAGCATGCCGGTAGTCTATAACGGCCAGTCAACGATCTGCTTCTCCCATTCCTTGCGATAAGGAGTTTCCACCTTTATATAGTTATCCGTAAATCCTTCCATCAGGGTGTTTTTACCGGCTATTTCAAACAACACTTTGCGTATGGCGCCGCGTTGCTGTTCAGTAAAATATTGCATCTTTTGGTAGGAAAGATTACGTAATGCCTTGTTCCGCTCGTTACGAATATGTACAGGCACTATAGGCTTAATGCCCGGTGCAAGAGTATTGGCCCTTTCTGAGTAAGTAAATACGTGCAGATAGGATACATCTAGACGGTGAAGAAAATTGTAAGTCTCATTAAAATCATCATCACTTTCTGAAGGAAAGCCGACTATTACATCCGCACCTATGCAGCAATACGGCATCAATTCTTTTATATAGGCTATCCGCTCTTCGTAAAGTTCGCGCTTATACCTGCGGCGCATAAGGCCAAGTATTTTATCACTTCCACTTTGCAGCGGAATATGAAAGTGCGGCATGAACTTCCTCGATTGCGCAACAAACTTTATGATCTCATTGCTTAGCAAATTTGGCTCGATCGATGATATACGGATACGGTCAATGCCCTCTTCCATATCCATGGCCTGGATCAGCTCGAAGAAGGAGCTATCCCTCGTTTTGCCGCCATCTGCGCCCTTACCAAAATCACCAAGATTAATACCTGTAAGCACGATCTCTTTGGTGCCCGTTGCGGCAAGTTCCCGCATATTCCGCAACACGCCTTCAATGCTGTCGCTACGACTATGCCCACGGGCGAGAGGGATGGTGCAGAAGCTGCAATTATAGTCGCAACCATCCTGCACTTTCAGGAAGGCACGGGTACGGTCATTAGCTGAAAAAGAGCTGTGAAACCCGCCAACCTCTTCTATATCGCAAGAGCATATTTTTGCACCACCGCCATCTGCGGGCCCTTTCGCTATTTCTTTTAAGTGGCTGGCAAGGTTGAATTTTTCTGCTGCCCCCAGCACCAGGTCTACACCTTCTATCTGTGCTATTTCTTTTGGCTTTAGTTGCGCATAGCAGCCGGTTATCACAACCATTGCCACAGGCGCCCGCTTTTGTATGCGTCGCACGATCATACGGCACTCTTTATCCGCGTTTTCAGTTACTGAGCAGGTGTTTATTACATAGACGTCGGCCTCTTCCTCAAAGTCCTTTTTCACAAAACCCTCCGCCTCCAGCGACCGGGTGAGCGTGGAGGTCTCTGAATAGTTGAGTTTGCAACCTAAAGTATGAAAAGCGACTGTTTTACCCATGAAAACATTATATATACCCCTTTACCGGGCGGGGGGCGCAAAATTACGGTAAATTACATTGTAAGGCACAAAAATTGCGGTTCATAATGATAATGAGACAGATAGCAGCAATAACGGTGGCGGCAATGGTTTTTATTTTACAGTCGTGCATCAAGATAAACCCCATTAGCAACTTAGACTTTAATGTAAACATACCCTACAGCCAGCAGGTGACTGTACCGCAAGTAGCTGGCGATACTTTTGGCGTATCATTGCCCGCGGGCGGTGTTGCGCTGTCGTTTCCGGCTGTTGCCATTGCCACAAATTCACAGCAATATATTTCTCAGTACAACACCAGTGCGGACAAAATAATAAATGTGGACCTGGATAGTTTTGCACTGCAAATATTATCTCCCGCCGGCCAGAACTTTGATTTCTTGGACAGTGTGCAACTATATATTTCGGCACCCTCCCAGCCAGAAGTATTGGTGGCATACAACTACAATATCGCTAAGGGGCAAACAACACTAAACCTGAATCCTATAACCACAATTAATCTTAAAAACTATTTCATAACGGATACCATCTACATACGACTCAACACCCACGTTAATGCCATACCGGCAACGGGCACGCAGCTAAATACTTATACCGTATTTCATATGCTGGCCGACTTGCTTGGCTAGAACCGGTACCCTATCCGGAACCCACCCTGCGCCAAAAAAGCAGTGCCCTGATTTAATCCCCCTACCTGGTTCATATAGGTAAAGCCAAGTCCGAGTTCAAGGCCAAGATAAACATGGGGTGTAGGGTTAATGTTCAACGAATTATTTACCATGATCCCCAGCATAAAATGTGATTGCGTCTGGTAATTCGATGACCCGTAGTATGGGTCATAAACCGACGAAGATTTTTGCCCATCTGCAACGACAATAGACGGCCCCACCGCATAACGGACAATGCCATAGCTGCCGGTAGGATATATTTTTACGCCCGGCATTAAATAATACATCGCATCCTGGTGACCATTCACGTTTGTTCCGGTAGTGTAGTCGTAATAAGAGCTGTTCAGATTAAGAGTAAATGCAGCGGGCAGATAAAAGGCGATAATACCCTTTTTGTCAATGGCTTTCTCATAGCTCAGGCCGATACCGAGGCCGTTTTCGCTAAATTGCATTGGTGATATAGCCAGTACATTTGACTTATAGTTAAGGCGCGCCTCCGAAGGAGTACTCACTTCATCGTGATTACGCGAAGGGCGAGGCGACCGCCCACGATCAAAGTCATCTTCACTACCATTCTGATAGACTATCTTTTCGACTTCCGCCTTCACTATAGTGTACTCAGGACCTGATTGATTATCGAAACGCAGGTAGGTAACCGTTTTTGTTCCTACACTTTTTATTTTAGCCTCGACAACATCCCCGTTCCTCTTATAAATTTTATCCTGTGCGAAAGAAGAGCTAAACAAAGCTATAGCGATACCAGAGAGTAAAAGTGCTTTAAATTGCATAAGGTTATCTTTTTAGGTACGTAAAAATAATCCATTTTAATAACGGTATCCGAACTTAAACCCAAACTGAATAAAAGGGCCAAGAAGCCCACCTAACGTCTCGTCGTAGTTGGGATGTCGTTTATCAGACAGCGGCACGCCCGCACCCAGGTCCAGCGCCATATACAGATGCCTGGTGGCTGAAATGTTTATTGAATTGGAAAGCATGAGGCCCGTCATGGAATAATTATAAGTCGACGTTGGGGAAACTGTGGTAGGATCAAATACGCCCGTAGGCTCTGTACCGAATACGCAGAAAAGCGACACGCCGATAGAATACCTGACGCTCGTGTTACTACCTGCAGGATAAAATTTGAGCCCGGGCATCAGGTACAATGAATGATAATGGCTGCTATAATTGGCAGTGTTACTGGTGCCGTAGTAATAGTAGGCGTAGTCGTTAAAGTCCCTTGTGGAAGCAAAACAAACCATAACTGGCAAAGTGATGCCGATATGCCCCCGCTTATCCAGCAGCCTTTCGTAGCACAAGCCTACGCCAACATCATTTATTGACCCATCTACTGCTACCGTATAAGCGCCCGGTATTACCGACAAAATATTGTCTCCGTATTTGTTCTTTATTGCCTTTTCGGCTTTAGCCCGGTCATCTTTGTCTGGGCTATACTTAGCCTTCCCATCAAAAACATCCGTCGTACCATTTTCGTAAACGATCTTTACCACATCCTTTTTCAATATGGTATACTCCGGCCCATCCTGGTTGTTATAGCGCTTATAAACAATGCTCCTGAGCTCCACCTTTTTTACTTTGGACTCAATAATGCCGCCATCAGTTTTGTATATTTTATCCTGCGCCCTGAGCGACGTGGCGATACCTATGGAAGCAACAAGCAGTAAAAAAACTTTTGAAAAGTACTTCATAGGCTTTTTGTTTTTGGGTTTATTCCAGCAACACTTTTGAGGTTACACAGCCACCTTTCGTAACTGCATTAATGAAATAAACGCCCGGAGGCTCATTTAATTGTATTTGTATATCTGTATTTGTGAAAGATACAAATTCTTTCACTTTTTCACCCAGCATGTTGGTGATGATTATTGCTGCTTTTTCATTTGTAGAAGAAGAAATATGGAGGGTGAAAGAGTTGTGAGTAGGGTTAGGGGAAATGGTCTCGTAATTTTCAGCAATAGCAGGTGTGTTTCTTACTTCTGTACTTGTGTCAAACTTCATTACGGTCGCTTTCAGGTTATTGAGTGTATCCATAAAGGAGACATAAGGAGTACCGCTAGCATCTATCGCAATTTGGGTACCTTGAGTAGCTCCAGGTGAAAACCCTGCGCTACCTATATCAACCCAATCCAAACCATTGAATTTCATTGCCGTTGCTTTCCAATTATTGACCACATCTGTATACGCCACATATGGTGTGCCTTGTCGGTCTAAGGCAATGGACGTATAATATGTATTTCCCGCCGAAAAGCCTGCAACACCTACATTAACCCAAGCAGCACCATCAAATTTCATTACCGATGCCTTACCACCAACCCCACCGTCTCCGCAAACCACATAAGGCGTACCAGCAGTATCAATTGCAATACCGACATTTCCGGCATAGCCGGTAAAAATGTCGTGACCGCCAACCGTTACCCAACTGCTACCGTTGAACTCCATTACTTTAGCGCGCGACAAAAGATCTAGTCCATCATAGAACGCGATATAGGGGACATCATGCTTGTCAATCGCAATCGAGGGCCAATATGCTCCTGCTCCTGAAGAACCGGCGCTACCAACATTTATCCAACTACTTCCATCAAATTTCTTTACAACGGCAAAATCGCTGTCTCCAGCATCCTCGAATACAACGTAAGGAGTTCCGGTACTGTTTATAGCCATAGCGGTTTGTTGAATCGCCCCCGCAGAAAAGCCCTCATTGCCAACCGTCACCCAGTTCACGCCATTAAATTTCATTGCCGATATTTTATGATCAAAAGCCGAATCTGAATACACAATAAATGGAGTGCCGCTAACGTCTATGGCTACGCTCACTGGATAGGCACTTCCTGTTGTAAAACCGGGGGCGCCAACTGTCTCCCAACTTACTCCGTTAAATTTCATTACAGTAACTTTCTGGCCATATGCACCATCAGGATATGCAACATAGGGAGTGCCCGCAGGATCGATAGCCAGTGAGACACCGTCTGCAATTCCAGCCGAGAAATCAGGCATACCAACGTTTACCCAACTTTGTGCATTAACTACAAGAGTTCCGAACGCTAGCCAGAATGTAACAAAAGAAGTGATAAAGTATCGCATATACAAGATTTGATTTAACGTTGACTTATAGACTACCGTCAACTTTAGTTTTAATTAACATTAATAACAATCCTAAATACTAACTATAACTAAACCTCCCCTTCTCACTCTCCACCACCACCTCTTTCTTCTCCGCATTTTCCACATAGCCTGATACTTGCGCATCAATGTTAAAGCTCCCGGCTATTTCTATTATTCCTGCTGCGGTATCCTTGTCCGTAAATATTTCCAGCCGCTGGCCCATATTGAAGACCTGGTACATCTCTTTCCAGTCGGTGCCTGCTGCTTCCTGTATCATATTGAACAACGGAGGAATGGGCAATAAATTGTTTTTCACTACCCTCAGCGGAGCCGGTAGATAGTGCAGGCACTTGCTCTGCCCCCCACCGCTGCAATGGATGATACCATGTATCTTATCGAAGTGTTGTTGCAGCACCTTCAGCACCACCGGAGCATAGGTGCGCGTTGGCGAAAGGATCATTTTACCCACATTTAGCGGTGTCGTCGTAGCATCTGTCACCGCATACTTACCGTTGTATACCACCTCATCGGGCAGGTTGGGGTCTATGCTTTCAGGGTATTTCGTTTTGTATTCCTTTTTCAGCATCTCGTGGCGGGCGCTGGTGAGGCCGTTACTGCCCATGCCACTGTTGTATTCATCTTCGTAGGTCGCCTGCCCATAGCTGGCAAGTGATACGACCACATCGCCGGCGCTCATTTTCTCGGTAGTCACCAGTTTGCTGCGCTCCATGCGGCAGGCCATCGTACCATCTACTATTACCGTCCGCACTACATCTCCAACATCTGCAGTTTCGCCACCGAGAAAGTGTACATCAACACCATATTCTTTCAGCTTATCGAAGTACGCCTGTGTGCCATTTATCAATGCAGATATAACTTCTCCGGGAATCAAATGCTTGTTACGCCCGATAGTGGATGAATAGGTAAACGGCCCTGTGGCGCCCACACATAGCAGGTCGTCTATGTTCATTACAATGCTGTCAATGGCTACACCCTGCCATACGCTCATATCTCCCGTTTCTTTCCAGTAGAGATAGGCAAGAATCGATTTTGTGCCTGCTCCATCAGCATGCATCAGGTTGCAGAACGCAGGGTCATTTCCCCAATAATCGGGATATACCTTACAAAAAGCATTCGGGAACAGGCCTTTATCAAGTTTTGCCACTGCTTTATGCACATCTTCCTTCTGAGCAGATACGCCACGCAGGTTATAACGGTTATTGTCGGACATTTAGAAATTCACCCTTTTGTTAAATGGTTCAAAAGTAACACTTTTGGAAAGATGGCGTAATGGATAATAATATCGGCATAAACAGTATCTTTCTCTGAAATTATTATTTATCCTCAAAAAACATCCTTTATGCCTGCAATACAAGCTGCAATACAAACCCTGGAACAACTAAGAAAGCTCAGGAAAGCAAACGCGGAACCTGTAGTGACCCGCAAACTCAAAATAAGCCGGCTCGACAAGCTGGCACTCTGGATAACAGAGCATGTAGGCAGCATGAAGTTCTTCCTTATCATTTTCGTGTGGACTGTTTTGTGGCTGGGCTGGAATATGCTGGCGCCTGTGGCATCGCGGTTCGACCCGTTTCCGGCATTTGTGCTGTGGCTGTTCATCTCCAACATGATACAACTCTTCCTGATGCCGCTGATCATGGTAGGGCAAAATTTACAGTCGGCACACGCAGATGCGCGCGCTGAGGCTGACTTTGACGTAAACAAACAAGCAGAACGGGAGATAGAGACCATACTGCTGCACCTGGAAAACCAAAATAAAATGATCATAGAAATACTGGATGAAATAAAAGCCAAAAAGCAGTAGCAGATGAAGTACACCGATGGATTAGAGACCACGAGGCTTATCACAAGATTTGTAGTGCCGGAAGACGCAGCACTTTGGATCGAATATTTCGATGACCCCGTAAACTGCACTTTCATTCCCAACACCAATATGTTGCCGAACGAAGAGCGCGCGAAAGAATGGATCGGTTATGTATTGAAAAGATACGCCGAAAACCGGTTGGGCATGCAGGCTTTGATACACAAAGACACCGGCGAATTAATAGGTATGTGCGGACTGATGATACAGGAAGTAAGCGGGAGCAGCGAAACAGAAGTAGGATACCATTTGCTACGCAGGCACTGGGGCAAGGGTTATGCATCTGAAGCAGCTCAAAAATTCAGGGACTATGGTTTTGAAAACAATATGGCAGACTCTATAGTGTCCATCATTCACCCGCTTAACTTTCTTTCTAAAAATGTAGCGATGCGAAACGGCATGTCGCTCAGCGAAAAGGGAGGCAACTGGCGCGGGATGGAAGTAGATGTCTTTCGGATCACCCTACCTGAATGGGAAAAATTAAAACGCTGATGTGTAAAAAAATCAACAGCGCATTTTAATGTTTTATTGCGTTAATAATGCCAACAAACTAGATCACAACACTATTTATAATGCCAAAACAACTATGCATTATGGCACAATATTGTTAGCCCTAGCGGTAATTAAATTTTGTGTTATGGTACAGAATAAGAATCAGGGCCAGCAACAAGACCCGCGCCAGCAAAACCAGGCGGACAGCAGACTGAAGGGCAAGAACCAGGAATCGCAACAGGAAGAACCACGAGATACTTCCCGGAAAGGCGACAAAAACACCCTGGGCAGAAAGGACACCACACAAGGCAAAAAACAGTAACTGAATACGGAAATAGTAAATTGCTTAAAGGGGCCGAAAGGCCCCTTTATTTATGTTCGTACTTATCAGCAAAAAACTATCATCTGAAGTTCGTAGACGCCATGCATGGCGCCTCTACTGGAGTTTATTACAAATGGCGTGAAGTTAAGACCATCAAACTATGGCCCAGGTATTGTTCTTGTCAATTTTATATGATAATCCATTACTCATATTATGCAGTACAACTCCATCCTTGTCTCTATCACTGCTTTTCTCATAAACGCGCACACCATTATTTTCTCTTGTGAGGTAAACGATAAGCGCGTTTAATGTGGGTGGAATATCATGCAACCACTGCTCTTCGCTTTCTTTTACAAATGCACTGCTCATTCTTTTGTCTTTTTCTCTATTTCAGCTATTTCGATCTTCTCCTTTTTAATATCCTGTTTAATGAACCCGAACAAGCTCATGTAAACATTTGCTATCCACACCAATGAAAATCCGGCAATTATGTATCCGCGCCAGTCGCTCAACAACAACTTATAACCCGTAAAGCAAAGAAAAATAATGGTGACATAATGGCTAAAACAGTACTCGCAGGTAAATAAGTAGAAAAACTTCCTCGCGATGAGCGTTTTGCTGGTCTTACACCTGTTGACACAATATTCCCTCGGCTCTTTGAAAACCTCTTCATGGGTAACAGTCCACGAAACGCAGGCAATTGGTAAGGCGAGTAAGAATAGCCAAATGATCTGTGCAGACAATGTCATAAAATATTACCGGTTAACATAAACCAGCACTCCCAAAATAATCACTACAAAACATATACCCATAAGGATGAAATGAATGACTGGCTTATCTTTTTTATATGGCGGAGGTTCGGTGAACTTTAACATCTGTTGCTGATTTAGTAACTAATTAAAAACCTATGGCTGCTTCTACCATTGCGCCTTCAAACTGGCCGCCATTCAGTATGTTATTAACCGGATAGTTCAAATACACCTGGTTCACATACTCAACCTTCATGGTGATATTTTTAGTAACAAACCAACCTATGGAACCTGCTTCACGATTGACGACAACATCGGTCGTATATCCGTGAACTGCCGCAGTTACTGAATTGTAACGAAGTCCCACCCAGAAATTTTTGTTACGTTCCGGGAACCTATAGATCAGATCAGCAGCATATTGTGTAGCCTGGCGTTGGCTGGTTTCCGTGATGGACCTTCCTTTTGCGTTCTCATAGGTACCAAAGAATTCCAGCCCCCTGTAGTTCATAAACAGGTTGCCCATAAAAGCATTTACCTCTTCGCTAAAGCCGGGGTTATACCTTCCGGAAAAAGGGCTGTAATCGTTAGCGCTGGAAAGTGTGGTGCCATTAGCAACATTTTGGTTTTCCATCACATCATAGTAATGCGAACCGGTACGGTCACCTCCAAACAGGGTATTGCTGTTGGCGCTATGGTCGCCATAGTAAGAGCCGGAAATCCTAAGCCGAAAGTTTTTGTTCAGTTGTTTATCATAACCCAGTTTCCCGTGGAATGCGGCCATGTATTTATTTACCTGCCCCGTTGATGAATCTATTTTTACAGGCGCCACAATTGTTGGGTCAAGTTCTCCATTGGAAATGCCACCCATTGCGAACAAGCCCGATTTATGATGATAATATATCTCGCCACCTATCTCGGTTGCAAACTCATCCATGATGTAGTTTTCCACAAAAGGATTGTAAATGGTATTGCCGCCATCTGTTCTTCTATAGTGCTGGTCACCATAGTCCACGTCAAACTGGCCTACTTTTATCGTAACACTTTTCATGATCTTATCTATAAGGCCGCTATGCATAAAAGCAAGCTTATCGAATTGTATATACCCACCTTTTACCCATGTATCTTCATGGTGCCTTGAGGCCAGATATACCGTGAGGTCTACACGGATACCATCTGCCAGTTGTGCGTCAATAACCAGGTTGGCCATAGCCAGGTCGAAGCCGTTTGTCAGCGGCATCAGGCTGTTCACATTGCCGGTAAAGCCCGCCTGGGTAGCAGGTGCAGCGGTGTTCTGATCCCGCAGCATCTGGAAACTCTGCTCAAAGTTACCACCCACTTTCACCTTCAGATGCCTAAAAGGTGTTGTATCGTTCTTGGTAGTCTCATATACATTGAGGCCATTTTTATCATTGTAGCGAAAATATTGCATGTCCTGTTTCTGTGCAATTGCTGAAAAGCTCCCGCACAGCAAAAGAACTGCGGCAAATCCCTTAAATAGTTTAGTCGAATTTCTCATTGTTTCTATGTTTTTGTTGTTTGTGATAGATTACTTAGTTATTGTAAAAACTGTTTCAAAATGTATCGTGATATCATCGCCTGTTCTCATTGTTCCTAAAAGTGCCACTGGCGGTTTTACACCAAAGTCCGTCATCTTGATCGTTTTCGAGCCTTCAAATTCTATATTTCCATGGGCAGCCGCAACGGATGTTACCGACATATCAATGGCTTTGGTAACACCCGCGATAGTAAGGTTGATCTTAGCGGCAATGGTACGTGAGCCAACCGGTATAGACTTAACAGGAGTGATCAGTGCAAACGTTATCTCCGGATGATCATCAGCTTTCAATGCCTTGTAAGTGTTTTTATCCATCATGGACCCCTCGGTGCTTTTTATGGAGTGGACATCCATCTTTATATTCAATGCGTCCAGATCGAAACTGGCATCGCCGTTCCAGTCGACGGATCCCTCGCCTGTTACGGTAACGACATTTTCGTCCCAATCGTGCAAATTGGAAGTACCGTGTATACCTACCGCATAACCTTTGGACAACGTATATGTACTGACGACAGTACCGGCACTGGTAAGCATAGCTGTCGCTGTGATGAGTAAAAAAGATTTCAACAATTTCATGTTTTTTTGTTTGTTTTATTTATGGATTCATTTTTTCAAATACCAATCCCGCGATAGTTCCCTGCAATAACGCAAGTACAAACCAGGTAGCTACTATGGAGAGCGACACGCTCATTGCGCTGTATATAAGCACCATCATAGGCAGTGTAGCGATCAATGTATATATCACACCGAACTCAATACCGCGCGTTATGAATGAGCCGCTAAGCGTACCCTTAAACCGGTTCCAGAACCAGGACAACGCCATGCTGATAACAAAAGGATGGATATAGTACAATACCACCCTGCCCGATTCGGTGTTAAAAGCGGGATCGAAATATTGTTTGGCGAGACCGGGCAGAAACCAGATAGTCGCATACAAACCCAGAACACTGAGTATTAACAATATGACACCCGCCACCAATCCTGCAATAATTATTTTCTTCATGGTTATATTTTTTGATAATGATTACTGCCTCTTCCGGGTTTCTGTATGATTTTCCAATATGACCTTCAGCGCTTTTTCCTCTGCTGCGTTACCAAAAGTGTCGTACGCTTCTATAACCTGGTCAAGCGAGAAGTGATGGGTAATGAGTTGCTTCGGCTGAATCTTTCCTGATTGAACAGTCTTGAACAACATAGGCGTAGTTACCGTGTCCACAAGCCGTGTGGTGATGGTTATGTTTTTTGACCATAGCGTTTCCAGGTGCAGCGTAACGCTCTTTCCGTGAACACCGATGTTGGCTATATGGCCTCCTGCACCAATGATCGCTTCACACATTTCAAACGTTACGGCAAGGCCAACAGCTTCGATAGCTACGTCCACTCCCCTGTTGTTCGTTAGCTCCATTATTTTTTCCACTACTTTCCCATCGCTGCTATTAATGGTATGCGTTGCGCCAAATTTCTTTGCGACTGCAAGCCGGTTATCGTCCGTGTCTATTGCAATGATTTCGGCGGGGGTATAAAACTGAGAGGTGAGCAGTGCAGCCATACCTACAGGGCCCGCACCTACTATAGCTATTACATCCCCGGGCTTCACCTGTCCATTTAGCACCCCACATTCAAAGCCGGTAGGTAGAATGTCGCTCAGCATTACGAGGGCTTCTTCATCGGCGCCCGCCGGAATATGGTACAGGCTGTTATCCGCATGCGGTATCCGCACATATTCTGCCTGGCATCCGTCGATCATGTAACCCAGTATCCAGCCACCGTCCGCACAGTGCGAATACATCCCACGCTTGCAGTATTCGCATTTGCCGCATGAAGTGACACAGGATATAATTACGTGGTCGCCCTTTTTAAAACTTGTTACGGAGCTACCTACTTCCTCCACTATACCTACGCCTTCGTGGCCTATGATCCTCCCTTCAGCAACTTCGGGCAGGTCGCCCTTCATGATGTGCAGGTCAGTGCCGCAGATTGTTGTTTTCAGTATTTTCACAACGGCGTCTGTTGTTTCCTTTATTACCGGTTTCGGTTTTTCTTCCCACGCCTTTTTGCCGGGGCCGTGATACACTAATGCTTTCATGGTTTTAATTTTAGTTTCGGTTAAGAATGTAAAGGTGCCGGTCCATGCAAGAGTTAACCCTGATTAGCATCACTCCTAAAAGTGACAGGTATCATGCAGGCCGAACACCAAAAAGGTGCTTTTACTGGATTTTTATTTGCCGTAATAATTGGGATAATTGCGAACTATGATCTGCGATTCCTTGGCAGTATTGACTATAGCTCAATAAGTGACGTGATGATATTCTGTGCGTAATAATCATGCCACAGCAATGTATACGCTGAACTTATTTGTGTAATATTCTGAAATATTTTCATCGGCTTTTCACCTAAGGCAGTAATTTCACACAAACAAGTTCTCATTGACACATAAGTTATTTATGGTGTTGCTAGGATGCACACCTCCGGGACGGGCGATAGAACAGCACGACATTTTCTTTGGCATTGCTACAAGCATCGAGGAGCTAACCCCTGCTATTAAGAGCTATTGGCCGGAAGGACGAGTACATATAGACTCCTGGCGCGAGGTATGTTTTGCCGACGGATACAGGGTGAACATTACCGCCCGTTCATCCGGCACAGTGCCCCCAGTTGAAAAGACCAGGTTATTCTTCATAAACCTGGGCGGCTATAAGCCGAACGACCTGGAAGAATATCATTACAAAATTGTGGTAGCCGCGGAAGACAAAGGTGCCGCCGTAAGAATGGCCAAACAGACTGCATTTTACAAGCATACCGGATTCAAAGGCGCTTCATCACACGTAGATGACAAATACGGTATAGACGTTGACGACACACATGAGATCAGCGATCTTTTGTCAGCAGATGACAAGGCCAACTTCAGTATTCTCCTTCAGCCAGCCGAAGGAATCGCAGAAGATACATTTCATGTTGGCTATGTAAAATTATCATAGCTCTTTAGCCAGCAACTTATCTATGTAAGTGGAACTTGTCTCACCGCGAATAGCGAGCATCTTATTATTCTTGTCCAGCGATATACCCATAACATGTACCGACTTGTCGTAGGTCACTTTAAATAAGGCTACATCGTGGTTATTATCGCCCACCCTGGGCCAGGTATTTGAAGGTCACCGACTTCCCATACTCTTTGATATTCGGCAATGAAGCACGTTGTTATTTGCGACGGATCGGAAAGGTTATCGTGATTTCCGTCCCTTTATCCGGCACGGAGGCAACCTGTATCTGCCCCTTGTGCTGCCTGACGGTGTTGGCCGCAATGGATAAGCCGAGTCCTGCCCCTTCCCCCGCTTTCCTGGTGGTAAAGAATGGTTCAAATGCCTTGCTGATGACGCTTTGCTCCATACCTGTCCCATTGTCGGCAATCTTAACTACCACGTTCACATCATCCGCACCGGTACTGACAATAATAACCCCGCCCTCTTCTTCGCCGAATTTTTTCTTTATCGCATAAATGGCATTGGAAATGATATTCAGAAAGACCTGGTTCACCTTGCCCGGATAACAATCTATCTTCGGCAACGGGGAATACCTCTTCTCCACTTTTATCTCATTGTCCAACCTTTCATTTACAAAAGCAAGCGTGGCGTCCAATCCTTCGGTAATATCCACGGTCTTCAGGTCGCCCTCATCCAGGCGGGAGAATAAGCGCAATCCTTTTACTACTTCGGTTGTTCGATTTACGCCATTTTCGATACCTTCTAGCAGTTCATCTATCTCTTGTTGCAGATAGTTGAAATCTATCTCATTCTTATATTGTTGGGCTTTATCCCACTTTTCACCTTCGGGAGTGTCATCTCTGATAATGTGTTCAAATTCCGAAATCGTGTCGAGCAGTATGCGCACATCCCTGCCCAGCGGTTTTATATTGGACGAAGCAAAATTGATCGGGTTATTTATCTCATGCGCTATGCCCGCCGTAAGCTGGCCAAGCGAAGCCATTTTCTCTGATTCCACCAATTGCAATTGTGCGTCTTTCATATCTACCAACGCCTTTTTCAACGATTGATTAGATGAAACAAGTTCGTTAGTCCGCTCATTGACCATACGCTCCAGTAAAACATTTTGCCCCTGTACCATACGCTCATTTTTCCTGTACCGCCAGCAGTTCTTTGGCCTGCGATGCCGCAGCTTCCTTTTTAAGGATATTTATCCGGTCAGCGAGTGCGAAAGAAAGCAACAACACTTCCATTGCAGACCCTACCGGCATCGTGTAAACTGTATACACATTGTAAGGAAGGATACCCAGGTTCTTGAACACGAAAATGAACACACCCACCAGGAAAACAAGCCACGAGATCATAAAAAATACCGCTGGCCTGTACCCCTTCCTGCTGATCACAAATCCCACCGCCAGTACGTAAATGGAGAGCACTCCGGCCGTCATATCGATAACATTAAGGCCCCTCGTATAATTGCCTGCTACGGCAACAATAGCTCCCAGGGAATACAGCCCGACAAAAACAATGAACACTTTATCGGACTTTGGCAGAAATGATCGTGTCTTCAAAAAATTCCGAATGAACCCGATAGCTGCAATACCCGCCAGCACCGGGTTGAAGATCGCACTGTACTTCGCCACCAACAATTGATTAGGCCAAAGCAATTGAAAGGCATAACCCGATATCGTTATCTGCGTCACCACTACGGTAAGCACATAAACTATGTAGTACAGGTAACTATCGTCACTCGTTGTGCTGTATACAAAACAGTTATAGAGCAACATGGCCAGCATAATGCCAATGTAGATGCCCCAGAAAATATCCTTGTATTTATCGATAGCAAAAATAGCTGATTCGGTACCGGCTGTTAAAGGCAACAGCACCTCGGCACTGGAGTAAACGCGCAGGTAGACATACTTTTCGGTGTGTGGTGGAAGCGATACTGTGAACAGGTAATCTGAGCTCAAATACTCGCGGTGACCAAAAGGCACGGATTGTCCTGTCCGGTAGCTCCGGAAAGAGCCCGGGCTGTTTTCCTCAAAAAAATCGACGCTGTCCAGCGCCGGATTTGCCAGCTTCAGAATAAGGAATGGCGCGTTTGTTTCATTCCTTATTTTGAACCGGAACCAGAATACAGAAGATGAAAATTTTTCATTAGGAACCCCAAATGGAACAGGCTTAAAACCGGTGCTTTTAACAACATTGTCAGCTGAAATAACATGAGTGGCGTCTTCCAGAAATTCTATACCGGAATTGATATGAACGACTTCACGTGCATCTGCAACCGTAACAACAGACACAGCCTGCGCCCTTACGGTAATGGTACATAAAACAAGAAACAGAAAACAACAGTAAGTATAGATTTTAATCACGCAACTTCGTTTACAATTAATTGTAATTGATTAGTTAACGCAAACTTACCTTTAATTTCTGTAAGAAGGAAGTGCGGCTTGGCAACTATTTCCTTTAGCGCAAAGCGACGAAGACTCTGCGGAATTACATAGATATGATCATTAGGCGGGACGGCGAAAATTAACCACGAAAGACATATAACACGAGGTCAACATGATAGTTATCAGCCACAGGCCGGCCTCAAACAACACGAGGACAAGCGGCTCATTCATTACGTTGTATGGCAGATAAAACTCAAACCAGGGCGTCATTACAGCCCAGTGCAAGAGGCCAAAGAGTAGACCTCGTTTTAGCCAGCCACCCTTGAACTTAGAATTGATGATCAAAAAGGCCGTAGCAGCAAATATTCCACACACAAAGAACCCTTTCCAGACAAATGAGTTATCACTTGCCATTCGAGGTAGCGGCTCATATTCCGTAAAGGACTTCAAAAATTTACTGCTCTGCCGCGCTGGGTCTGCCAGTATTTGCTGCGCACCCGAATAAATGAACAGCAGCTGCATAAAGCAACACCACACTACCCCGGCGGTGGCAAAAAGAATGGCAACCCGAAACCATTTGTTCATACCCGAAACATACAGACCCGGGGCTTCCGGAGCATCACCCTTTTTGCGGGATTTGCATTTTGGCTCTTTTACCGCTCAAGCCAAGGTGTGTATGATCGAATGAATCCTGATATTTAAGACCGTAGCCCATTATGCGATCAAAGGAGGAGTGTGCCCACAAGAGCAGCCCAACAAACAAAGGGATGGGAAAATGAAACATAAAACCTATAGCTATCAAAATTCCGGCGACGGCTTTATGGTGAGCAATGTTATATGACATTGCTCCCACTTTGGCGTTGATCAAATATCCAACCATGCTAATATCTGGAGAAAGGAAAAGAAATGGCCACAACCACCACGCAAAGTGAATGGGCTGGTAATAAAGCGCAATAATTGCGAGTGCTAGCTGCATAGCCTGTTCTGATCTTAGGAGGTTTTTCATAAACGTTTGATTTTATGAAGCAAAGCTCGCACACGAACCATCCTGCGGACGTTAACTTAAGATAAGAAATACCAACTCACTTTTTGAGTAGCCGTGCACGGATTCGGCTGAGGCTCACCGGCGTAATGCCCAGATAGCTGGACACATAATGTTGCGGTATGCGCTCTATGATCTTTTGTTTGTTGCTATCCAGTAGTTGCAGATAGCGCTCCTCGGGGCTCAGCATCAGCAGACCAACCATCCGCTCCTCCAGCCCAATGGCTAGATACTCGGCCAATACCCTGCCGAACCGCTCCCATTTATGCGACAGATCGTATAATTTTTGCAGGTCCTTATATTTAAAAACAAGGAGGGTGCAATCGGTAAGCGCCTCTATAGTAAGTTCCGAAGGCTTGCCGGTGAGGCAACTGATATACGAACTCACGAAATGCCCCTCGAAATAAAAATAGGTTGTCTTTTCTTCACCATCCCGTGTATAGTAATGCCGCATATTGCCCTCCAGCATAAAGCCAACCTCATGTGCGGCCTTACCCTCTACTGCGAAAAGCTCATGCTTCGCCAGTTGCCGCTCTTCAGTGTACGGCACCAGCATATCCCATTCCGCATCATCCAGTTTCAGGAAGCGATGGATGGCAGTGCGGAGGTGTTTTAGTGCTGGGGCATTCATGGTGTAATATTAGGGAATGAATGGAATATTGCTTGGTCGCCAGACTTTAGCAAAAAAATAACCGCTATTATTGTCTTATCTCGACCGACAAACTGCTAATATGCGAAAAAATACTGCTTCAATATTTTCAAAATAATCTCCCTACCTTTGCACGCATTTTAAAGCCAACTTAGCCATTTTCTGCACCTCGCAGACTTACGACTCTCGACTTACGACTTACGACTAAAATGAGCAAATACAACGAATATAAAGGATTGAATATGCCGTCCATAGAGCAGGAATACCTGGCTAAGTGGAAGGCAGAGCATACTTTCAATGAGAGTGTGAAACTTCGCGATGGTGAGGAGCCGTTCGTATTTTATGAAGGGCCACCAAGCGCCAATGGCCTTCCCGGCATACATCACGTTATTAGCCGTACACTGAAGGACCTGGTTTGCCGCTACAAAACCATGCAAGGCTACCAGGTAAACCGCAAAGCGGGATGGGATACGCACGGCCTGCCCGTAGAGCTAGGCGTAGAGAAAGAACTGGGCATTACCAAGGAAGATATAGGTAAGAAAATTAGCGTAGAAGACTATAACAAAAAGTGCCGCGAGGTGGTAATGCGGTACAAGGATAAGTGGGAAGAGATCACCGAAAAGATGGGCTACTGGGTGGACATGACCGACCCGTATGTAACCTTCGACAATGAATATATAGAAACACTATGGTGGGCGCTGAAGGAATTATACAATAAGGACCTGCTCTACAAGAGTGTAAGCATACAACCCTACTCTCCCGCAGCAGGCACCGGCCTCAGCAGCCACGAGCTTAACCAGCCCGGCACCTACAAGGATGTGAAGGACACTACGGTGGTGGCTATGTTCAGCCTCATACCTGCACGCTCGGAACGTGATGGCGAAATGGAGTTTCTCAATCCGCTGCAATTTGAATTGCAAAAGATAGCCCTTGGTGTATGGGAACCATTTGTAAAAATGCCCATAGGCGGCGGGCTCATCGAAGCAGAAAAAGCTGCAGCCGTGTTTTTCATGGCGTGGACCACCACCCCATGGACACTGCCCAGCAACTGCGGGCTCACCGTGGGGCCAAATATAGATTACGTACTGGTGCAGACTTTTAACCCATACACGCACCAGCCCTGTAATGTCATCCTCGCCAAGGCTCTGGTAGGCAAATACTTTAAGCCGGAAGGTGCGGAATCTGACTTCACCATATATACCAGTGAAAGCAAGATCCTGCCGTGGAAGATAATACATGAATTTAAGGGCCGCGAAATGGAAGGCTTGCGTTACGATCAGTTGCTGCACTGCGATGGCAATACGCGTGAAATAGCCGGCGGTGATCCATGGCGTGTGATACTTGGCGACTTTGTAACTACCGAAGACGGTACCGGCATTGTACATACCGCACCGGCCTTTGGCGCTGATGACTACCGCGTAGGCAAGAAGAACAACATCGGCATACTGATCATGGTGGACAAGGAAGGTAAGTTCAACGACTATACCGGGGAGTTCAGCGGCAGGTATGTGAAAGATTACAAGAACGATCCTGATTATAAAGACGTGGACGTGGACATAGCTGTAAAGCTGAAACTAAGTGGCCACGCCTTCAAAGTAGAGAAATACGAACATACCTATCCGCACTGCTGGCGCACAGACAAGCCCATTATCTATTATCCGCTGGATGCCTGGTTCATACGCACCACGGCAGTGAAGGACAGAATGATAGAGCTGAACAAAACCATCAACTGGAAGCCCAAGGCTACCGGCGAAGGCCGCTTCGGCAACTGGCTGGAGAATATGGTGGATTGGAACCTGAGCCGCAGCCGGTTCTGGGGCACTCCCCTTCCGGTATGGGTAAGCGACGATGGCTCGGTAAAATGCATAGGCAGCATCCAGGAATTAGTGGACGAGGCCCAGAAAGCGAATAAAGCGCTGGGGCTGAATCAACTGCTGGAGGAAACCCGCGGCGAGAATCCCTATCATGATGTGACAGGGACACTTACATTCAAGCCTACCCGCAAAGAAGACCTGGACCTGCACAAACCATTTGTAGACAGTATAATATTGGTGTCGGACAGCGGCCAGCCGATGAAACGGGAACCGGACCTGATAGATGTATGGTTCGACAGTGGGGCTATGCCTTACGCACAGTTGCACTACCCTTTTGAGAAGCATCCGCACAAAGATATTAAGAAGAATTTCCCAGCCGACTTCATAGCGGAGGGGGTGGACCAGACAAGAGGCTGGTTTTATACGCTGCATGCGCTGGGCGTTATGCTATTTGATAGCGTGGCCTATAAAACAGTAGTAAGCAATGGCCTGGTGCTGGATAAGAACGGCAATAAAATGAGTAAGCGCGTGGGCAATGTTATCGACCCATTCGAAACCATCGAAAAATATAGTGCAGATGCCACCCGCTGGTACCTGATCACTAATGCGTCTCCATGGGACAGCTTACGTTTTGACCTTGAAGGCATTAAAGAAGTGCAACGCAAATATTTCGGCACACTTTACAACACCTATCAGTTCTTTGCACTTTACGCAAACGTGGATCATTTCACGTTCAAAGAAAAGTATATTCCGGTACATGACCGGCCGGAAATAGATCGTTGGATACTTTCATCGCTGAACACGCTTATAAAAGATGTTACTGCTGCTCTGGAAGACTACGAGCCTACCCAGGCAGGCAGGGCTATGGAGTCCTTCCTCGATGAGCAACTGAGCAACTGGTATGTGCGCCTATGCCGCCGCCGGTTCTGGAAGGGCGAATACGAGCACGATAAAATATGCGCGTACCAAACGCTTTACGAATGCCTGGAAACCATGGCATTGCTCATGGCGCCAATAGCCCCCTTCTTTGCCGACTGGCTGTTTACCAACCTGGATTGTGTTTCCAGCCGCAACAAATGCAAGTCCGTGCACCTGGCAGACTTCCCAGAGGCTGATGAGGACTGCATAGATGCCGCACTTGAAGAGCGCATGAGATTGGCGCAGGATATTTCTTCGTTGGTACTGTCCATAAGAAAGAAAGTAAATATCAAAGTTCGCCAGCCGCTGTCAAAGATATTGATACCGGTTATGGATGGCCGTACCAAAGACCAGATCGGCAAGATAGAAGAACTGATAAAGAGTGAAGTGAACATTAAAGCCATAGAATACCTAACTGATACGGAAGGATTCATAAAAAAGAAGATCAAGGCGAACTTTAAGACGCTTGGTGCTCGCATGGGCGCTAAAATGAAAAGCGTGGCTGCTGCCATAGCCCAAATGGGCCAGCAAGACATCAGTGCTTTGGAAAAACAAAAAAGTTTCACGTTTACTATTGATGGCGAACCGGTTGAAGTACAGATTACCGACGTAGAGATAATAGCTGAAGACATCCCAGGTTGGTCTGTAGCCAACAAAGACAGCCTCACTGTAGCCCTCGACATCACGATAACACCCGAATTGGAAGAAGAAGGGAACGCCCGCGAACTGGTAAATAAGATACAAAAACTAAGAAAAGACAGCGGTTTAGACCTAACAGATAGAATAATAGTTCATATAAATGACTATAAATCACTGGGGGATGCGATAATTAAACATAATGACTATATTTGCGCGGAAATTTTAGCAGATAGGATAGAAATTGAGACAGGAATTGACAACGGGACGGAAATAGAAGTAAATGACGTAACACTCAATATTCTTATATCTAAAACATCTTAAAAGCCATGGCTATAAAGAACAACAAGGCAGCCAAGTCCTCTAAAAGCGCAAAGCCTGTAGCGGCTGTTAAAAAAGCTGCACCCGCTGCAAAAGCCGTGGCGAATAAGGATGTAAAGTCTAAAACGGCTAAACCTGCACCTAAAAAAGGAGCGGCAGCCCCTAAGAAGGCCGCGCCTGTAAAGAAAGCAAGTAAGCCGGCTGCCAAAAATGTACCTGCACCGAAAGCGAAAACCATTGTAAAAACAGACAAAAACCAGAGCAAACAGACTGTGAATAAGAAAAAACCAGCACCAATAGCCAAGAAAGCAGCGCCCGCAAAGAAAAAGGAAGCACCTAAAAAAGCGCCTGCCAAGAAAGCAGCGCCCGTTGTAAAGAAAGCTGTGGTAACAAAGACTCCGGCTAAACCTGCACCTAAAGCGCCCGTAAAACCAGCCGCCAAAGTACCTGCTAAGCCAGCACCTAAAGCGCCGGCAAAACCAATAGCAAAAGTACCTGCAAAACCAGCACCTGCAGCAAAGAAGGCAGAGCCTGCAAAACCAGTTGCCGTAGTGGCAAAGCCGACAGAGAATGTCAGGAAGGCGCCGGTTGCTAAAAAGAAAACGTTGACTTTGAGCCAGGTACCTGTAAAAGCAGTACCGGGCGCACCACGCCCCATGGCGACTCCGGCCGCGCGTAGTACGGAGAAAAAACCAAACGTGATCATAGCCCATCGCCGCATGGAGAATAAATCCAAGCAGCCGGAAAATGCTAATACGATGGTCACTTACCAGCCGGAAACTTACAGATCTATACTCGACGAACCTAAGGAACAGCAAGGCCCGGCTTACCGTTACAGCGACGAAGACCTCAATGAATTCAGGGAGATAATCGCACAACGCCTGGAGGCAGCGCGCAAGGAGCTGAACTACCTGCAAGGCCTCATCACCCGCAAAGATGAAGCCGGCACAGAAGATACAGAAAACCGATATATGAATATGGAAGACGGCAGCGGTGCTATGGAGCGTGAGCAACTTGCACAACTGGCCAGCCGCCAGATACAATTTATGAGCCACCTGGAAAAAGCATTGGTACGTATAGAGAATAAAACTTACGGTATCTGCCGCGTCACCGGTAAGCTGATTGATAAAGCCCGCCTGCGTGCTGTGCCACATGCTACCCTTAGCATAGAAGCTAAGAAGATGATGGCATCTAAACAGAACTAAGAAATTCCAAAGAAAAAAATCCAAATTCCCAAAATGCCCTGCGTAAGCGGGGCATTTTTCATTTTACTTTTCTCAATAATAGTTATCGATGCAATTTTATTACTACTATTTATTACATTTATGATTATGAAAATGGCAAAAAACCTAAGTGGTACAATTCTTTAGGTTAGATATGTTTTGTAATGTAAATCTGGAGCTATGGAATTTAAGCGGGCAAAAAAGTTCATAATGGACAAACTCAGAAATGAGTTGCCCCATAGCCTCACTTACCACAGCACGGAGCATATAAAAGACGTGTACCGTTCGGCTCAAAAACTGGCCAAAATGGAAAAGGTAAAGGGCGATGAGCTTACCTTATTGCTTACCGCCGTTTTGTTTCATGATTCCGGATTCATTTGGCAACTCTACGAGCATGAGACCGTTTCCTGCGAGATCGTCTCTAAACACTTACCTGATTTCGGTTATAGTGCGGAACAGATAGACCGCATATGTGGGATGATCATGGCAACTAAAATACCGCAGACACCTCATAACCTGCTCGAAGAAATCATTTGCGACAGCGACCTTGATTACCTTGGCCGGGATGATTTTTTTAAAATTGGAAGCGGCTTGTACAATGAATTGCGCACACATGATATCATCAACAACGAAGATGACTGGAACCGGATGCAGGTGCGCTTTCTCGAGAACCATCACTACTTCACCGAATCAGCCAAACAGCTTCGAAAGGCAAAGAAAGAGGAATACATCGCGATGGTAAAGCAAAGCATAACTGATATGCCGGTGGTAGGTTGATCCCATGTACAAAAAAGCCGCCCCTTATCCGGGACGGCCTGAACATATTGGTTATGTATTCCTAGAATCTCTCCAATCCGTTAAAAAAGAAATCGCCTTCTATTTTGGCATTATCATCACTATCGGAACCATGCACAGCATTCTCGCCTATTGACGCAGCGTATTTCTTACGGATAGTGCCTTCTTCCGCCTGGGCAGGATTAGTGGCACCGATCAGCTTGCGGAAATCAGCCACCGCATTGTCTTTTTCAAGAATAGCGGCAACTATCGGCCCGCTACTCATAAATTCTGTCAGTTCACCATAGAACGGGCGGGAAGCATGTATCTCATAGAATTTTTCCGCCTGCTGCCGGCTAATTTGCAGATATTTCATCGCAACAATACGAAAACCAGCTGCGTTTATCATTTGCAGAATGTTCCCAATATTTTCCGCTTTCACCGCATCGGGCTTAATCATTGTGAATGTACGATTCGTCATAGGTCATTTTTTAGATGCGGCAAAGGTATTGGAAATGTGAAGAGGCAAAAGTTAAAAAAGTATGAAAAAAAGAAAATCACTTTGTATCAATGGCAGTTAATAAAACAATTGGGTGATGCAGTTTTAACCTTTGCGCCTGCTTTTTTTAACGCTTATACAATACTAAAAAGATAAGTATTTCGCCAGAAAACGTACTTTTGCACTCCCAAATGAAAAAAACTCCGGGTTTGGAGTGTGATATGGGAGCACATAATGCAGCCAATACAGGACGTTTTACCATTACTTAGCACGCCGAGGAAAATATTTATCACAACGCATCACAAACCGGATGGCGATGCGATAGGTAGTATGCTGGGTTTGGCCCATTACCTTACAAAAAAAGGACATCAGGTAACGCCTGTTTCTCCGGGCGAAATACCCGACTTCCTGGCCTGGATGCCCGGTGTGGCAAGCATGCTCAACTATGAGGAGCAACCTAAAGAGTCGCTGGAGGCGTTAAACAACGCCGATTTCGTGTTTTGCCTCGACTTTAACGATTTCAGCCGCACCAAACACCTGGAGCATGCCCTGGCAGCGGCCACACAGCCTAAAGTTTTAATAGACCACCACTTGTTCCCGAAACCAGTGTGGGATTATGGCGTTAGCATACCGGAGAAAAGCAGCACCTGCGAAATGGTGTATGATTTTATTAACCTGTGCGGCGACAACAGCCTGATAAACAAAGATATTGCCACGTGCCTCTATACTGGCGTAATGACGGATACAGGTTCCTTCAAATTTCCGATAACTTCCGCTGCGGTGCACGTGATGGTGGCCGACCTGATGCGTCACGGGCTGGACCATACTCGCATACACGAGGAGGTATATGATTCATGGAGCGAAGGCCGTATGCGGTTCCTGGGTTATGTGCTTATTGAAAAGATGGAAGTATTCAGGAAGTATAATTCGGCACTGATAGCCCTTTCGCGCAAAGATCTCAACTTGTTTAAAGCCCAGAACGGAGATACGGAAGGATTAGTAAATTACCCCCTCAGCATCGCAGGTATTAAATTTGCCACTCTTATTACCGAGCGTACAGACGAGGTAAAACTTTCTTTCAGGAGCAAGGGAGATTTTGATGTCAGTTCCTTCGCTAAAAACTATTTTGACGGGGGTGGGCACTTTAACGCATCCGGAGGGCGCACAAAAACATCTTTTATAGAAACAATAGCATATTTTAAGAAAATTTTGTCGGATATTCACCCCCAATAAAAATATAAACATTAAATAAAAAAACCAAAAAGAAACAAAGAACAACAAAAATCCAAAAAACATGATAAAAAGAATTCTTGCGATTGCGTTAATAGGCGCAGCTATCATTGGCAACACAGGGTGTAACAGCGGTGGTGATTTTAAAAAAACACATGGCGTTGAGTACAAGATCGTAAAACACGGTAAAGGCAAGATGGCCAAAATAGGCGACGTTATTGAATATAACCTTATCGCCAAGGTGGACACTTTGGACCCTGTAACCAAAAAAACGAATCCCCTGGAAGTAGGTAACACCTATACTCAAGGCAGGCCGCAGATGACGCGTGTTCAGGAAGTTAAACAAACTGGTCAATTCCAATCCGTGTTCCAGTTTTTGTCTGCCGGAGATAGCGCTATTGTGCACATATCTTGCGACACATTGTTGCTCTCGATTCCACCCGAGCAGAGAATGCGTCTACCATCTTGGTTGAAAGCTGGTAACAAAATCACGGTCAACCTAAGCATGGTGTCTGTAATGAGCCAGGAAGAAGCGCAAAAAAAACAGCAGGAGCAGCAGGAAAAAATGATGGCTGAAGCTAAAGCTAAGGCGGAGCAGCAAATGCCAATAGACGATAAGATGCTGCAGGACTACTTTGCTAAGAACAACATCAAAGCCGAAAAAACTGCGTCAGGTTTATACTATACTATCCAGAAGCCAGGCAGCGGTGCACAGATAAAAGCTGGCCAGGTTGCAAGTCTGAAATACACGGGTAAAACGCTAGACGGCAAAACTTTCGACTCGAACGTAGATATGGAAGTTGCTCAGAAAAATCATCACGATGGCGCGTTGCTTAAATTCACCGTTGGCCAGGGCCAGATGATACCAGGCGTAGATGAAGGAACTGCCCTGTTGAAAAAAGGAAGCAAAGCGACACTTTACCTGCCTTCTCCGCTGGCCTATGGAGAGCATAGCCCTAGCCCGGATATTGCGCCAAACGCTATCATGCTTTTTGAGATCGAGGTTATGGATGTAGCTGATGCTCCTGCACAGGGTGCGATGCCAAGGCAAATGCCCGCGCCAAAACCTGCTAAATAGTTTTTGTTTCATTAATAAACTGCAATAACAACAAAACAGATTCAATGAAAAATTTCAGTAAAATAGCCCTGGCATCATCTATGCTTGTGCTGGGCGTAGGCCCTGCAGCATTCGCACAGAAGAAAGCTGCTCCTGTCAAAAAGACGACCACCGCGCCTAAAAACACTCCCGGCTTTACAAAGCTTAAGAGTGGCCTGCAGTACAAAATTGTAAAGCACGGCACGGGAAAGAAAAAGCCGGCTGTAACCGATCATATTGAAATGTATATTCACGTGGTTGTGGGAGACAGTGTGACTTTTGATTCCCGGAAAATGTATGGTGAAAAGCCTGTTCCATATGCTATTGTGGCACCTAAATTCAAAGGTGACCCGGTGGAAGGCTTTATGCTGATGGTAGCCGGCGACAGTGCCATATTCAGGCTACCCGTTGACACGTTGATAAAAAGTGGTGGCCAGGCGCCTCCGGGCATGAAGGCCGGCCAGATAGTAGAGTGGGATGTCGCTCTTGTGTCTGTGAGAACAGATGCAGAAGAAAAGAAAGAAACGGAAAAAAAGAATGCTGAGCAAAAGGGAATTGATGACAAAGAACTGCAGCAGTACTTTGCTAAAAATAACCTCAAGCCGATGAAAACGGCATCGGGCTTATATTATGTCATCTCGAAAGAAGGCACCGGAGAAAAAATTCAAGCAGGTCAATCGGTGAGTGTGAACTATACCGGGAAACTCATCGACGGCAAAGTGTTTGATTCGAATGAAGATTCCGCATACCATCACGTGGAGGCTTTCACCCTGGAGGTGGGAAAAGGCCACGTGATAAAAGGATGGGATGAAGGCTTGCAACTGTTGAAAAAAGGCTCAAAAGCAACATTTTTCATTCCCTCAGGCCTCGCTTACGGACCGCAGGAACACAACCCGATACCAGCAAACGCGATTCTCATTTTCGATGTTACGATCACGGATGTGATGACCGCCGAAGAAGCGAAAAAAGCGGCCCAGGCAAAGGCTGAGCAGCAAAAGAAAGAGTCCGAGGGGAAAATGGCAATGCAAAAGCTGAACGAAGACCGTGACTTGAAAGAATATTTTGCCAAGCATAACATACAGGCCACTAAAACAGAATCGGGAATGTATTATACCATCAGCAAGGAAGGAACCGGTGAAAATGCGAAACCGGGCCAGAAGGTAACCATGCACTATCTTGGAAAACTGCTCAACGGAAAAGTATTCGATTCAAATATGGACTCAACCTATACCGCCACTCCGGGCAAAGCACCTTTTACATTTGCACTTGGCCAGCACCAGGTCATAGCTGGGTGGGATGAAGGTGTTCAGCTGCTGAAGAAAGGCAGCAGGGGCACATTCTACCTCCCTTCGTTCCTGGCTTATGGAGAAAGAGGGGCCGGCGGATCAATACCTCCGAATTCAATCCTTATCTTTGATGTGGAAGTAGTCGACATTCAATAATGATAAAGAAAACAACAACGATCCTATTAATAACGTGGTATTTGCTCTCTGCAAATACCACGTTTGCTTATACCCATGCCGATACATTGCGCGGCAGTAACGGTCGTGGCCGCAACTGGTGGGATGTGAAGTACTACGACCTGATCGTAGAATTTGACACCGCAACAAAAAGCATCTCCGGTCAGAATACTATTTCACTGTCGGTAACGAAAAAGCCAGTGGACTCTATGCAGATAGACTTGCAGGAGCCGATGCTGATGGACAGCGTGGAGTTGACGATCCGCACGGATGACAGCGAGTTCCGGCACCTGGTTAATTTTAAAAGAGAAGGTAATGCCTGGTGGCTGCTCGATCGCTTTTCCGATTGGAAGCAGGGGGAGACGAAGAACTTAGTTGTTTACTATCACGGCAAGCCGCGGGCCGCCGTAAACCCTCCCTGGGACGGTGGTTTCACCTGGACAAAGGACACCGCGGGCAGCCCCTGGATTGCTGTTTCCTGCCAGGGCCTGGGTGCGAGCGTGTGGTGGCCCTGCAAGGACGCACAATGGGATGAGCCCGACAATGGTATGAATGTCGCCTTCAAAGTGCCGAAAGGCCTTAAAGCAGTAAGCAATGGCAAGCTACTACTTGTAAGCGAGAACGACGATATGCAGACTTACTCGTGGGGCATTGTAAACCCAATTAATAATTATGATGTTACGTTCTATATCGGCGACTATGTGCACTGGCAGGATACGCTGATGGGAGAAAAAGGGCCGCTAAACCTGAATTTCTGGGTATTGCGTTACAATGAGGCACGAGCGAAGAAACAATTTGAAGTGGTGAAGCCTATGCTTCATTGCTTTGAATACTGGATGGGACCTTACCCTTTTTATGAAGATGGCTACAAACTGGTGGATGCCCCCTACCTGGGCATGGAACACCAAGGGGCGGTGGCATATGGCAATGGCTACAAAATGGGCTATATGGGCTTTGACCGGTCGTTTACCGGCCTCGGAATGGACTTTGACTACATTATCGTCCATGAAAGCGGCCATGAATGGTTTGGCAACAATGTAACTGCAAGAGACATGGCCGACAACTGGATACATGAAGGCATCACTACCTATTCTGAATCCTTGTTTGAAGAGTGCATGGCGGGCAAGGAAAAGGGTCAAAAATTTTGTCGCGGGGAATGGTTAAATATACACAATGACAAACCCATCATTGGCGATTATGTCGTCAATGAGGAAGGCTCCAATGACATGTACGATAAGGGCGCTGCCATTATGTACATGATCAGGGTAATGACCAACGACGACGAAAAATTCAGGCTGATGCTCCGGGGATTAAGTAAAGATAATTACCATCAGACAGTAACAACACAAACTATCGAAGGTCAGATCAGCTGGCACACGGGACTCAACCTTACCGCATTCTTCAACCAGTATTTGCGCACTACTAAGATCCCGCAATTAGAGTATACCATAAAAAACGATGAAATGAATTATAAGTTCAACAACATTGTAACGGATTTTACACTGCCCATAACCGTAACTGCAGACGATGCAACCACAGCAATCATAAAACCAACAGCTGAGTGGCAGCATATACCATGGGCAGCCAAAGGAGATATTAAAGTGACCAAGGATTTTTTGATAAAGGTGAAGAAGTAGATACCAAATGCCGGTACGTCTTTTCGACCTGACGCATGGGTGCGCTCGTTTTGTTTGATTACTTATCCACACTCCCCCAACACCCCATACAATTAACCGTTTCAGCCAGACGTAAAGCAATTATATTTGTAAGGTGGCTAAAGAGAAACTTACGGAAACCCCTTTAATGAAGCAACATAAGGATATTAAGGCAAAATATCCCGATGCAGTATTATTGTTTCGCGTAGGCGATTTTTATGAGACTTTTAATGAAGATGCACATATCGCTTCACGCGTATTGGGCATCACACTTACCAAGCGCTCCAACGGCTCAGCATCGTCTGTAGACCTTGCCGGTTTTCCGCACCACTCATTAGAGACTTACCTGCATAAATTGGTAAAGGCGGGCTACCGTGTAGCAATTTGTGATCAGCTCGAAGACCCCAAACTGACCAAGGGCATTGTGAAACGCGGAGTTACAGAATTAGTGACACCCGGCGTAGCAACAAGCGACAAGCTACTCGAGAACAAGACCAATAATTTTCTTGCCGCCCTGCACCTCGGTGACACTGTTTGCGGCGTGGCCTTTCTTGACATTACCACCGGAGAGTTTTACGCTGCTGAGGGAAATATCGAGTATATGGATAAGCTGCTGCAAAGCTTTTCACCATCAGAGATTATCCTATCTAAGTCGCAACTAAAACGATACAAGGAGCAGTTCGACAACAAAGTATATACATTCCAGCTTGATGAATGGGTGTTTCGTGAACAATATTGTTACGACCTGCTGCTACAGCATTTTCAAACTCAGTCACTCAAAGGTTATGGCATAGAAGACCTGAAAGCCGCCACTATAGCATGCGGCGTGGCTATCCATTATTTGAAGGATACGGAACACGCCAATCTGCAGCATATCAATTCCCTGCAGCGTATCGTGGCCACCGACTTCCTGTGGATGGATCGCTTTACCATACGCAACCTGGAGCTCGTCCATAGCAGCTACGAACAAGGCACAAACCTGCTGCAGGCAATAGACCATACACATACCCCCATGGGGGCGCGCCTCATGAAACGCTGGCTGATATTTCCCTTATTTGACCAGCACCGTATTGAACAACGGCTGGATCTTGTAAGCCATTTTATCCTCGATCAAAACCTCAATCACGCCCTAACTCATCTTGTAAAACAAATAGGCGATGTAGAAAGATTGATAGGGAAAATCCCCCTGAAAAAAGCCAATCCACGCGAGGTGCTGCAACTGGCACGTAGCCTGCACTTTATGGCAGAGATGCGGACATTGTGCATAAACTCCGGAGATGAGGCGCTGCAAAAAATAGCGGAGCCGGTGCAGCCGCTGAATGAACTGCGCGAGCGGATAATAAAATCAATTGTAGATGAAGCACCGGCCCTGGCGAGCAAAGGCGGCATGATGCGGGAAGGACTCTCTGAAGAACTGGACCACTTGCGAAAAATATCAAGGAGCGGGAAAGAATTCTTGCTGCAGATACAGCAGCAGGAAACGCAACGTACCGGCATTTCATCTCTAAAAATATCTTACAATAATGTTTTCGGTTACTATCTTGAAGTAACCCATACACATAAGGACAAGGTGCCTGTCGACTGGATACGCAAACAAACGTTGGCCAATGCCGAGCGCTATATAACACCGGAGCTAAAGGAATATGAGGAACAGATACTCGGCGCTGAAGAAAAAATACTGACTATAGAAATGGATCTATACCAGAAACTACTGGTAAGCATAGAGCCCTTTATTTCAGCTATCCAAAACAATGCGCATATCATTGCCCAGCTAGACTGCCTCATATGTTTTGCCTATAATGCCCGCACTTATGGTTACCATCGGCCTACCCTGGTCAATGAGCCCGTGCTGAACATAAAAGCAGGCCGGCATCCGGTAATAGAGCAGCAACTACCACCGGGAGAATCTTATATAGCCAATGATACTACGCTCGACAAGTCGGAACAACAGGTCATCATCCTGACGGGTCCCAACATGAGCGGCAAGTCGGCATTGTTACGACAAACGGCGATCATAACACTCATGGCGCACATGGGCAGTTTCGTGCCGGCCGATGAAGCAACCATAGGCCTAACGGATAAGATATTTACCCGTGTTGGTGCGTCCGACAACCTCAGTGGCGGCGAGAGCACCTTCATGGTGGAGATGAATGAGACTGCAAGCATAATTAACAACCTCAGTGAGCGTAGCCTGGTGCTGCTCGATGAGATAGGACGTGGCACCAGCACATATGACGGCATTTCGCTTGCGTGGTCTATTGTCGAGCACCTCCACAATACTACCACCCGGCCCAAGACCCTATTTGCCACACACTATCATGAGCTGAACGAACTCGAACACCAGTTGCCTCGCGTGCGCAATTATCATATCACCCACAAGGAGACAGGTAATAAAGTGATCTTCCTCCGCAAACTGGCTCCTGGCGGCAGCCGCCATAGTTTCGGTATCCAGGTAGCACGCATGGCAGGTATGCCCCCCAGGCTCCTTGACCGGGCGAATGAAATACTCACCCAACTGGAAGAGAAACACGCTAATACTGGCAGCACAGCAGAAAAAGTAAAAAGCATAAAACCCGCAGCACAGTTCCAGCTCAATATTTTCGACGGAGTTACTGAAGATATCCGCCGCATCCAGCAGCTATTGGAAGACACAGACATCAATACGCTGACACCCGTAGAAGCGCTGATGAAACTGAATGAAATGAAGGGAATCGTCAAGCAGTACAGAAAATAGTCCATCTGTGCACATAGAAAGGTTTTTCGCTATTTTTGGCAAATGACTTTAAGGGAAAGGCTTGCCAATAATATTATGGTGCGTGTCCTGGTGCGCATATACCGGCATTTTGATACCATTCCGCAAGCCATATCCATCGATCATTATCGGTTCTACATTATATCTAATATCCTGTACACGCTGGCCTGGGGAGTACACGCTATATGGCTGTGGGTGTTTTTTAGCCTCGGCATATATACCCTGATGTGGGTGCAGTTGATCAGTATCGCATGCCACGCAACAGCAATAGTATTCAACAGGAAAGGAAAACATGGCACCGCGATGATAATTGGGATGTCTGAGATAATTGCATACCAGATCCTTTCTGTATATCTATTGGGTTGGAACTCGGGATTCCAATATTTCATAGTAGCAATCTCTCTGTTCCCGTTCCTGAAACATGATACCAGTTGGTTGATAAAAGGTCTGCTCTCACTGATATGTGTTACAAGCTACCTGTTTCTTGAGATCAATGTTAAAAACTTGCCGCCGGTCTATACACTTAGCCCTCTGGCGCAGAATGGATTCAACTATTCCAACATTATTGTGTGCTTCATGTTCATGGCCACCTGGGGCTTCTTCCTGACATTTGCCGTTCAAAAGACAGAAGCCATAATATTGGAGCGCAACAGAGCATTGTACCTGGCAGAAAAAGCGATGGAACAAGCTGAGTTGCAGCGCCAATTGGAAGTAAAGGAACGCGATATGGAAATATTCCGGCTCAGGAATGTGGAACTAAAGAACAGTTTTGATGAGATTGCCAGGCGCAATGAAATGATAGAGGAGGAGAAAAAAAGATCTGAGGCACTCTTGCTGAACATTCTGCCTGAAGAGGCTGCGCGGGAGTTGCTCAAGGAGGGTTTTACCAGAAGCCGCAAATACGACCTCGTGACGGTAATGTTTACCGATTTCGTAGGTTTCACACAGATTGCTGAATCCCTGAAAGCTGAAGACCTGGTGTTGAAAGTCGATAAGTATTTCCGGGCATTTGACGAGATCACTTTGAAGTATGGCGTTGAGAAAATAAAGACAATAGGTGATGCCTATATGTGTGCCGGGGGCCTCCCTACCGTAAATCAGACTAACCCTATAGATGTGCTGAACGCTGCCATAGAAATAATGCGATATATGGACCAGCAGGATAACCACCTGTTCAAAATAAGAGTGGGTATGCATACAGGCCCGGTAGTAGCAGGAGTAGTAGGCAAACACAAATTCCAGTATGACATCTGGGGCGACGCTGTGAATGTTGCCGCCAGAATGGAGCAAAACTCCATTCCTGGCCGGATCAACATATCGGGCGCTACGTTTGAGCTGGTGAAGGATTATTTCAATTGTGAGTATCGCGGCAAGATCGAAGCCAAGAACAAAGGCGAAATGGAGATGTATTTTGTGAACGGGAAAAATAACGGAGACCCCGGTATTTTACCGGAAACAGTATGATTTTTTATTGCTTTAGATAAACATACCCGGTGAAAAAGAAACCAGCCAAAATACTATCAACCATACTAATCTGTATGACGCTGCTCCAACTAATAGGGTGCCTCTCTGCTAAAAAAACATCGGTAAGAGACCTGGCCAAAATAGAAAGCATTAAACCGCTTGATGCTATAATAGTGCCCGGCATACCATTTAATAACGGTAGCTGGGACTCCGTGATGAAAGGGCGTGTGATCTGGTCATACATTTTATACAAAAATGGCTACACGCGCAACGTGATCTATTCGGGCTCGGCAGTTTACAGCCCGTATTATGAAGGTATCATTATGGGGTTATACGCCGAACAATTGGGTATACCACGGGCACATATATTTTGCGAAACAAAAGCACGACACAGCACAGAAAACATTTATTACTCCTACCTGCTGGCCAGGGAACAACGGTTTAAATCAATCGGATTGGCAACCGATCCATTTCAGTCGTCCTTGTTGCGCAGTTTTACCCGAAAGCGTTTCGAAACACATATATGGCATCTACCAATGAACACAGATTCACTTGCGGCCTACAACTACCTGGCACCAATGATAGACCCTACTTCTGCTTTTACCAATAATTTTATTTCCATCACTGAAAGCGAATCATTCTGGAAACGACTGAGGGGAACCATGGGGAAAGGGATCGACTGGAAACAATATCCCGGCGGAAAGGTGCCAAAACTATGATCATCTTTTCCACTGACCGTTGTCATCGCCCCCGCGGCACGGCTTTTATAGTTTTGTGGTAAATAATCCCCAATGGAAAAGAATAATAAAAAAGAAGCGCTACCCGGTTATCCACACTACCCCGCCAGTGAAGACATTACTAGGGCGAACAACAATAATGGGGAGCAACAACTGCCTGGTGAAGAGAAATTAATCAACAAAATCGACAACCTTGATAACCAGGCCCCGGATACCCGGTTTGTATCGGGCACCGATGCAGATGTGACCGATGAAGACCTGCGTATGCTCGATGCCGCCGAACAAAATATGGATAGCATGGACAGTATCAATCTGCAACAATCAGCCCTGGACAATGTGGACGACGACGGCGACCCGCTTAATGAAAAAGGCAGCCTGAGTATGGATATGACCGGCGAAGACCTTGACGTGCCTGGCAGCAGCGCCGACGATAACGATGAAAACATTGGCGAGGAAGACGAAGAAAACAACTACTACAGCCTCGGCGGCGACCTCCACGAAAATCAGGAAGGAAATAAAGGCGAATAGTAGGGTTAAGAAGTTAACTGGTTAAAAGGTTAGAAGGGCGAAAGTCTTTATTCTAACCTTTGTATTTTTGTGTTTTCAACGTGCCAACGTCTTACCAAGCTTGCTGTTCTTATACCCATAAACAAAGTAGAGCACAAGCCCCACCACCAGCCATATCAGGAACCGCTCCCAGTTAGTTGTGCCAGATTCGGAAAGCAAGTAAGTGCAGCACAGGAAGCCCATAACAGGTATTATGGAATAATTTTTAATGAACGACAATATGGTCGTCACGAGAAAAGTGATGCCGAACAAGAAGAACGGGACTTTTGTACGTATCACATCCCAGGTTACATTGCCATTTGCATCAGCAAAATTCAGATATCCTTTAAACCCGCCCGGGTAGTACTTTTCAAAAAGGAACACAGAAATTACAAACATAGCAGGTACTATCCATTTGCCATTTAAGTAAGGGGTTTTGAATTTGCTCTCCAGCCTGCCCTTATCATTTTGCAATTTCAGGATGCCACCACACACCAGCACAAAGGCAAATAATGTGCCCACGCTGGTCAGGTCCACCACTACGCTCAGGTTCATAAACAGTGCTGGCACGCCCACTATAAAGCCCGTTAATATCGTGGAGAAGGAAGGCGTTTTATATTTCGGGTGAATCTTTGCAAATACGGGTGGCAACAACCCATCGCGGCTCATGCTCATCCATATGCGTGGCTGGCCCAATTGAAACACTAATAACACACTTGCCGTAGCGATAACCGCGCTAATGGATATAACACCAGCTATCCAGTTGGCCCATTTGCTGTTCATAGTACTGAACACATACGCCAGCGGATCTCCTACGTTAAGGTTCTTATAGCTGGTCATACCCGTCAGCACCAATGCCACAAGAATATACACAACGGTGCAAATGATCAACGAATAGAACATTGCCTTCGGCAAATCCCGCTGAGGGTTTTTACATTCTTCCGCTGTTGTGCTTATTGCATCAAAGCCAATATACGAGAAGAACACCGCAGACGTTCCCGTAAGCACACCACCAATACCGTTTGGTAGAAATGGCGTCCAGTTGCTTGTGTTCACGTAAAAACAGCCAGCTATCATCACCAGCATAATGATGGCGATCTTCAGTATCACCATTACGTTAGTACTTTTTCTTGATTCCTTGATGCCGATGTAGATAACCCAGGTGATCACGATTGTTATCAGGCACGCAGGCAGGTTGCAGATAAATTTAAAAGAGCCAAAGGCCGGGGCATTGGTCCAGGCCAGTTTAGCCGCATCTGTAAGTCCATCCCTGGCTGTCCAGTAATCCGTCGCCAGGTATTCGGGCACATGCATATGGAAGCTGCCTATCTTGATGCTGTTGACCAATGCCGTGAAATAATCACTCCATGAAATGGCTACAGCTATGTTACCAATTGCGTATTCCATCAGCAGGTCCCAGCCTATGATCCACGCTATTATCTCGCCAAAAGCCACATAGGAATAGGTATACGCACTACCCGATACCGGCACCATGCTGGCAAACTCCGCATAGCAGATAGCCGAAAAACCACACGCCACCGATACAAAAAGGAAAAGCAATATTATTCCCGGCCCACCGTCGAAGCTTGCCTTACCAATTGTCGAAAAGATACCCGCGCCCACTATAGCGGCTATACCCATAAAAGTCAGGTCACGAACCGTGAGTTCCTTTTTCATAGCATGCCCATGCCCGTCTACCAGCCCATCGGCAACTTCCTTGTTTATATGCTGCAGCGTTTTTTTACGGAAAAGATCATTCATTGCAGGCCAAAAGTAACATTATTGATATTCAATTGCCACAGCACCTATTTCCTAACAACAAGTTAATGAGGCTATAAATATTATTTTTTTCTGTTGAATGGACTACTTTTATTCTCCCAACCAAAAAAAGCACATGAAGACACTTTACAAAAAAACACTTACCGCATTACTGATAGCACTGAGCCCGGCGTTCGCGCAAGGGCAGACAAGTTGTGCTACAGGCAGTATTATCACTACGTTCGCAGGAAGCCATGCCTACGGTTATTCCGGCGATGGGGGCTCTGCTTCAGCAGCCACCATGGGCAATCCGTATGCTGTTGCGGCCGACGCCGCAGGTAATGTATACATAGCTGATTATTTTAACAATGTAGTACGCAGGGTGTCTCATGCGGGCATCATTACTACGGTCGCCGGAACCGGCGTAGCCGGATACAACGGCGATAATATGCCGGCAACCGCTGCGCAGCTCAACGGTCCAATAGGTGTTACCCTAAACGGAGGCAATCTCTATATAGCCGATAAATTCAACGAACGCATCCGCGTGGTAGATGCGACTGGCAACATTACCACTATTGCCGGCACTGGCTTACACGGTGGTGCCAGCGGTATTGAATACGCTAATGAAGTACCGGCCACGGCAGCCAATCTCACCTACCCGGTTTCCGTTGCGCTTGATTGCAGCGGCAATATATACATAGCAGACTGGGGCAGCCAGACAGTGCGTAGAATAGATGCGTCAGGTATTATTCACGCGTTTGCGGGCACAAGGGAAGGCACTTACAACGGTGATGGTATTCCGGCCACAAGTGCGGCGCTCAATTCCCCTGCATGTGTGCTGGCCGATTGCTCAGGAAACGTCTTTATCGCTGATTCCTGGAACAACCGCATACGCAAGGTTACTTCTGATGGTATGATCTCTACAATTGCGGGAAATGGCGCCCCTGCGTATTCCGGTGATGGCGGCGCTGCAACTGCCGCCTCTATATGGATACCGACCGGTATTACGTTCGATGCCTGCGGCAGCCTCTATATATGTGATTGGCAGAATAATGCAGTGCGCATCCTTACCGCAGATGGCAACATCGCTACCTATGCCGGCACCAACACACGGGGCTATGATGGTGATGGCTATGACAAGAACGCTTCGCAGATATACCTGCCGGCAAGCCTCGCAATTGATGGCCTCGGCAATATTTATATCGCTGATTACGGCAATAATGTGATCCGCGCAATAGGCGCCGATTCAGGTTCCTTACCCGCAGAGCGCAAATATCTGGCCGGCACTACCCAGGATATGACCGTTTGTGAGAACGCCATTGCTGCACCTGTAAATACACAACTATCAATTGCCGATGCAGTTGCTGGCGTCCGGGAAACATGGTCTGTGACCATTCAGCCGCATCATGGAACCCTCGGCGGGTTTAATGCATCAGCCATTTCACGCGTTGGTATCACCGCCCCACAGGGCCTTACTTACACCCCTGAGGCAGGTTATACAGGCACCGATTCGTTTACTGTTGTTATGAACGATGGCACTACAGCAGCATCGACTACGGTAAATGTGAATATTGTCGCGCAACCAGTACCGGGCGTTATCACAGGCAACGCAAATACATCCGACGGACAGAGCGTTTCGCTAACAGCAGCTAACGGCGATCCTAACGGTGTTTGGAGCAGCAGCAACCCGGACATTGCCACGATAGACCAGGCTGGCAAAGTAACCGGCGTTTCAAATGGTATGGTGAAAATAGGATACACGGTGACTAATAGTTGCGCATCAAATACCGCAACCGCGGGCATTGCGATCATTAATGATAATCTCGCAGTGTCAAAACCGTTGTTATACCCCAATCCGAACAACGGCACATTCCAGTACGAATTTATGAGCGATAAGACGGAGCAACTTACATTATCCGTGGCTGATATTACCGGTCGTATCGTTTACACACAACCAGTATCTGCAACGACCGGGGCAAATTTTGTGCACGTTACACTCCCAACCGGTGTTCCTTATGCTTCTATGCTCACCGTTCATCTCGGCAACAAAACAACGAAATACCCGGTAATAAAGATCACTGTTACTGAATAATACGCGTTACCCCTGATTGATTACATGCCCCGGCTCTTCCGGGGCATTTTTATTATACAACTAATTGCAAATGTATAAGTTAAGCGGAAAATCATTAACTTTATACTTGTGAAAAAGAATTGAGCCGGATTTAGCCGGAGCTTACCTAATGGCAGAAAATATGGCACAAGGAATACTACCTGATTTTTTGGTTATCGACGATGACCCGGTCAACAATAAGATTTGCAATAGGATCATACAAAACACGATTGCCGGCTCTGCTGTAAAAACGTTCACCGATCCCGCCGAAGGCCTGGAGCACATACGGGCGAACTATGAAAATAGCGATGGTACTAAGGCAATCCTTTTCCTGGACATCAATATGCCGTCTATGACCGGCTGGGATGTGCTGGCCAAATTTGAGGGCTTTACGAACGAAGTGAAAGACCGGGTAAAGATCTTTATGCTATCATCCTCTATTGATCCGCAGGATATAGAAAGAGCCAGCGGCAACCCGCTTGTAACTGGCTACGTCACAAAATCACTCTCGAAAGACAAGCTTCAATCGGCCTTCGTAGATTATGTGAGATGGAACTAATGGCGACTAATAATTAGTGGCTCATCCGATTGATACAATCTTCTTCATAAGGACGATTTGCCTTACCTCGTGCCAGATGTTAGGGAAGCGCCCTGCCTACCGGCGGGCTGGCTCACATCTCCTTTAGGAGTTCCCTCGAGGAAAGGAGAGAAGCTCTCGGGCGAGGTCCTACTTCTGCACTAAAACAAACTCTACCCGCCTGTTTTCGGCTTTACCGTCTTCCGTTTTATTTGATTTTAAGGGCATAGTTGCACCCAGTCCTCGTGTCGCTAACCTGATCGAGGGAACGCCTTTGTCCACCAATTGCGTCTTTATTGCCTCAGCACGCCTAACCGATAAATTCAGATTTGAAGCCACGCTGCCAACACTATCCGTGTGGCCATCAATTTCAATGTTGATACCCGGATTCTTCTGCAGCCATTTTGCAAACTGAGACACGAATGGGTCACTGTCTTCGCCAATTACGGCTTTATTGGACTCAAAAAGTACAGAGTGGGTAACAAACTTCTTCTCTGTTATCAGCTTATTAAAATCGGGAAGTTTACCATTCGCAATCACAACGTCCTTGCAAATTGTCGAGTCGATTAGCCCAAAGAAAAGACCAAACGGCTGAAAACCGCAATCCGGAATGTCAAATATTCGGCTGCTATCGAGATAGCACGATATGTGACGATGACTGTATGAAAAACCTAAATGATACCACTTGTTATGCAAAAACACGATAGATGGCACGTCAAGGTGATCATCAATGTTATCTTCAAAAAGATGACCGAACGTTTCAACGTATCGACCTGTCTTCGTGACATTGTCGACAATAAACCGTTGGTCATCGTTATAAAATAGAAACTCCCGCTTAATTTCATCACTGGAGGTTTTCCTGTTTAAGCAAAACGCGATCTTCAGCCATGGTTGGGCTTTGAACATTATGTCGCATTCAATGGTGAAGCTGTCAGTAAGCGCTTCCCGGAGCACGGGTTTAATATAAGTAAAGTAGTTTGCGCCTAACACCTTATCCGGACCTTCTCGCCGTACGACCGCATGGGTCTTGTTGCAGCTGTCCACAACGCACTTCCTGCTCTTCCATTTATGCGGGAAATGCCCCAATGAATCGCTGCTAAAATTGTCTTCAAAAATTACGTTCTCCAGCGGAGTAAAACTCTTAACTGGAGATGCGCCATGTGGGCTACCCTGTGCAAAACAATTTGCACGCAACATAAGTAAATAGAAAAAGAACAAGTATCTCATGCTATCTGTAATTTACAACAAATCCCCCGCCGCTGTGCTCATTCGACTTCACCTCTCAACTCGTCCTCGAATATTTCGAGGATGCAACGGACGAGCGTTTGCAACGCTCGTTTTAATAAACCTTCCGCCCTCCGCTATAAGTTGCCAAAACCTTCACCCCAAGTAACTCCCCGTCCGGCGCCACCATTAAATCCTCATCCAGTATCACAAAATCAGCCTTCTTCCCCACTTCTATACTACCCAATTCTTGCTCCAGGAAATCAGCTTTCGCTGCCCATATTGTCATGCCTTTTATTGCCTGCTCTCTGGTCAGCGCATTCTCCATTTGGAAACCTCCCGCAGGAAACCCTTTAGCATCCTTCCTCGCTACCGCCGCGTAGAATGTTTTGAATGGAGAAATATCTTCTACCGGGAAGTCAGTACCAAGTGGTATCCAGCCGTTTTGTTGCAACAATTGTTTGTAAGCATAAGCACCCTTCAGCCGCTCGGCACCAATACGTTCTGAGGCCCAGTACATATCTGAGGTAGCGTGAGTTGGTTGGACAGACGGGATCACCGATGTTTTACCAAACAGGTCGAAATCGTTTTCGTTAACTACCTGCGCATGTTCTATCCGCCAGCGCTTGTCATTCTTGCCCTTCAGATACTTATTATATACCTGTAGCACCATCCGGTTACCACTGTCCCCAATGGCATGCGTACACAACTGGAAGTCGGTATTGATCAGCATGTGCGCCAGCGAATCATAATGTTCGCGTTTATGAAGCAGGAAACCCTGCCATCCCTGCTTATCAATATACGGAGCCAGCAGGCAGGCGCCTCTGCTGCCCAATGCGCCATCAGCATAAGCTTTTACGCCCTTCACATACAATCGGTCTGTCTTGTAGGGGCCCTTTATCAAATACCTGTTGAAATTCGCCGTATCGTCACTTAGCATCACATACAATCGCATTTTCAGCTTGTCCTCCCGCTGCAGTGTATCTATCATAGCTACATCATAGTACATCAGGCCGCAATCAGTAATAGTCGTCAGCCCTTGTGCAAAACAATTTTTCTGCGCAGCAACGAGCCATTTTTCATAATCCTGCTTCGAAGGCTTCGGGATAATGTTGCTAACGATTTCCACAGCATTATCTATCAGTAATCCGCTCAACTTACCCCCTTTCATTCCAATCTCTCCACCTTCTATCTTTTGGCCCGGTGTCACTCCTGCCAGTTGCAGTGCTTTTGCATTAGTTATTGCCGCATGGCCGTCCACCCGCTCCAGTAATACAGGCTTATCTGGAAACTCTTCACTCAGTGAACGATTATCGGGATACTCTTGTCCCGGAAATTTATTCTGGTCCCAGCCTCTGCCGCGAATCCATGTTTCATCGGGATGATCCTGAACGAAAGCCTTAACACGGGCTAGCACCTCATCCCAGTTTTTGCAGTCATACAGATTCACTTCGAATAATGAGCGCCCATAACCTACAAAATGCGCATGTGCGTCAATAAATCCGGGATATACACTCTTGCCGTGAGCATCTACCATACTATCCGCTTTGTAGGAATTGAGTATCTCCTCATTCTTACCAACTGCTATTATTTTACCGCCCTTCACTACAATAGCTTCCGCCGTGCTGAATGAACTGTCTACCGTATAGACTTTACCGTGATGCAGTATGAGGTCTGCGGCCTGCTTGCCGCCACAGGAACTAAGCAGGAAGGCAATACCAAGTATGGCAACAGTTTTGAGATACATGTTGTAAATATAAGAATAACATAAGAGGCTTTACTGGCACTATATTTTTAGTCAATAAAGTATGGAAAAGCCAGTAATACCGAAAGAAGTGCCACCAATACAGCGGCCGCCAGAGATAACCCCTACTCCGCCGCAGCAGCCACTACCCGCATCACCACCGGAAGTCACGCCTAAGAAAGATCCAATGCCGCCGTTACCGCCGGATGTGCCAAAACAATAATTTACTGGTACTGTATGTAGATCGGTTTGGGATATAGCTTCAGTACCTCCTCTGGCTTCATGGGTGCCTTATTCCATGGAGCTGTAAGAATGTCGTTTTTATAAAACAATTTGAATCCCGTAAACTGCACCGGCTCGTTGAATTCGCATTGCCTGTACGTAGTCACCTTTTTCGCCGGGAATCCCCAGCCATCCATATCCATGACCATTTGCACCTCCGGGTGCAGCGCTATTTGCTTGTAGTTCGTAACCATGTTATAAGTGAAGCGGTGCACCACTAAAATTTTTGGTGGCAGGTTATTTTCCTTTACCAGTTTTACGAGGTAGTTAGACACATAATTGATATCTGCAGCGTCAAAAGTACCTATAATAGAACCAGGCACCCTGCCGGTTTTCATGGAGAATTCCGGATCTATAGCCAGGTGCACATTCGGCATTTTCAGGTATTTTTCCAGCAACGGCACTTCGTCTTGCAATGTACTCTGCCCCACCTGTACATCCAGGAACACCACGGCGTTTATTTGCTTCGCCAGGTCCAGTGCTTTGTCAATCTGCCCAAACGGCATCCGCAGCGTGTATTTGCCTGCCTTTCCCGGTTTGCCTTGCGCAGTAACCACAATGTAGTGAATGGCAGGGATCACAGGTGTGAGCGAATCGGCAGCTTTCCATCTTGCCACTTCACCCATAAGTTTCTTTAGCATCTCCTGCGGAGGCAGCTCTCCGAGAATACCCATGTGCGTCGAATAAAAATTACCATAGTACGCTATTATCCTATTGAATGGCAACAGCGCGCCTGGCAATGGATAAGCACTTTTCACAGGCCACTTCGCGCACGCCGAATCATGCACGAGGCGCATAGTTGCTGTTTTGTATAAGTTAGTGTCTAATACAGGCTTGGGCGGCTCGGGAGCCTTTACTACTGTATCACCTTTAGCTTCTGCCGATGACTGCTTCTTTTTGGCGCTACCACTGTTGCATGCAGCTAAAAGGAAAAATAACGGAATGAAATATACAATACCCGTTCTTAATTTAGGAAACTCCATTTTCTTTTTTTCTAAAAATACACCTAACCTTATGCCAACCTTTCATTTGTTATGCACATATTCACAACGACTGAGTCGTAAGTCGTGAGTCGTAAGTCTGAGAATGAGAGATAAGTAATAATTAGTAGTTGGGACTATTGTTGTAAGTATTGTACGCGTTATACGGGTTATTATCCCTGCGGAAATCGCCACGCTTCCAGGCTTCGAAAAACTCGCCCCAGGCAAGAGGGTTCAGGATATTCATGGGTTGCTGCTGGCCATAATATACAGCCTCGCGTGCCTGCTGCTGCATCAATCTTGCCTGCTGTTCCCGTCCATCACGGGGCAAGGTATAGGCTATGGCGCGCAGCACATATGCATCTGTATTACGGCGGGCTATCTCGTAATTATCATTGGGTATGCGCCAGTGCTTAAATGCATAGTCGAACTGTTCCCTTGAAGGCAATGGTCGGATGATGGTCTCCGGCAGGTAAAATGTATCCTGCACCATTAGTTGTATCATTGAATAATACTCGCCTTTCAGATTCTTCGACACTACGAACTCTTTTGGCCGGAAACCTATACACGTAAATTGCAGCGTATCGCCTTTATAACAAACCAATGAAAACACGCCGGTATATTCCGATTCCACACCTCTGTTTTTGCCTTTTACTAATATAGTTACATCCGGCACGGCACGCAGGCTATCGGCAGTCATGGTAACACCATCTATCTGAATGATGTTATCCGGTATGGCCTGGGCAGCAGCCCGCATTCCTGAAAGGAGGCAGAAAAACAAGATAAAAGAATATGGCGCAAGCCTCAATTTCATGTATTGCAAAGCTACAGTTTATATAAATATCAACTCACATCCCCCAATCACTTGTTACAAAGTAAGCGGGTTTAGCGTACTTTTGCGGCGAGAGAAACGCACTTTAACAAAGGTTTATATGATAACAAAAGAAGCGGTAATAGAAGCGTTGAGCCAGGTGCAGGAGCCCGATCTTGGTAAAGACCTTGTTACCCTGAACATGGTAAAGGACATAGAGATAGAGGGTAAAAATGTATCCTTTACCGTGATACTTACTACCCCTGCTTGTCCGCTTAAGGAGATGATAGAAAAGGCATGTGTAAATGCCATAAGACTGCTTGTAGATAAAGAAGCAGTGGTAAAAGTATACATGACCTCAAATGTGACCAATAACCGCAAGGACAATAAAACTGTATTGCCGGGAGTACGTAACATTATTATGGTGGCTTCAGGTAAGGGAGGGGTTGGCAAATCCACGGTTGCTGTGAACCTCGCCATTGGCCTGGCACAAGAAGGCGCCGCAGTGGGGCTTTTGGATGCCGATATTTATGGCCCATCCATCCCAATAATGCTAGGCATCAGAGACGAACGCCCCAAAATGACCGAAGTAAATGGTAAGGGCATGATCGTGCCGCTGGAGCGGTATGGGATCAAGGCCATGTCCATAGGTTTGCTGGTTGATGAAAAACAAGCCGTGATCTGGCGCGGGCCGATGGCCAGTTCGGCATTGAAACAGTTCATCTCTGATGTGTACTGGCAGGACTTGGATTACCTGGTCATTGACCTTCCCCCCGGTACGGGCGATGTGCACCTGACCATGGTGCAGACTGTGCCGGTAACCGGGGTTGTGATCGTTTCCACCCCACAGGCTGTTGCCGCTGCCGATGCACGGAAAGCCATTATGATGTTCAAACAACAACAGATCAACGTGCCGATACTCGGAATTGTTGAAAATATGGCTTATTTTACGCCGCAGGAACTGCCTGATAATAAATATTATATATTTGGGCAGGGCGGAGCACGGAAGATGGCAGAGCAATTTGATCTGCCATTCCTGGGGGAAATACCACTGGTGCAAGGAATACGTGAGGGAGGGGATAAAGGAATACCGGCCGTGATAGACGATGAGCCGGTAGCAAAAGAGGCCTTCATCAACCTGGCGAAGCGAATTGCGCAGAATATCGCGATCCGCAATGCGAGCCTGGAGCCTACGAAAGTGGTGCAAATGCAAGAACAATAGAATGACCATAAAACAACTTTAGACTTTCTACTTCAGACTAAATACAAAGAATATGAAACAAATGTTTGCCGCCCTGCTGATGCTGATTTTCTTACAGCCTGCCACTGCTCAGAGAAACTATAACAAAGCAAAAGACCCCTTGCAGATCATTACTGTAAAGGTTCAGGGAGGCAGTTTCGACCTGGGCGCTGACGACCAGACCCAGGACAGGAAGCCGCTGCATACAGTTGTACTCAGTAACTTTAGCATGGGCGCTTATGAAATAACACAGGACCAATGGTATGATGTAATGGGCAAGAACCCATCGATATACGATTGCGGACAGTGCGCCGTAACCAATGTAAGCTGGGACGATGTGCAGGAGTTTCTCAAGAAGCTGAACAGCCAGACCGGCAAACACTACCGCTTGCCAACAGAAGCCGAGTGGGAATATGCAGCCCGCGGCGGAGCGACTGAAAAAATGACCTGGGACAAAAATCACGATAATAACATTGTAGCCCGCGGGGGCGTTAACGAACTCCTCGTATCTGATGACAACAGAAAGATTCCCGCCAAGGAGAAACAAGGCAAGTATTATGCTGGCAAAAACAACCCGGGTACCGTAGCCTGGTTTTCCCGCAACTCGGAAGACCATGTGCACCCCATAGGCCGGAAGAAACCCAATGCCATTGGCATCTACGACATGAGCGGCAATGTAGAAGAGTGGTGCAACGACTTCTACGCTACCGGCTATGGCAGCAAGAGCACAACTGCTGATCCTAAAGGCCCGGATGGCGGCCGTTCTCATGTAGTGCGTGGCGGTTCATGGGCCAGCAATGCAGAGGAAGTTGGCGTTACCCGCCGTGCTGCTTACCTTCCTAATACAAAGTCGAGCTCACTTGGGTTTAGGGTTGTTGAAGACGCCAAATAGTGGAACCTTGATTCATTTGATTAAGGGATTACCTTGATTCAAACTCCCAAATCACCCAATTACTATCGCGATCAAATTTCCGGTTAATCCCCGAGGCCTATGGTCTCGTGCAGGTAGGGTACCTCTACATCGGTAAAACCTTTTTTGAGTAGCCGCTCCCTGAAAGCCTGTTGCACTTCATATTCACCATGAACAATGAACAGCTTGCGCACCTGCCGTGGATCCTGGCAAGAGAGCCACTGGCTAAGGTCGTTATAGTCGCCGTGGGCGCTCAGGCTTTGGATGACGCCAACTTCCGCTACTACATCATGATGTTCGCCATAGATGGTCACATGCTGGGCGCCGTTGCGCAGCAGGCCGCCCAGGGAATGCGGCTCACAATAACCCACTATCAGAATTGTATTCCTGCGGTCGGCGATATTGTTGGCAATGTGGTGCTTTACCCTACCCGCCTCCGCCATGCCGGATGCTGAAATGATCACACAGGGCTCCTTCAGCGAGTTTAGTTTTATTGATTCCTCAGCCGTACGCGTATATACGAGCCCCGGGAATGCAAACACATCATTATCCTTCTTCAATAGGTCCTGTACTTTCTCGTTAAAACATTCCGGATGGTGCTTTACGATCTCTGTTGTTTCTATAGACAGCGGGCTATCTACGTAATAATTGACCGGCGGAAGCCGGCGCTCGGTATCAAGACGATTAAGCAAATACAACAACTCCTGTGTGCGCCCAACGCTGAATGATGGTATCACCAGGTTACCCTTTTTCCTGAGGCAAGTTTCCACAATGAATTTCAGCAATTGTTCCGTTGCCGGTGTGACCTTATCGTGGAGCTTGTCCCCATAGGTGGATTCGATCAGGATATAATCAGCCTGTGGGAATGGCTCGGGGTTGCGGAGAATAAGGTCGTTATAGCGACCTACATCCCCGCTAAAGGTGATACGCGTCTCCCGGCCGTTCTCCTTCACCCTCAGGTTAACAGATGCGGCACCGAGTATATGGCCACAATCTTTGTACAGCAATTCTACATCCTCATCTATCCTTGTGGGAACATCAAACGGTATTGGCACGAACAAAGGAAACACGTTATTGGCATCTTCCTCTGTATACAAAGCCGCTACTTCTTCGCGACCCTGCCGCTCGTGTATCCTGTTGATGTGCTCCACATCACTTTCCTGGATGTGGGCAGAATCGAGTAGCATGATCTTTGCCAGTTCTACTGTTTGCGGAGTGCAGAATATCTTGCCTTTGTAACCGTCCTTTACCAGTTTTGGCAGCAGGCCGATGTGGTCTATATGCGCGTGCGATATGATCACATAGGTTACGTCTTTGGGCTCAAAACCCCAGTTGCTGTTGAGCTCCAGCGTTTCCTTGCCCAGGCCCTGGAACATGCCGCAGTCGAGCAGGATGTTCTTGTTGGGGTTAATGTGTAGTAAATGTTTAGAGCCGGTTACTGTTCTGGCAGCGCCATGAAAGGTGATCTTCATGCAACTAAAGTACGAATAAGGTCTGAACTGAGCTGCCGGCATGCAGGCAGGTTTATTGGTTATTTGATTTTCCTGATTGCCCCATGCAGCCTTAAAATTGCTCACCTGCCTACCGGCAGGCAGGCTTTTTTCTAAAAAAAATGCTTGTTGCTCACATTGGTATTGATAGTCAACAATCTAAACAAACTTGCCCACATTTTCATCGCCCACTTCTTGCTCAAAAGTTGCTCACTTTTGCTCACCTGCGAATCGCGGATTAGCCTGATTTTTCGATTTCGCTGATCGGTAATCCTTTTTTTTGTTTACTGCCGAAATGCACCTGGCTTTGGGAGTTTATTAGCGTCAAAAAGTGTGCCGCATGTGCGTGGCAAATGGAAAAGATGTCCACAAATTTATTGGCAGCTTTTGCACTATCTGTAAACGCTTTACAAAAAATAAAAAAAGCCAATATTGAAAAAATGTTTTTTCTTTATTGTGAGATGACCATAAAACCGTACTTGCTTCTCTTTTTCTGTTTTGCTGTGACATTGACTCCTGCGCAGGCACAACGCTACAAGACTAAAAACAAGGTTCTTGAAAACGTGCTATACGTAGTAGATTATGTGCCAATGATACCCCACGATGAGCGATATATGTTTTCGCGGGTGTTCTATATAGACAACAAGGATATCTATAGCAAGGAGAAAATATTTGACAAGAAAAAGATCGAGTACGTAGGTTATGAGGGCGTTGACACTTTGGTGGTTATCACCACAAATGAATACCACAAAAGACCTGATGACATAAAGCGAATACCTACTTTTTTGTACAACCTGACCTTCCGGGAAGATGGAAAGATATATCTGAAAGACAGTAAGACGCCGTACACGGGGAAATTTATCAATTACTATTTTTCCGGGCGAATGCTTGCGAAGGGAACTATTCTGAACGGATTTCTTGACGATAGCCTTACGATGTACTATGAAGATGGCGTAACGAAAAAACTGTCTGCATTTATGAAAAAGGGCAAACTGGACGGGGCCGCCAGCGAGTACTTCCCCAATGGGAATATACGCATAACCGGAAAGCACAGTGACAGCCTGAAAACGGGTGTTTGGACGGACTGGTACTCGACCGGAAAAATCAAAGGCAGAATGTTTTATGAAAAAGGGGAAAAGGTAGTGCCCAAAGAAGACATACAGTGGACGCGGTTGCTTGACAAAGCGCAAACTTATCTAAAAGACGGAGATGCGGGCCAGGCGATGCAGTGCTATGAAAATGCCGTCACGATGCGGCCGGATATTTCTGACATTTACAACGCAAAAGCATTGCTGGAAGTGAGGTTGAAGCATTTTGATGCAGCCATCAAAGACCTGGATATAGCGATACTGCTGGAACCCCTTTATACAGATGCTGTCAACGAAAGAATTTTTGCAAGGATCAAGACATATGCGGTTCTGAACAGCAGTAAAAAAAAGAAACATGATAGCGAAGATGAAGACTACGATACTGAAATGCCTAAGGAAGAAAAAGATAAACTCTGCGACGACCTAAGCACTATAGCTATGCTGCAGCAGCAGGATCATAGTATAACGCTTAGATTCTTCCTACTGGGAGTGAACCAGTCTGCAATTATGGAAAGGCTGGTGCAGCAGTATTGTAAATAGTTACGAATTGTCACTCTGAATGTCCACGTATTTCGTCCGATGATATTGGACAAGCCTTACTTTGGCAGCGGAAAGAAAATAGATTACTTTAGCGCATCAGAAAAGGCACCAAAAGCTAACGGCTATCAGACGCTATTTAGCTAAGTGTTTTATTCGGCTTGTCATGGTTCGGCGGGGCTCACCATGACACGTATTTCAATTTTGCTTTTTTTACAAAATTGATACCCGCTGCAGTAACTTACGACTTACGACTAACTACTTACGACTAGAGAAATATGCATATAAGGATTGTGTTGCCGGCATACAATGAGGAGGAGTCTTTACCGCCCCTGCTGAACAGGATAAATGATGCCTACAATCTTTTTAAATGGGATGCGAGCGTGCTGGTGGTGAATGATGGCAGCAAGGACCGGACACTGGAAATAGCCAAAAATTTTAAGGGAGATATAAAGGTAGATGTGCTGGACATACAGCCAAATGGCGGCCTTGCGGGTGCCATAAACAAGGGCCTGCGCAAAGCACAGGAGGGACTGAAGGATACGGATATAATAGTGACGATGGACGCCGACGACAGCCAGACGCCCTTCCTGATACAGCGGATGGCGCTGCAGATAGCGGAGGGGAGCGACTTGGTGATCGCTAGCCGGTACCAACCGGGGGCGAGGATAAAGGGCCTGAAAAAGTCGCGAAAGTTCTTTAGCTGGGCGGCGGGTTTTTTGTTCCGGGTGCTGGTGGGTTTTGAGGGGATAAAGGATTACACCTGCGGCTTCCGGGCTTACCGGGTGGATATGCTGCGGAAGACGATAAACTTCTACGGTGATAAGTTTATTACCCAGAAGGGTTTTGGATGTATGGTGGAGGTGCTGCTGAAGGTGGCCAGCCAGAGCGCTACCATGAACGAGGTGCCCATGATACTGCGTTATGATCTGAAGCAGGGGGTGAGCAAGATGAATGTGCAGAAGACCATGAAGCAAACGCTGAAGCTGCTGCTGGATTTTAAGATGGGGCGGCTGAACCCGTAGAAACCTCTCCCCGGCCCTCTCCGAACCTGCCTGTCGGCAGACGGGGGAGAGGGTGAAGTAGCGTAGGCGCGAGTCGACCAACCCAACCGTTGCTAACACTTCTTTACTTCTTATCACTTAATTCTTATTAATTTTCGGAGATAAATAAACGATGAATACGGGGAAGGTAAAGAAGGTGAATCTTTTTGTGCTGTTGGCATGTATGGTGCTGACAGTGGCGCTATGCCCGAAGAAGCAGCTTTATTTTGATGAGCCATTCCAGATCATGTGCAGCCACGGCGTTACCCTGAGAAATGTGCAGCAATTTACCGACATGGGCACATTCACCTCTGCAGACCTCAATAAGGTAAATACATTTCGTACGGTTTTTAAGCTGGGCGGCGATAGTATCCATTATGTATTGCTGCACTACCTAAACCAGGCATTTGGCAATGACCTTAATGTTGATGTGTACTTCTCGGTGTTTTGGGCCCTGCTTTGCCTGCTGGCTTTTTATGTTTTGTGCCGCAAGGTGATTGGCGACAACATCTATACTTCAGTGGCGCTCATACTGTTCTTCACTGACATCATGTTCCTCAGCCAGGCATACTCGATCAGGCATTACATTATGGGCCTGTTCATGACAATCATGTCCGGCATATATTTTTTCAGGTACCTGTTTGAAGAAAAGAGCCTTAAGAACCTCCAGTGGCTGAGTATATGGTGTGCATTAGGTATTATTTCGCACTACTTTACGATCTACGTTATCCTGGTATATCCCGTGGCCATACTGGCAAAAGAGAAGATGAAGTTCTTTACCTGGAGAAATATCACGGCGCTCGCCATACCGATAGTGCTCCTGCTGGTGTATTTCCTCTTTCACCAGAACCCGCTGCAGACAACCGACCGTTACCAACATTATGTCGAAAGCCAGCATATAAAGATCAACAATAACATTGGCTTCCGGCCCGCCGCATCGCAGTTTCTGCGGAGCGTTGCGGTGAATTTCCAGGTGTATTATCCCTTGTTCAAAAATAAAGGGGCGGTGCTTGCAGGTTCTGCACTTATAGTGCTGCTGGTGTACCTGGCCGGCATATGGAAATTAGTAGCCGACAAAGAGAATAGGAAAAGATTCAGCCTGTTGTTTGTGCTGGGGATATTCAGTTGTTTTTTCATTACTGCGATGGCGGTAGCCACGAGAAACAATATGCTGTTCAGCTACCGTTACTTTTTGTTCAGTATGCCATTTTGCGTTCTGTTCATCGCGCTGTTCATAAGGCAGCTATGCACACATGAAAGGATAAACCTGGCAGTAAGAATAGCGGTCGTGACCCTGCTGGTGGCACCGGGATTTTATAAATTTATGGCAACACACAGGCGGCAACGTGATAATGGGCTGGAGTGCAACCAGCTTAGCGCAGTACGTGAGATAAAAAATAAAGACATCCATAAAATGCAGGTGCCACGTGCCGTAGATGCGGTATTCATAAATTCGCTATTGCCGGTAAATTATAACATGACCTATATACTGAACACCGCATCAGACAGCGCGGCTTTATATGATCAGGAGGAGCACGTAACAGAAAAATTCCGTTTCCCCGACAATGGGCTGGTGGTAATGTTTTAGTGGCCTCACCCCACCCTTTCCAAGAGAGCGGGTGAGGTCGAGTACTGGCGAGAGTTATCACAATTAATAAAGAATTATTATAAGGAGCAGAGAAAATGATCAGCTTAGAACTCGCAAAAAAAATAAATATACTCTGCCTGCTTGCGGCAATTGCCGCAGTGCTGATATTGCCGCTGCGAAAAGAAATATGGTATGACGAGACGATTTCCATGCTTTGCAGCAAGGGCATCAGCCATGACTCACCCAGCCAGATGGGCGGCGCAACAACAGTGAGCTCTGCGACACTGGAGCAAATGAATACCTTGAGCAACGTATACAAAGCTACCGTGATCGACAATGCAAACAGCTTTGTATATAATATGAAGCTGCACTATTTCACGCTGCTGTTTGGAAACGGTATTGGTATGTATGTGCTGTTCTCCAAGCTGTGCGCGATTGTTACACTACTTGCGTCTTTTGCGTTGTGCGGGTTGATCTTTAAAGACAGTATTTTTACTGCGGTGGCTATACTGCTGCTGGCAGCCGACCTTAACTTTATAGGTATGAGCCATGAGATACGGGCCTATGAGTTGGGCACGTGCTTTGTTACGTTAGCGGCCATCTTCTTTTACAAATTCATGTATGAGGAAGAGAAACCTGGATATCTTTTCCTGCTGGCGCTATTCTCTGTGGGAGCGGTGTTATCGCACTTCCTGAGCCTGTACGTGATACTTGTTTTCCTGGGCTACCTCGTAGTGAACAAAAAGGCTGGGTTGTTCAGGGGCAAGAACATAATGGCGATGGCGGCACCTGTGGCTTTAATCGCTGTTTACCTGGGGTTTGCGTTTGTAGGACTGAAGTATATGAGCCACCAGAATGAGCGGTTCCAGGAAAAGGCTGCAAGTCTGCCATTCAGTGCGGTGCATGTTTTGTTCCGCAGCTTTGCAATGGGTGCGGTTGACTTTAAGGCTGTGTTCCCAGCTTTCAGAGAGAAGGCTGTGGCTGTAGTTTTCTCTATCCTGCTGCTGGGTAACTTGTATTTGGGCGCGATAAGATCAGCGGAAAATAAAGAGGAGAAACGCAACCTTAACCTGCTGCTGCTGCTGGGAGCCAGTGGCACCGTATTCCTCGCGCTGCTATGTTTTAAGTCGGGCCACTATACAGCATTGTATAACCGGTACCATTCCTTTTGCATTCCGTTTGCTTGCCTGTTCACTGCTTATACACTGTATTTGATCAGCAAGTCGGAGAAGGTTCATAAAGCCTTAAAGGTGGCTTCAATGGCGGTGATCATTCTCCCGGCTTGCGTGTTGTTTGCCATTGCGGCAAGGAAGATCAATACAAATGTGGAGTACAACCATGTAGCTGTTGCACAGGAAATAGTGCGTGACAATGTATCTAAAATAGAGATACCTACATGGGATGATGCGTTCCTGTTGCAATCGGTACTGCCAAGGGGTTATAAAATAGATTATGTGCTTAACGCTGCATCGCCTTATTTTACACTTTATAAAGCAGGCACAACGGAAAAAGTACCGCTGATAAGAAAAAACTCCTGAGGAATTAAGATGAAAAAGGTAATGATTTTTATGGGCACGCGGCCCGAAGCGATAAAACTGGCGCCGGTAGCAGAAGCTCTCAGGAACAACAGGAATTTCGAAGTCCTGGTGTGTTCCACCGGGCAGCATAAAGAAATGTTGCAGCAAGTGGTGGACTTTTTCAAGATACCCGTACACTTCACCCTGGATGTGATGGAACCTAACCAGCAGCTTGCGGGGCTCACCGCGAAACTACTCACCCGGATAAATGAGCTACTGATTGCGGAGCGGCCCGATTTCATTATGGTGCAGGGGGACACTACGACGACATTTGCAGCATCACTGGCGGCTTTTTACAATAAAATAAAGGTGTTGCATGTAGAAGCAGGATTGAGAACATTCAATAAATTCTCGCCCTTCCCCGAAGAAATAAACCGGGTGATGACGACACGCCTTGCCGACTTCCACTATCCGCCGACGGAGCAGTCACGGAAGAACCTCCTGGATGAGGGGATACAAGAGGATAAAATACTGGTGACCGGGAATACTGTGATAGATGCATTGTTCCTGGGTTTAAAGAAAATAGAGCACAGTACGCCCGCTGGCATCGCCGCGCTGGGGCTGGATAAGGTGAAAGACTTTATCCTCGTCACGATGCACCGCCGTGAAAACCATGGCGCAGGGATAAAGAACATTTGCAATGCACTGAAACGTGTTGCAGAAGATGCTAACACGCCGGTGATCCTACCGGTGCACCTGAACCCAAATGTGAAGGATGATGTGCATGAGATACTAGGTGGGCATCCGTTGGTGCACCTTACCCCGCCGTTTGCTTATCCCGAGTTTTTGTGGCTGCTGCATAATTCCCGCCTGATCATGACCGACAGTGGTGGCGTACAGGAAGAGGCGCCCTCACTTGGCAAGCCTGTGTTGCTGCTGCGTGATACTACGGAGCGCCCAGAAGCTATGGAAGCCGGAACCGTAATAAAAGTAGCCAGCGACCCTGAGCTGATATACAAAGAAGCAATGAACCTCCTTACCAACCAGGAAGCCTATGATGCCATGGCCATGAAGCTGAATCCGTATGGGGATGGGCAGGCGGCGGATAGGATTGTGGTGTCGATGGAAAAAATGTGAGGACAGCACTTTATCGGAAATTCTCAAAAGTTTCCCTGAATCGTAAACGGTCACGGTCCGTTACATCATCGTTTTCGTTATTAATATTTTCTTCGAACAAGGCGATCACTTGCTGCTTTAGCTGCGGATTTGCTGCCCAAAAATCTTTCTTTGCAGTTAATACATTGTTCAGCAAATCTCCGGGATAGTAGTTGCCTTCAGAAAAAATGTTTTCTTTTAATCTTTCTATTGCGATGGGCACAAAAGTTTCTAATGCTACGTCTTGACCTATCATTAGCCTCAAGTCTTCAACATCGAATTCGCTTATTTTCTTCTTCCTAAGTTTATGGACAGTCATTACTAATCCCGAAGAATCCTCAGGTGCAATTCCCCAGTATTCATTTTCAATTTCTTCAATAGTATCTTTCATAAATAGGCTTCAGATAAGCTAGCGTTATTCCAACCTCAACTCCAGCAGCGCCACATTCTCTATATGGTGGGTGTGCGGGAACATATCTACTGGCTGTAGCCTTGTGATCACATAGGCTTCGTCGAGCTGTTGCAGGTCGCGGGCCTGTGTGGCGGGGTTGCAGCTTACGTAGACCACTTTGGGTGCACGCATTTTCAATAGTTGAGCGATCAGCTTTGGTGTCATGCCTGCACGGGGCGGATCGGTTATGATCACATCTGGGCGGCCGTGCTCCGCGAAGAAAGCATCCGTGCATATCTTTTCTACATCTCCAGCGTAAAACTTGCAATGATCAAGGCCATTCAGCGCGGCATTTTCGTACGCATCTTTAATCGCTTCTTCCACCACTTCTATGCCAATCACTTTTTTCGCGCCCGCGGAACAAAAGATACCTATGCTGCCTGTGCCGCAATAGAGGTCATACAAGGTTTCTTCACCTGTCAATCCTGCAAATTCGCGAGTCACGCGATAGAGCGCTTCGGCCTGGTAGGTATTTGTCTGAAAGAAGGACTTTGGCGATATCTTGAAACGAAAATTTTCCAGTTTTTCTTCTATCCAGGGCTTGCCATCATAGCAGATCACGTCCTGGTCGTAAATGGTATCGTTCATTTTGCCGTTCAGGGTGTAGTTGAGCGAGGTGATGCCGGGAATGTTAGTTTTGATATGCTCGAGTAGCCCTATCCTGTTTGGTTCATCTTCGTGGTGCATCACCAGGTTTATCAGTACCTCACCTGTGGTGGCGACACGTATGATGACATTGCGTAGCCAGCCATACTGTGCTTTGAAATCGTAATAAGGCAAATTGTGCTGCTCTGTGTATTCGCGCAGCACGGCTAGCAATTTGTTGGTAGGCTCATGCTGCAGGTAGCAGGTGTGTATCTCCACTACCTTGTCGAACAAGCCAGGGGCATGGAAACCAAGTGCGGGCTGCTGGGTTATTTTTTCTTCGCGCTGCTCTATCTCTTCAAATGTGAGGTAGCGGTTAGTTGAAAAAGTAAATTCCAGCTTGTTACGGTAATAGCGCTCATGTGGGCTGCCGATAATGGTTTGCAAGTCAGGTAAAGCGACATGGCCTATGCGCTGCAACTGGTCGGCTACTTGCTGTTGTTTATAGATGAGCTGTTGGGAGTAAGGCAGCATCTGCCATTTACAGCCGCCGCACACACCGAAGTGTTGACAGAACGGCTCGACGCGCTGCGGTGATGGTTGCACGACGCGCAATACCCTACCCTGCATCCAGCTTGTTTTGTCTTTGGTTATACCTACATCTACGATGTCTCCGGGTATGGCGTTGTCTACAAACAGCACTTTACCGCCCTCAAGACGGGCTATGCTCTTACCTTCAGCGGCATATGATTCTATCAGTACGTCCTTTAGCGGGCCTTGTTTCTTCTTTTTCCGTGCCAAATTATTTTAGAGATTGTGGCCAAAGATAGCACTTCCGTTTTTCTGCGATATTTTTTTGCGGTACGCAACCATTTTGTTGCTCCAGCCATTTACTAAATGAAGGTTTAACAATTTCAACAGGAACTAATCGAAATAAAAGGGGTTATTTTATATAAGATAAATTCACTCAGCCCATAACCAGTTTTGACGATCGGCATAAATAATATGGATGAGGCCTCGCTGGTGAAATGTTGTAAAGACAATAACCCTGCAGCCCAAAAGGCGCTTTACGACAAGTACGTAGAGTTGATGATGATCGTGTGCCTGCGGTATGTTGCTGACCGTGAAGATGCGCGGGAAGTGCTGATGGACGCTTTTCTTAACTTTTTTAAGCATATCGGGGGATTTACTTACCTGGGAGAAGGAAGTGTAAAGGCCTGGCTGAAGAAAATAGTGGTGAACCAATGCCTGATGCACCTGAGAAAACGCAAGGTGATCTATACGACAGGCAAAGAACTGGAACAATATGACAATTCAGATGGAAGCGAAAACGCACTTGATTACCTGAATGCAAAAGAAATAATGAATATGATACAGACCCTGCCAGACGGCTACAGGACTATATTTAACCTCTATTTTTTTGAAGGCATGAATCACAAAGAGATCAGTGGGCTGCTGGGGATATCGGAGGGCACTTCTAAATCTCAACTGCACCGCGGAAGGGCTTTATTAAGAGAAAAGATCTTGCAAACAAACTAAGTTATGGCACAGGATTTTGAAAACATAAACGAACGAATGGAGCGGGCATCGCTTAAAGAACTGATGCCGGGCTTCGACAAGGAGGCCGAGTGGCTGCAACTTGCGGGTAAGCTGCATCCTGCGAAAAAAAGGATCCCTTTGACCAGATGGGCTTATGCGGCAGCTATTCTGCTGTTGCTCGGCGTGGGTACGTGGTTTATGCTGCCGCCAACTGCCAATAATCAACCAGCTGTTGCGCAACAAAACGCGCCCCTGCATGCGGCTTTACCGGCTGATACTGCTTTAAATACTAAACCAGTAATAGCAGAGGTTGATACCCAGGTAAATGAAATCAAACCGGATCAAAATAAAGGCCTGGCAGTAATGAAAAAGCGCACGCGCGTGCATAAAGATCACGACATGGTTACCAAGTACACAGCAAAGGATTTTATCTGCAACGGTACACCCTGCCCCATCCAGATATGCATCAACCAAACCGTTACCTGCCCGCACACTCAGCCGTCGACCATTTCCTCCAGCAGCACATTAGAACCCGACCAATCGGGACGGCTGCGCTATAAGGCGCATGATAAGATCGCTAAAAACTGCTCACTCACCGTAAATGAAATAGAAATAACCAGTATTGCAACGGGGGAAACAATATTGCTAAACACAAATTCAAGTCCATCTACGGCCCAGGAGGTATTCAATTATATTACCGGAAAAAAGAAAGGGGATGTATTGGCTGGTATGTTTAATTCAGATTGCGATCACCAGGATAAAAAGCATGGGCTGAGATTGAATAACCGGCATGGGGACCTGATCATAGAGTGACATAAAAAGACATGAGGAGCCGAACTAATGGAACGAAGTATAACAGACAGTAAATAAACTAATTGCTATAATTGGGAAAGTCTATATTTATGCCTATTATGCAGCCTGTTTGCCGACCTAAAAACTTTTAAAAAATTGTGAATTTTAACTTTAAGGCGGGGGGATGTGAATCTAAAAATGAATTTATGGTTTATTTTTGACGTTCAACCAACTGATATCTTTAATAACCCGTCTAATAGCGGGAAAGAACTAAAAACTAATTACTTATAGTATGAAGCATCTGAAATTAATCGCATTATTATTGCTTATGATCATGGGCCATCAATCTTTTGGCAAGGACGGGTATCATATCCATTTAAAAATGCCCGGTGTAAAAGATTCTTTGGTTTTTCTGGCGCACTATTATGGTGTAAACAGGCCTAAAATATTCAAGACCGACTCTGCCCGTTTCAAGAACGGCGAAGCTGACCTGAAAAGCAGCGACCCTGATTTCGTAGGCGGCATATACATATTATTCTTATCAGATTATAAAACGAACTTCGAGGTGCTGATGAACAAGGGCGACGATATGACCATTACTGCCCCGATCAACGACCTGCCAGATGGGCTGAAGTTTTCTAACTCGCCTGAGAATACGCGTTTTGAGGACTATGTAAAGTACCTGAAAGACTATGGTGCAAAGGAAGAGAAATTTAAAAAAGAACTGGCCGAGGCCAAATCAAAAGATGATACTGCCGCGATTCGTAAAAGAGCTGTAGCCTCTTCGAAAGAACTCAATAAGTACAGAAGTGATTACGAAGCAAAATATCCGGGCACTTTGCTTGCCAAGATATTCAAGGCCATTGAAACGCCTGAGGTACCCGAAGGGGACCACTTCCTGGAAGACGGAAAGACCAAGGATTCGACGTTTGCTTACCGGTATTATAAGAAGCATTTCTGGGATGGTTTTGACTTCCAGGATGACCGCCTGATATACACACCACTTTATGACGCTAAGCTTGAAGAATACTTCAGCAAGCTGGTGCTTCCCTGGACGGACAGCCTGGAAAAAGAAGCCGATGTGCTGCTGAAAAAGGCTAAGGGAACAAAGGATGTATTCCATTACACCCTGTGGTGGATAACCAAGTACATAGAGGACAGCAAAGTAATGGGCATAGACGAGACCTTTGTGTACCTGGTGGAAAACTACTACATGAAGGGCGATGCGTTCTGGCTGAGCTCAGATGAACTTTCCAAGTTCATAGACCGCGCGCAGAAGATAGCACCTAACGTAATAGGCAACCTTTCGCCTGAAGTGAAATTACCGAATGTGACCACTAAGAAAGAGGAGAGCATGCACGCGCTCAAAGCAAAGTACACGCTGGTAGTATTCTACTCTCCAACCTGCGGCCATTGCCAACACGAAATACCCAAACTGGACTCTGCATATAAGGCTTCGCTGAAAGCTAAGGGCCTGAAAATATATACTGTTGCTACTGAGGGCACAGATACGACGATCAATGATTTCATTAAAAAGTACAATATGCAGGACTGGACAAATACCTGGGACCCCGAGCATACCAGCGACTACCATAATAAATTTGACGTGTACAGCACACCAACCATCTACCTGCTGGATGAAAAGAAGATCATAAAGGGGAAGCGGCTTGACCACAGCAATATAGGCGGACTGATAGACATGATAGAAAAGAAAGAAAAAGCCGACAAAGAAAAAGGCGCGGGATCGAAATAGCATCTTGTCCAAAATCATTACAAATGGCCTCAAGCAATTGGGGCTATTTTTTTGTGGCGCCATGTCATCAGGAATTGGCCCCAGACAAATGTCCCATGCCGATCATATTTATCCATTGCAAATATGGGGCATTTGTTTTGGAGCTTGATTCCTTTGTATTGCTTTGCTGTGGCTGGTTTCACGGAACTAATTATATATTTTCCACATTTCCCACATTACCCAATGTTGGGGCATTTCAGCGGGAAGTGGGTAATTTTCGGCTAGCAATTAATTAATATATATTATGCCCCAACTCATACCCCAGGCAGACCCCAAATTTCCCAAATATGCCCCATGTGCTGTTGACAGATTGCAGTCGCCGAATTTGGAAAATTTTACGCAGAGGTTGCAAAGAAAAAACGCCTGCCCGAACGTGCCTGTTGGTACGTCCGCCCGGATGACGCTCGGACGGGGGCGGGCAAAGGGCGCAAAGCCTAGAGCGGAATATAGCTTTTGCGGCACACCCTCCTACGCAGTTCAGCCGGTGCTAAAGCTATGGCTGCCAAAGGAAAAGCTGCTACGGCGGGAACAAAGGTAGTAAGCAAAATAATACGACCCAAGACGTTTTGCTTATGGGGCTTTTTATTCTGGCTATAAAGCCACGAGGTGTAGCACACTTGTCTGAAGAGAGGGGCCGGGAAGTGTGGCACACAATCTGCGTGATGAAGATAAGTGTGCCACACCAGAGTTATGGAAGGGCTACCCAGTCGAAGTGAATGGATGGGGTGCCCGCGGTGGCTACAAGCAGGGTGAGCACTATGTTTGTGGCATCATAACTTAAATAGTAGCTGCCTACTATGAGGGTTGCTGCAGCGGCATTGCGCGGGGTGATGGCAGCAAAAGCGGGCGTAAATGCCAGCCCATGGGGTATATTGTACACCGTTTGCCCGGCAGTGCCGGTGGCAGAGTAGCTACCACCGCCTACAGCGGGTATATCGGACAGGAACGCGACCGTGCCGCTGGCTGCCTGGAAATCAATATTATTCGTACCGGAACCGGGCAGACCGGTACACTCCAGCAGAATATAGTCCGTGCCGCTATTATCATAAATAACAATAGTTGGCACAGATGAACATTGCAGCGCCACGCCTACATTAGTAGTATAGTTATAAACGTTCATATTGGGATAGGTGCTGTCTTCTGTGTTGAGCTCCACATTGCCGCGGCCTGCGGCATTCATTACCATCATCTTGGTGTAGCCCATGAGCAGGCCGGGCGTGGAATAGTCGGCCCGCAACGACCCATCGCTGGAATAGAGCTGGCGGTTATCCAGATCGGCGGAAATTGTGCCGGAGCTGTCTTTGGCCTGGTTGGTATCCCATGCATATTTTGCAGCACCGGAGCTATCGTATAGTGCGCGGGAATTGGGTGATATGCTTTTATTGCCGGAGTTATCGCTCGACTGGTTGAGGTTGGAATCGAAGATGGCAGTCCCGGCTTTCATGGCGGTAAAGCCGTTGGTATTGAATACTATTGCCGCAGCGGTGGACTGATCGAGCAGCCCGGCTATCTGCAGGTTGTGGGTAGAGGTGCTGCCCGCATCGGTGACCTGCTGCAGGGTGTGTATAGACGCAAACGGGATCTTGTCCCAATAGACACCATCGTATATAACCCAGTCGCCCAGCGTAAAGGTGATGCTCCCGGCGCCAAAATCGACCGTGCCGCCAACTGTGGTGACATAGAACTGGCCTGATGTGCCCACACCATTGGTAAGAAAAGGCGTGTTGGTGCTTGCATTCCAAAGGCCGACAAAGTCAAGGCCGCCGGAAAAATCGCTGGTATAAAAATGAGCATCGACAAACGCTTTGAAGTCGGATATACCGGTGAAGGGCACACCAGTGAGGCCATTCACCAGCCGCGTGACATCGCCGCTCCACAGGGCGTTGGTGGTCCACCAGGGAAACCAGAGGATGCCGGTATTGTCGCCCGCGACTGCGGGATAGCGGGGGCGAATAGAGTTGAACGGATATGGCTGCCCGTTGAGTAGGATGTTGTGGTCGTCGAAGAATAATGTATCCATGGGGTTGGGAATTAGGAATTTGTTGTTTTGGAATTTGTTGGAATTTGGATTGTTGTTGTGTTGTATTGTGTGCAGTTCGCGGGCCGACCACCCCAGCCAGAAGCACTGCTTCGCTATGCTTTCTGGCATCCCCTCCTTGAAAAAAGGAGGGGAGTGTGTCACGCAGCTTCTCTGCGAGCAACAGGAAAATCCGAATTATCTATTCTTTACTTTGGAATTTGGATTTTGGTGTTTGGATTTTGGACTTTCTACGCTAGCTATAAAAATGATCATTGACGAAGGTTTTGAAATCGGCGAGGCTGGTGAAGGGCAGGCCGGTGACGCCATTGATGAGGCGGGTGACATCTCCGCGCCAGAGGTAGCAATTGCCCCACCACGGGTAGAGCAGCGATACGGCATTATCTCCGGTAAGTGTAGGGTATATGGGCCGTATAGCGTTTACCGGGTATGGCTGCCCGTTTAGCAGTATGTTGTGTGTGTCATAGTTTATCGTGTCCATTTTTCGATGTTTTAGCTATCAAATTCATTTAGCTTCAGTGCACTGAATTCTGTTCAGAGAACAGCTTTTTATTTCTGCGTTCCTGATGCCCTGCGGAACATCAGGAACAACTGGGTGTCCATGAGTTTATTTGCTTTTCGTTGTTATTTGTTTCGCCAATTTGTGCCACTGTGCTAGTGATAAAATGCACTGCCTGCGGATCTGTTATTTTGTACGCAAATCCCATTGCTTATACCTATTCATTTAGCTTCAGTGCACTGAATTCTGTTCGATACCGATAGCTATCGGGAAGCTTTTTATTTCCGCGTTCCTGATGCCCTGCGGAACATCAGGAACAACGGGGGCATTATTTGCCGTATTTATATATTCGCGTGAGCCGGCTAAATACACCATCGCTATAGTCGCTATAAGAAATAGCTTCACTCTTTTTAATTTTATTTTTATCATTGTAATAATAACTTTCTTCACTTCTTTTTAAACCGTTATTATAACTAACATATTTTGTCAATAAGTTATTCTCGGAGTAGTAAAAAGAATCTATTGACCTTGCATATGCAGTACGTGAATCGCTAGTATATCCACCTTCAAAATAATTATATTTAGTTAAAGATGAATCAACCATGACGTATTTAACTCCCCCGATTATCGTTATCCTGAGATTTTCCAATCCTGAAAAGTCTGATGCGGGCGTATAACCGATCGCACTATCTTGCTGCATTTTACCCGAAGAAGTATAGGTATAAAAGTTTGTTTGGAGAGGATTGTGAGTATTATCTTCAGAAATATAATGCTCAGACCGCTTAGACAACATCTTACCAGTATATTCGTAATCCTCCTGGTAAAATTTTTTCAAGCGTTTATCATCATTGGAAGTATGCTTGACTTTATACAAAAGTTTACTGTTATTATAATTGTAAAAAAGCACGTCAGTATCTGGATCGTAAACAATTATTTCTTTTGTCAAAAAAGTATCCTTATATGAGTAATATTTTTTTTTACTATACCGTTTTGAATCAATAAAATCGCAACTGTCACCATTATATCCGAAATCACGCTCATAAATAATTCTTTCATTCAGAAATTTGCTTTCGGCAATTATTTTCGCATTTACACTATCATAATGGCTGTATTGATAAATCTTACACGAAAAACTCTGTGCAAAAATCGCTTTGTTAGCCATAGTGAAAATTGAAATTAGAACGAATGCTTTCATATGCATGTTCCTTGCAGTATTTTTCATTTTGTATTTCATCTTTGCCAATAAAATTTATATTTTATGCCGTCATCGGTAAGTTTATATTTTTCAAAATAGTATTGGATGATATCCTGCATTTTTGGGTATAGGCTTGATTTTTTAAATTCTTCCCTTAATTCTTTACTTAATTTATTAAGATAATCTAGAGCCGTCCTAATATAGAACTGTGCGGCCCCCCGTTGTTCCTGATGTTCCGCAGGGCATCAGGAACCATTGATAAAGGCCTCCCGATAGCTATCGGGATCAACGGAATTCTTAGTACTTTGGTTCATTCGAAGTATGTTAGTTCAATTAATCCTTCCACGCCGCAAAAATCTCCTGTGCTGCTGTATCTGTATGCACTGCCTGCTGATCTTTTATTTTGTTCGCAAATCCCACTGCTTATGCCTATTCATTTAGCTTCGGTTCATTGAGTGCCCTTTCGGCAAGCTCAGGGCAGGCTGCAAATCGGGTTTTTATTTCTGCGTTCCTGATGCCCTGCGGAACATCGGGAACAACGGGGTATTCATTTAGCTTCAGTGCACTGAATTCTGTTCGATCTCGATAGCTATCGGGAAGCTTTTTATTTCTGCGTTCCTGATGCCCTGCGGAACATCAGGAACAACGGTTATTCAATTTTCCATATATTGGCAATAGTATCACTTTTCTTATACGAGGTTGCCCTATCAATTATTTCGCCAATACAAATGACTTGATAAACTCCTTTTTCACTAAAAATTCTGTAATAGGGAACTGCTGAATGCTGTACGTTATATTCTTTAAACGGTTCAATAGTTTCTTTGTTTACAGTTTTACAAAAGACAGCGGTATCTGATAATTCGTTAATTTTATAAATTCCGACTAAGGCACGCGAATCATAGTTAGGAGGCTGTGGAATCAGAAAAATCAAAATTAGACTATCTCCTGTGCGATATTTTTTTTTAAAACCATGCTTTACCCCATAATTTTTACTAATCGCTAAGCCTTTTTCTGATTTTTTTTCTCCTGATAATGAATCATAATTTATTTGGTAAAATAACTGATGTACAAAATCAGAAGCTGAATATCTTTTTATATTTTTATTGGTATAATATTCGTAATATGAAATAGGATAAGACTGAAAAAAAGATATATTCTTTTCCACAGTTCCATTCGGGTAATATATTATAATTGCACTATCATTTTTGTCATTTTTGTAATATTCTCGTTTAATGATACTTCCCTGAATATCATAATAAATTGCTTCTCCGTCTTTAACCTTCCCATTAAGGAAACTTATTTCACTTTTTAAATGTCCATTTGAGTAAAAGCTTTTTTTCACGGTATGAATTTGCTTTGCAGTACACTTAACCCCTACAAATACTAAACTGAAAGTAATAAATGAATATAGCACATTCATGATACAACATTGGTTAAATTATAAATACATTGTCATTCTACTTTTATTCCCCAACTTGGCCCTGTATAATGCTCCCACACTTCGGTTGCCTATACCTATTCATTTAGCTTCAGTTCCTTGAATGCCGATTGTATCCCGATAGCTATCGGGAGGTTTTTATTTCTGCGTTCCTGATGCCCTGCGGGACATCAGGAACAACGGGGCGGTCATTTTCCAGCTATGTTTTTGGCTAAAATGTCACTATTAAATTGCATTCTTTTTGAGAATGTCTCTTCTCTATAATAATAAATGCTGTCATAATTAAAAACATGAAACCGAAAAACAGCAATATCATCTTTATTCGAAAAATCCCACTGGTATACGCCAGAATCGTTTAAAGAAAATTTGTACTTATGCATATAAAAATGCTTTGTGCTATCCGTAAAGTCAAAATACAAATCATTAACCATAAATAATATTGAGTCTTTAGTTACTCTTACATATCGTACGGTATCAGGGAACGTAGTATCTATGCCAAAAGGATATGCCATACTTTTACATTTTCCTGTGTATGATACTGTATCCAATACCCCAGAATAAACTACCTTATTCGTTTGTGCGGTTTTGTTATTAGTAGTATGCGGAACGTATCCGCTTTCACACATAACAAATGATTTTACAAGCAAAAACAAAATCCCAATCGCTATTTTCAATCTATGTTTTCTCATTTTTAACTATTTGTAACGTAAGCACTTTGCAATTCTCCCGATTACAGAAACGATAGTTACTGCTTAACAAAAGGTATTTTTTTACCTGCTGCTCCACTTATGAAATCCATTCCGGAGAATGCTTGTTCTCTGTAAAAAAACGCACTGTCATTTTTCAGAATGTGGAAACGATAAATACCTATGTCATTTTTCTTCGAAAAGTCCAACTTATATATCCCTGAGTCATTTACAGCAAATTTGCAATCATGTACATAAAAGTGTTTGGTACTATCTGTAAAACGATAAAACAAATCATTAATCAAAAACAATATAGAATCATTGCCAACTTTTGCGCATTTTATAGTATCAAGAAAAGTTGTGTCCACTCCAAAGGGAATAGCCAAACTTCGACAAGTACCCGCGTATAATATCGTATCTGACAATGCATGCTTATTGTGTGGGTTCTGTTTATTATTTCCGCACATCACAAATGGAATGAAGAAAACAGACGCCGTAAACACAAATACTATTTTTAACCTATTTTTTTTCATTTAAGCTAGCGTTGATAATAGGGGTACAATTTTCTCTTTTTGTCCAAGTCATTCATTGTCGGCGAACTTGATGGGCTAGGACTAAGTAATCCCATTTTTCGTAAAATTTCGTTTCTTTTCGCATACATTTCCCCTAATTTTTCATATAACTCTCTTCTTGTCCTATCATTATTTGCATTGTTCATAGCTTCTGTTAACGCTTGTATCCGACTATTGAGCCACTCAATATCTGTATCTAGCATAAAGTCATCAATAGCATCTAACATTTCCAGAGCAAGCATTTCATCGGCAGCCGCAATTTCAGCCGCCGTTTTTATTAGATCGGCGTCAAGCTCTAATTTCTTTTCACTATACTCCCTGGCACTTTTTTGTTTTTCTTCCTTGGTTTTTGCTTCCTGCATTTTTTTAAGCAAATCCTGTAAAGCCAACAATTCTAACAATAATTTTGTAGCGTCCAAAATTTTATTGACCTTCTCCGCAGCTTCACTCTTTTTGCCCAGAAGGGTCCTTAATATATCTATCATTTTGGCTACCCATTCCGCCGCTTTTTGAGGATCGAATGTCGATCCTGTTGGCGTAGGGTTAGTCGTTATGCCCGCTCGAACTGGACCGGTATAATCAATTTTAGGGAGGCTTGGTTCCTTCTTTTTAGGTACCACTTTACTTTTATCAGTTACCGCCTTTTTATCAACAACAGGATTTTTAGGAATCTGCGGTACTGGTATCGGTCGTGCAGGCGGCGGTTCACCGGGGTTAGTGGGAAACAGCTGAACTGGTATATACGGCACACTTTCTACTACATCACGCTTACGCGTTACATCAACTGGCTCGTCATTTTTTTCCGGTGGCGGCGGCGGATACCCGCCCGTATTCTGGTTATACCCACCTATGTGCAGTGTTGCATGGCATTTGGCTGCGGCTTTCAGCAGGGTTTGCGCCTTCCTTAGCTCGCTGGTGCCGCCCTTTATTCCGATAGCGCCCCTGGTGGTAGTGCCATTGCTGAGCGGGAAGATAAAGAACGGGCCAGAGGTATTACCATTAGGGTCTTTGAGCTTCGATGGGTCCAGGTTCACTTTAAAGCTCACACCGCCGGAACTGTAACCCAGCGCCGGGGATATGTAACTGGTAAGGGTGAAGTTGGTACCCACCGGCGGGCCCCAGTATTCGGGGTCATCGCTGCCGGCATATGCCTGGAAGCGGGCTACCTCTTTTTCACTGCTTTTGTTGTCGTAAAATATAAGCCAGCCTTCGTAGTGCGGCCCCGGGCCATCGCACTGAAACACGAGGTCGTAGCAGGTATCATCACCACCGCTGTTGCTATCCTGGTTTTGGTTAGTGGGCTGTGTGTTCGCCTGCTGCGACTTTGGCGCGGAGAAAGAAGACATGGCGGCAGGGCCGCCACCCAGCACGGGCCGCTTGTTGGTGACCGGGTTGTATGCCGCTATCTGTGGTGGCGCGCTGGGCGGGGCTACCAGCCCCTTACCGGTAACGGGATTGTAAAAGCCTTGCGGCGCAGGCGCAGAGGGCGGCGCTACATTAGCCGGGCCACCGGTGTTTTGCGGCCCAAAAGGATTATTGAAGGGATTGAAGTTTTCGTTGCCATAGTTGTAGGGGTTGTTGCTGGCATTGCTGCCGCTGCCCAGGTCAGGGGCTCCATTATCTCCACCCCAGAACGCTCCGTCTCCGGAGCCACTGCCGTCGGCATTATTCTCCGTTCCAGAAACGTCCGCGTAGCCGCCGGCGCTGCCACCATCGGTGCTGGTATCCGTGCCAGGCCTGTCGTCGCCGCCATAGCCCGAGCCGCTGCGAATGCCGTAGTAATTGGCAGCATTGCCGCCGCCGCCGGAGGGCCCACCTGAAGAAGGGCCGCCAGAGTCGCCGGAGTCGTCGTAGTATGTATCGTCGGCCATAAAAAGCAGCAGTTAAAGTTAGTAAAAAATAGCCTCATCCCGGCCCTCGTTCGCAGTTCGGCTTCGCTCACTGTGACAGCTCACGATGACAAAACGTGAGGTGAGGGTGAAGTAGAATGAGTTACATAGCTGACCTCTCCCCCAGCCCTCCCCAAAGGGGAGGGTGAGGTGGAGAAATCATTTTCATTTAAGAGCAGCCACAGCCGCCGCCGCAGTCGGTGTTTTGCGGCACATCGCAGCAATCGCTGAACACTTTCTTGTAGAGGGTAGCAGTTGTTACAGCATCGCCGGCATCTATCAGGGCCTGTATCACTGCTTCCTTCTGTGTCGTTACATCCATCTGCTGCTCGCCCATAGCCAGTTGCTGTGTATTCACCAATGCATCGTTCGCGGCTACACGTATGCTGTCTTCGAGGCGCTGCATAGACTGCAGGTTGCGTATGTAATCGGCCATGGTGCTGGCATCCTGTGCTTTCTGGTTGAAGCAGTCGAGGGCTTCGCCTGCGCCCATGAGTGCATCGCCTATGAGAGAATCGGTGTACAGGGTCTGGTTGCGCACATCGAGTATAATGCCGGGCACGGTGTATTTCGCTGCATCTTCAGTGGGGTAATAGTCCTTGAGGCCTTTCTTTATGCGCCATATGGTTTCTGTTTCGGTGGTGCAACTGGGCAGGTATGGCGTGAGGCAGCCGCCTATAGTATTGGTTATGGCCTCTATGAGTTGCTTGGGCTCATCGTTGAAATTGAGCACACTGCAATAGGGCTTCAGGAGCAGGCACATGACTTCGTCTATATAGGGGTTGCCGCTCACAGGGTCGTTGCCGGGCATGATGATGTCTGTGAGCATGTTTGGCAGGGCGCTTAGGTCCACAATTGCCCCGGTTTCGGGGTAGCCATTTGTGTAGCCAAATTTGAGGCCGGAAAGATAGGTGATAGTGGTGTACTGCTGCAGCAACTGACGGAAGGTGAAGTTGAGCACACGGCTCAGGTTCACATTTTGTATCTCGCGCACGGTAGCGTCTTCCTCGCCGCTGTCGGCCGTGCTAGTAGTAGTATGGTTCACATCTATCTGCCGGTTGGCATTGCTCTCCTGCACACTTTTATCCAAGGCGCTGGTGAGCGTATTTATATTCGATGCGCGGGTAGCGGAGTTGGAGTAGTTGGTGGTATTGGCAAAACCACCCGCTGTTGTAGATGTGTCAGATTTAGACTGGCCGTAGCCGCCGCCAATGTCCACAACATCGGCAATGTTTATTTTAGCGCTTATATTCCATGCACTGCTGGAGTTTTTAGAATCGGAATAGGTATTGTAGCTGGTGTCGTTACCGCCCTTGGTGGCAGAACTGGAGTCGGAAAGGCCGGTCTCCTGCTGCATCATGTTGTCCAGCTGGGTAGCGCTGCTGTCGCTGAAGCTGTCCAGCATATTATCTGATGCGCTGCTGGTACCCGACTGGTCTTTGTAGGTGCGTATGGAGATTGTTGTTTTTTCGCCCGGCAACAATGTGAATGTTTTCACTACGCGGCCTGCGCCATAGTCGCCCAGGTAAGATGCCGTGGTGTATTCCTCAATAACCATGATGCGCGGCACCGGCACGGGCGGCTGCGCCACATACCGTACAATGGCGCCGCCATTCATAATACGATGGGAGTAGAGCCCCCTGATGCCCTGCTGTGCAAAGCTGGCGATGGGGGAAAAAGTGAGCTGCTGCGGCAAGGCTTGTACCATTTGCGGCTGCATAGCGGACGCACTGACTTTGGGCCCAGCATTTGCCGCATAGTTGTGACCTGCAGTTGCAAGAGTTGTACCGGCATGAGGTGCACTAGCATAGGGTACAAACTGCCCGAGCACCGCAGGTGCAGCGGCGACATTGGGGTTAAACAATTGCTGCACCGCATTGGGCGTGAGGGTTTTCACATAATCGAAGAAATTGTAAGTAGGTACTTTCTTTGTGAAGTCCTTGAACCACGTTGGGTCTATGTACTTCACCAGCTTGCCATAGGTGGTAAATGCCGTGGTTTGCGGAATGTTGAAATTAATCATCGGCGGAGTACCAGTGTCTGGGGTGGGGTATTTGACGAAAGGGTCCTGGGGCTGGCATGACGCCTGCTCGAATGCGTCTTCCATAGCGGCAATGTCAACGAGCTGCTGATTGATCTGTGAGGGTGGAACTGCCATAGTTTTATGTTTTGTGGTTAAGCATTTTGCTTTCGTAAAAGTAGCGGGCAGGGACACGCATTAAATACTCACTTAATACTCATTTATGAGTATTAAGTGAGTATTGCCTAATTCGGAAAAGCGTTTATATTAATGCTCGGTAAAGTGTATGATCTTGACTGTTCCTCAGTTTTGCCAGTATCCTGCGGCGGTGTGTGTCTACGGTGTTCTTTGAGATAAATAGTTTGCAGGCGATCTCTTTCGATTTCATGCCCTTGCGAAGGCACATGTATATTTCGTACTCCCTGTGCGTAAGGTCGGTTAGTTTCCGGGTTATAGATTTCATACTGAGTGATTTAGGAAGATAAAATTGGGAAATATTTTTTGATATTTCATGCGGGAAAAACACCCTTTTTTTGTATGGAGAAAGAATGTGTGCATTACATAGGCAAGCCCGATAGAAATCCTGCGATGAACTGTGCTATAGCCACTGAAGCAAAATAGCAGCATGGCTGCCTGGACCGAACTTCGCCATAAAGCCTGTTAAACTTGCAAAAAAAATGTTATAACCTAAATTAACCGGTGGCGTGGATTGGGATTCATCGAATTTATGCTTTATTTTTGACGCACTCCCTTCCGGCTGCTACCGGTGGCGGAGCTTTATCCCGATAACCGGGACTTATCTGAAACGACAATGAACCGAATCATTATAATCGCCATGTTGCTATTTGGCATGGCTAACCTATCTTCTGCCCGCGAGGGGTACCATATCCACTTAAAAATACCTGCTGTAAAGGAATCAATGGTGTACCTGGTACACTATTACGGAAAACCGCTGCCCACCATATACAAACGCGATTCTGCTCAAATAGATAAGAACGGAATAGCTACATTTGATTCCAAGGACAGCACATTTGTGGGTGGTATTTATATGATGCTGTTGTCTGACAGGAATACGTATTTCGAGTTCCTGCTGAATAATGGGGACGACCTTTCTATTACCGCTGACACCAAGAAACTCCCGGAGGGCATAACTTTTAAGAATTCACCTGAAAATGACCGCTTCCAGCAATATGTGTCTTTCCTGAAGGGGTACGGCGCCAATCAACAAGAACTACAGAAGGAATATAAGGCTGCGAAAACGAAGGATGACAGCGTTACCGTGCGTAACAAGGCAGCAGCAAGCTCAAAAGAACTGAGCAATTACCGTCGCGATTATGCTGCGAAATACCCGCATACACTGCTTGCAACTATATTCAATGCACTGCAGGTGCCACAGGTGCCCGAGGGCGCTCATTTCCTGGCCGATGGCGTTACGAAGGATTCCAATTTTGCTTACAATTTTTATAAATCGCACTACTGGGACGACTTTAATTTCCAGGATGACCGGCTTATACATACCCCGATCTTTGACGCCAAGCTTGACGAGTATTTCAACAAACTTGTTTTCCCCTGGCCCGACAGCATGGAACGGGAAGCGGACTACCTGCTGAAAAAGGCCCGTGGGACGAAGGAAATATTCAAGTACACACTCTGGTGGCTGACCCGCAATGTGGAGAACAGCAAGGTGATGGGCATGGACGAGGTCTTTGTGTACCTGGTGGAGAACTACTACATGAAGGGCGATGCTTTCTGGCTGAGCAATGATGACCTGCAGAAATACATAGACCGCGCGATGAAGATAGCGCCCAATGTGATCGGCAACCTTGCCCCGGAAATAAAAGTGCCGAACCTGGCAACCAAAAAAGAAGAAAGCCTGCTGGGACAGGATGGCAAGTATACCTTACTGGTGTTTTACTCACCGACCTGCGGGCACTGCCAGCATGAGTTGCCCGCACTTGACTCGGTATACAAGGCGGAACTGAAGAAAAAGGGTGTAAAGCTATTTACGGTAGCGACCGAAGGCAATGAACAAGCCATCAACGATTTCATTACCAAGAACAAGCTGGGAGAATGGACCAACACCTGGGACCCAGACCATGCGGGAGACTGGAGAGGAAAATATGATGTTTATAGTACGCCTACTATATATTTGCTGGACGAAAAGAAAATAATAAAGGGGAAAAGGATAGACCACACTACGATAGTGGGCCTGGTGGATATGCTGGAAAAAATAGCTAAACAAAAATCTGGTAAAAAATAAAAATCATAATAATAAAAACACACAAAAATGCGCAAGCTGATTTTAACAACCATTACTTCAGGCATCTGTATGATGTCCGGGTATGCACAAACCTTATTTACCTATGGCACTCACCCGGTGTCTAAAGAAGAATTTTTACGGGTTTATAAAAAGAACAGCATCAATAAGAAGCCGGATATGGCGGATACTGCGCTCAGAAGCTACCTTGACCTTTACGCATTGTTCCGGATGAAGGTTTCTGAAGCTGACAAGCAGAAACTGGATACCGTGCCTACCATAGACCATGAGCTGGACAGCTACCGCAAGCAGCTTGCCAAAAACTACCTGACCGATGAGCAGGTTACCAATAAAATAATACATGAGGCCTACGACCGCATGAAGGAAGATGTGCACGTAGCGCACATCCTGATAAGCTGTACGCCGGGCAGCGATACGGTTGCCGCTTACCGGAAGATAGACAGCATCTATCACCTGGTAGAAAGCAAGAAGGCCGACTTTGAAACACTGGCAAAGCAGTTCTCTGACGACAAGGGATCGAAGGAAAATGGCGGCGATATAGGCTACTTCTCTGCATTGCAGACCGTTTATCCGTTTGAGAATATGGCTTACAGTACACCTGTGGGAAAAGTATCTGCCCCATTCAAAACACAGTTTGGCTACCACATCATGAAGGTACTCGACAAGCGCGCTGACCGTGGACAGGTGAAAGTGGCCCAGATCATGATAGGCGTTTCGAAGTCTAAAGGCGAGGAAGGTATTGAGGCCGGGCGTAAGCGTGCGGACAGTGTTGAGGCTATGCTGAAAAGCGGGGTGTCTTTTGATACACTGGTGAAGAAATACTCTGACGATAAGTATACCGTTAACGATGGCGGCGTGATGAAGCCCTTTGGTACCGGCCATATGGTAATGGCATTTGAAAATGCGGCCTTCGCACTTAAGAAACCAGGAGATATCTCCGAGCCGATAAAAACAGATTATGGGTTCCACATTATTAAGCTACTCGCTAAATACCCATTGCAGCCATACGATACCTTGTATCCTACGCTGAAGCATAAGGTAGAGAATGACTCCCGCGCGCAGGTGGCGAGGGACCGCTTTTTCGCCAAGATAAAAGACAAGAACGGATTTAAAGAGTATACCGAGAACGTAGCCGAGGTGAGCAACAAACTGATGTCGTTACCCGATACCGGGAAGGGCGCTAAAACCTTCAAAGCAGAAGACTTTAAAAATATGAACAAGCCGGTTTTTACGCTTGCCGGTAAGAATTATCTGCAGAACGATTTCGTGAAATTTGCCGAGAACCTGACACATGGCAAACTTAACGGGCCAAAGAATGCAGTGGTTCGCGATGCTTACAATATGTATGTAAACAGCGTGGTGAATGATTTTGAAGAGCACAAACTCGTGGAGGAGAACCCTGAATTCAAGAACCTGATGGAAGAATACCGTGATGGCATTATGTTGTTTGAACTGATGGACCGCAATGTGTGGAGCAAGGCTGCAAAGGATTCAGTAGGATTAAAAGCGTTCTACGAAACGCACAATGCCAAGTACAACTGGGAACCCGGCTTTGATGGCGCTGTTTATAAATTTAAAAACAAGGCTTCATTTGATACCGGCATGATGATGCTGAAAGGCGGCACAGCTACAGACGAGCAAATGGTTAAAGCAATCAACACACCATCGAATTCAGATGGGGTAAACATACAACGCGGACGCTATGAATTCTCGCGGTTTAAGGACGCTACACAGGCAGAGCTGCAGAAAGACAACATAAAGGTGATACCAGGCGCCAATGGCCAAAACACAGTGATCGTTGCCAAGAAAATATACACGACAACTACCAAGAAGACCCTTGACGAAGCCCGTGGATATGTAGTAGCTGAATACCAGGATTACCTGGAGAAGCAATGGAACGAAAAAATGCGCCGCGAATACCCGGTTAAGGTCAATGAAACCGTTTTCAAGAGCATGGTGGAAAAGAAATAGAGGAAATTCCGAAAAATAATGAAATGGGTTCCGGGTAGCTGGAACCCATTTCATTTCAAGAAGTATTGACAAACATTACAATATACGATCTTCAATGTATATTTACTTTGACAAACGAGACTCCTTGTAATGAGCAGCAATGCAAAAGCTTCTATCACATTTGTCCCAGATGCCCGGAAGATCGGCCTCGGCCCTGAACTGCCCGCGGACGAGCTATTGGCATTGGAAAAGTCAATGGCTCTTACCCATGATATAGTCAACAAAGTATTCAAAACATTTGCATTCAACGATCCGGTGCTGAACCGGTTATGCTACCGGAACACGCGGGACCATAAAAGTTACGGGTATTTTATTAATCCCTTGTTACATGAATTGTATGAATTAATTGTGCGACTTAAGGCGGGCTCGTTGCTGGACCTGGGATGCGGCGCGTGTATTGCGCTGGAGATCGTTCGCCGGAATATGGATGCTTCCGGGAGAGAAAAGGTGAGATTTGGCGGTATAGAGATAGAAGCCCCGTTGATAAATCTGGCGCATAAGATGTTCCCTGACACCTATTCCATAACCCAAGCGGACCTGATGAACCTGGAGCGACACCAGGTAGAAACATATGACATATTATATATGTGGGAACCAATTTATGATAATGATGCAGCAGGGAAATTTGTTGATCTGCTCGTTAGCCTCATGCATGCTAACCAGACAATTATCCTGAAGCCTAATGGCAATATTGCCACACACCTGTCCGTTCACCCGAAGGTTTCGGAGGTGAAGATGGAAGGGCGATCGCTTGCACTATTTCATTTAAAGCCTTAGTCTAAAGCAGTAACCGGGTACCAAAATATCAATAAACCTTGCAAGATTTCCCTGCTTCAAATATATTTATTAGCTTTAGGCTTTAAAATATTTTTCAAGCAATGAAATACTTTTTACTGGTTCTCTCTATTATCGTTGTTATCGCCTCCTGCAACAAGCCCCCTAAAACGAACTACAGCAGGGAAAGTATGCTGCGTGTTGGCAAGTGGCACGTTACGGCCGGTACGCTTACCCTAAGGAAACCCAACGGTGTGGATACAACGCTCAACTACCTGAACTGGATCCCGGTGTGCCACCGTGACGATTATATCAAATTCGACTCCCTTAACAAAGCCTACTTGTTCCCAGGCAGCAACATTTGTAACGCCGGAGATGCGGATTCTATAGGTTTTAGCTGGAAATTTGAAAATGGAGAACAGACACTTAGTCTCTATGATGGGTTTAGCAATACGTTCGGGGTAGTGGAATCGATCCTACAGCCATACTTTTTTGATACACTTTCTTATTCGCCTGTAGTGGTGGATACCTTCCTGAGCGCAGTGGCGGGTGCACAGATGAGCCCTCCAAGCCCGGGATTAGTGGACTCATTCTGGAAATTGCATTTTGATTCTTCAGCGATACAGCGACTGGACATTTATACTGCAACAGTGACTAATTTCAGTTCGACAGCATTTACCATCAATTTTGCTGCTATTTCCACGTACCCGGATTCTACAAACCACCACACCGGTGGCGGTATAGATGCGGACCCGATCATCCGTCCTGATACGTTTCATTATTCCGTCACGTACAGCAATTTCTAAAAAAACATAGTAAGTACGCAGGACCACCGGTACTCGCCGGTGGTTTTTACATACATAGCTGTTTCATTCGTACATTTGCAACCTATTTTAGTAAAGAACATGATACATATTACATTACCAGACGGCGCGGTGCGCGAATACCCGGAAGGAACAAGCGCGGCTGATGTCGCAAAGTCAATTAGCGAAGGGCTGGCGCGCAAGGTGCTGGCAGCAGAGGTTAATGGCGAAGTATGGGACTCTTCCCGCCCTATAAACAGCGATGCCAGCCTGAAGCTGCTGACGTGGGACGACAAAAACGCGAAGTCGACCTTCTGGCACTCTTCGGCGCACCTGATGGCGGAAGCGCTTGAGGCGCTGTACCCCGGAGTGAAACTGGGTATAGGCCCGGCTATTGAGACCGGGTTTTACTATGATGTGGACCTTGGTGACCGCTCAATAACGGAAGAAGACCTGAAGAAAATAGAGGATAAAATGAAGGAGCTGGCAAAAGCCAACAGCACCTATTTGAGAAAAGATGTTTCCAAGAAGGATGCGGTAGCCTACTTTACGGAGAAGGGCGACCATTATAAGCTGGAGCTCCTGGAAGGCCTGGATGACGGCAGCATCACTTTTTACACACAAGGTAATTTCACCGACCTGTGCCGTGGCCCGCATATACCTAATACCAGCCCAATAAAAGCGGTAAAGCTTACCAACATTGCCGGCGCGTACTGGCGTGGCAACGAAAAAAATAAAATGCTCACCCGTATTTACGGTGTCAGCTTCCCGCAACAGAAAGAACTGGACGAGTACCTGGCTTTGCTGGAAGAGGCCAAGAAACGCGACCATCGCAAGCTGGGCAAGGAGCTGGAGTTATTCACTTTTTCAGAAAAAGTGGGTAGTGGCCTGCCGTTATGGTTGCCTAAGGGCGCCATGCTACGCGAGCGTCTGCAGCAATTCCTTCAGCGGGCGCAGATAGAGACCGGCTACCTTCCTGTTATTACTCCGCACATAGGCAGCAAACAATTGTATGTGACGTCCGGCCACTGGGAAAAATATGGCAAGGACAGTTTCCGCCCTATTACTACGCCACAGGAAGGTGAAGAGTTCATGCTGAAACCCATGAACTGCCCGCACCACTGCGAAATATATAAGTCATCGCCGCGCTCATATAAAGACCTGCCGCTGCGCCTTGCCGAGTTTGGCACTGTTTACCGTTACGAGCAAAGCGGCGAACTGCATGGGCTTACCCGCGTGCGCGGCTTTACTCAGGATGATGCGCATCTTTTCTGCATGCCGGAGCAAGTATCTGAGGAATTTAAGAAGGTAATAGACCTGGTGCTTTACGTATTTGAATCGCTAGGCTTTACCGAATATACGGCGCAGGTGTCGCTGCGTGATAAGGAAGACCGTAGCAAGTATATAGGCTCTGAAGAGAACTGGCAAATAGCAGAGCAGGCGATAATAGATGCCGCTGCAGATAAAGGACTGAAAACGGTGATAGAATATGGCGAAGCTGCATTCTACGGGCCAAAACTGGACTTCATGGTGCGTGACGCCATAGGCCGCAGATGGCAACTTGGCACCATACAGGTGGACTATAATCTTCCGGAACGTTTCGAGCTGGAGTACGTGGACAGCGACAATAGCCGCAAACGCCCGGTGATGATACACCGTGCGCCATTCGGTTCTATGGAACGTTTTATAGCGGTGCTTATTGAAAACTGTGCGGGTAATTTCCCGCTGTGGCTTGCACCTTTGCAGGTGAAAATATTGCCCATAAGCGACAAGTACAGCGAGTATGCGCACCATATAGCAGCAAGGCTGAAAAACGCCGATGTAAGGGGCGAAGTGGATGACCGCAGCGAGAAAATAGGCCGGAAAATACGCGACACTGAACTGATGAAGACTCCGTACATGCTGATAGTAGGGGAAAAAGAAATGGCCGATAATACGGTATCCGTGCGCATACATGGCGAGGGCGATAAAGGAGCTGTGTCGATAGATACCTTCATATCTGAAGTGCAGGATATAGTGGCAACGCAGATAAAAGGTAAAAAGCGGGAAAGTGTTGCTTAAAAATTATTAACTTGCTGGTTATGCAATTGATAACCAAATATTTTATTTTTGCCAATAATCTTAAAAACAATTAATGCAGAAAAGACCAAAAGGAAAACCTTTTTTCAGGCCGAGAGTGCCGCAGAATGAACACCGCCTCAATAATGAGATCACTGCGCCGGAAGTGCGCGTGATAGGAGAGGATGTAGAACCCGGTATATACCCGCTTGCCGCAGCGCTGAAAATGGCCATAGAAAAAGAAGTGGACCTGGTGGAGATATCGCCCAATGCAGTGCCACCGGTATGCCGCCTCATCGACTACAAAAAATTCCTTTACGAGAAGAAAAAGAAGGAAAAGGAGCAGAAAGCAAAGGCCAAACAGTCGGAAGTAAAAGAGATACGCTTTACACCAAACACTGATGACCATGACTTTGACTTCAAAGCCAAACATGCTGAAAAATTCCTGCAGGATGGCAATAAAGTAAAGTGCTACGTGCAATTCAAAGGGCGGGCTATCATGTTCCAGGAGCGCGGGGAACTGCTGCTGCTGAAATTCGCTGAACGCATGGCTGAGTATGGAGCGCTAGAGTCGATGCCTAAAATGGAAGGCAGGAGAATGCTGGCAATGTTCTCTCCCAAAAAGAAAAAATAACAAGCTATACCAAACTATGAAATAACGTATTGGTAATTAGAAATTAACCGCCATTTGTTATTTAAGTGTAAAAAAAAACGTAAAAATTTTGTTTGGAGTTAAAAGGTGTTGTACCTTTACATCATTATCAGAAACGAAATTCGCTTTTTCAGCATAAAGATGTTTTCATGGTGATAGGGTTTATAGGGGCTGGCCTGTTCTCAGGCTGGCTTTTTTATTTATTTATTTTGTCAGTTTGTTGTATATTTGTGCGGCGAAAGTTAATTTTAAGACAAGAAATTATTTGCAAATATTCGCAGAGTTTTTAACTTTGCAACAGTTTTCATAGTGATAGGGTTTATAGGGGCTGGCCTGTTCTCAGGCTGGCTTTTTTATTT
>CAIVEW010000003.1 GCA_903905065.1 uncultured Bacteroidota bacterium | reverse complement strand
TTTAAACGACTAGCCTAAAATACTTTATAGCCTGGGATACCACAATGCACATTACGGAGTAATTAAACCCGGATTACGCATTAGATAGCACGAAAGGGTAATCGAACTCTTTTGAGTAGTTCCAGAGGCCGGAAAACCATGCCCGTCTTTTTTTACTCAAAGCTATTTTAAGCACGAGTTTACCATTGATTTTTTCAAAATAAGCACCAATCGCAAATGTTCTGTAACGTAGGGTGGAAAGTGTTTTCTGTGTTTTTTCCTGCAATATAAATGTCCTGAATAATGCCATGAGGTTATAAGCAATCATTGCAAAGGTCAACGCAGCCTCAGTAGCATAAAAACTATTGAGGTTAAAGCTGTCGAAGCCAAAATCATACTTCAATTCTTTGATTCTGTTTTCAGCTTCGGCACGGCCACGGTACAGGCGCCAAACATCAGATGCTGCAAACCTAAGGTTGGTCACATAAGCTGAATAGCGGTAGCCCTGATGCTCTTCGTTATCTTTAAAAAGCTTTAACTGCCTCCCTGTTGCCTGCGGGCGGTCTTTTATCTTTTGCCTTACGATCACAATCCGGCGAGGCTTTTGCCAAACAGATGCCTGGTGGATTTGTTCACATATCTCTATACCGTTATCCAACATCATCCATCCTTTTTTCCCGGCTATGAGTCGCTGTATTGGGTGGGTAAACTTTGCAGAAACAATATAATCAATCTGCTTTTGTTCCAGGTGATCAAAGATATCGGATTGGCAAAACCCGCTGTCAAGGCGGATCAGACCTATAGATTTATTTTTCAGCTTCGACAAAGTATCTTCAAGAAATGCAAGAAAATTATTAGCCGACGAGGTGTCACCACTTCGCAGCCACATATTGGCAACCACCTTCACATCGTCAATAAATGCAATCAGCGGATGATGCGAGTTACGACCTTTTTTTTGCGGATTATACCCTTTTTTAGCTCCTTGCTGCTGTCCGTACCGGGTCATTACAGACGAGTCGATATCCAAAGTAAAGTTGTCGAACTTAAGATTGTCGAATATCCATGTATAAAAATAGTCGCTTACGGACTGGTTGGTGGATTGGGTAAATTTACCAAAGAATCGTTTGTAAGTATCCTGCCCTGGCGTACGCGGCCATCCGAATATTTTACCTAAAGCTGCATCATGGCGGGTAACTTCGGTATGCAAAAAACGATTAGCCCCACACCAGATACTGGTAATAAACCCCTCAATAATGGTTGATGTTTTGTAGCCACGGTTAGAGCCGGACACCGGCAAGTCAGGATTATTGTCAACAAGATCACGAAAGCCCGTTTTCTGCAACATTTGCTCCAAAAATACCATTCCGCCCCAAGGCGTAATCTCTTTGCTGGTATAGCTTATATCGAATTCCATGGCTTAATTTCTCTATTGCTACGCATTAGAATTTAAAGGCCAATTTAGGCATTTTATCGCTATTGCGGAATCTGGGTTAAAAAAAGGTGCATTCCGGAACGCTCACAAGAAATCTGGACGGCTATTACATATACACATGCTCCAAATAACAGTCGTCTGATGCAGACAAAGTCGAACACTAACTGATAAATGTATCGTGATTGATCGAAGGGACTTATGTCATAAAAACAATAAATAACAGCAAACTTCTTTTC
>CAIVEW010000002.1 GCA_903905065.1 uncultured Bacteroidota bacterium | reverse complement strand
TATAATATTCGGCGTTCTATATTTTATTAATTTTTCCACATTGTTCATATGCTTTATTTATCGATGCAAAAAGGCCTGTAAATAGGTCTCTTAAGTGTAGTGAAAGAAGATAGTTTTTTAGCGAGGGGGAAAATGCTTCCTGTACCGCCGTTTTGGAATGAGAAAGGCAACGATAGCCTATGCAAAAACGCCGAAATTATTAAAATGGATACCCGATCGCTATATTGATCACCATGTTATTCTTTCGCCAGTTTGGGCTACCGAAGTCTATTTTGTTAATTACCCAGCTGTTGTTTTCGGAAACCCAGGGCTCACGTAATGGTATACCGAGATCAAGACGCAGGATCAGTATCTTAAAATCGAAACGGAGCCCGAACCCCGCATCAACAGCGATTTGCTTGTAAAAATCTGATGTGAAAGCGCCGCCAGGCAACGCTGGGTTGTTATTATACAGCCATATATTTCCAGCGTCGGCAAACAATCCTAACCCGATAAACTTGTAGATCCTTTGGCGCAGCTCTATATTACTTTCTAACTTAAGATCGCCCAAGGTTTCTATGTACGAGCTTTCAGGATGATCGTATGCATTAAAAGTACCTGGGCCAACAAGGCGGGATGGAAAGCCCCGGAGATCGCTATTTCCTCCCGCCCAGAATTCTTTTATGTTCGGAAGCTCACTTGAGTTGCCATATGGAATGCCGACCCCTGCCATAAGGCGTGAAGCGATAGTGGCAGCGGGTGATAAACGCAGGTAATAGCGGAAATCCGGCTGCAACTTGATATACTCCGCATAAGTTGAACCCAACAAGGTTTTAGGATTCTTTTGGTAGTTGGCATTTTCAAGCTGCCCCATGACATTCCCTGCAAGGTCTATCAATCCATCGAAATAAAAGGAGCTTGTCTTTGTACTGCCCACCTGTGAGTTGTAAGTAAACTCGTATGTGGGGCCTATTATAAAACCATTGAAAACCAGGTTGCCATACAATTCACTCAGGTCGCGGGCATTGCCAAGTGTGTCAGTTTTTACATAAGTGAAATTGAATGGATAAAATTGATGCTCTATGCGGGCGCTCTGCTTCCAGTCGTAGCCATAGGTTGCAGTATAGGAATTGATGCGCAACAAATCTGACTCTGATTCAAAATTGTATTTCAGTTTAATGATGGAGTGGGGGAGGAAGCGGCTGTCCGTCTGGATATTGATAAACGGTACTTCAAAACGAGGAAATGAAAGGCTGGCTTCTGCACCCAGGTTGTAAATGTTTGGTTCACGCACGGGGCCGCTGTACTGGGCGTCGAAACCCCCGGATATCTTAACTAAGAACTGCTCCGCACCTTTGAAAGCATTTCTGTTTCTAAAGCTGATGCTCCCGTCAATTCCATCCCGGTCATCATTTTGCGATTGCACGCCTGCCTGGAAACTCACCGCTTTCCGGGGGAAAGGTGTCAAGTAATAATAAAGATCCAAAAGGGAATCTGAAGCCGGTTCGAACCTGCTTTTTACAAATTTAAAATTGCCGACATTCACCAGCCGGCTTAAGGTTATGTTTTGATCATCGACATTGTAGATGTCCCCTTTTTCGACAATGATCAAACGGGAAAATAGGGCTGGTTTAAATGCATTCTTGTTATCGATAACGTAATAGTTGTCAATCGCAATCTTAGCTGATTTATCTGTGTCGTTTTTTTTGCCCCTCAGTTTATAATTATCATAAATGAAGATGTCTCCGATACTGTAGGCATTCTTTGCTTCTTCGGGGATATCCTTTTTTTTAAGGCGCACATACATATTCACTTTATGGTCGCCAATAGAGCTGTCAACGACGACTATGAGATAGTCTGGTTTGAAATAGAAGTACCCTTTGTTTTTGAGCACCTGGTCTATCCGGTTTCTCTCTGCCTTTATCAGATCAAGGTTGTAGGGTGCGTCATCCTTCAGAAGGGTATTCGCGAAAGTGCTGTCTATGTAGTGGCTTATCAAAGACGAGTCTTTGCTAAAATAGGCCTTCTTGATCGTGTATTGCGGCCCGGTGACGACGTCAAAAACCGCGGTTGATTTTTTGCGTTTATTGGTATCTATCCTGGCCGATACCCCCGCATTAAAGTAGCCCATGTTCTGAAGCAGATTTACCATCAGGTCTTTATCTGCCGGGAGGCGCACAGAGCTCGTTAACACCGGCGGTTCTCCTAGCTTTTCTCTTATCCATCGCCTTAAGCCCTTATTCTTCTTCGGATTTCCGGCAGCGTTGTACAGCGTTAATTTGAGCCGAACACCCAGTGTTTTGCTGTTGGGTTTCGGCCTTACTACGGCGATGAGGTTGCTTTTCAAAACTTTTTTATCTTTCTTACTTACTACATTATCATCGATGTTTACTTTGCTGCCTTTGAACAAACTTTCGCCGGCATGCAGGTGCCGGCTATTGCTGCAAGCTGTAAAAAAGGCTGTGCATATCAGTATGGATAGTATTTTGGTGGTTGCGTTCAAAAAGGAATATTTAATGGTTTCTATTTTGTTGTATCAATTTTTTCGGGCTTCTTTTTTATAAATACATCTTTGAAATGATCAAAATTCAGGTTGACTATAAAGTCTAATCCAGTTTCTGTAACAAAGCCTTCTAACACTCCTTCGTCATAAACTTTTCGATAAGCACGCATAGAATATTTTCCGTCGGCTGTCAACAAATAATCAGCTGCAAGATTCGTCGGCACGACGCTGGACGGCGCGTTGTTTGTCTGGGGCCCCTGAAGCTCGAAATCATTGCCCACCGTTAGTTTCAGGCGGTTATTGAGCAATTGCTTTGAGGCTGCGAGGTTGAGGTCTGTGCGTTGCTGCATGGTACCGGATGTATAGTCTTCCGTTTCCGCAAGGTTAACGGAAAAATCTACGCCCTTTATAAACTTACCGGCGGCCTGGTTGAGCTGCTCGCCTATAAAAGTGCTAACACTCTGCATAGCAATAAATGAAGCGCTGGCGCTTGCTGCAGAGTTGAACGGATCATCTGAAACAAACCGGCTAAGTATCAGTGCCGCGAATACCTGTTTATTCAATTCGGACGTGTCTGCGCGAACCTGGTTCAACTTGCCCTGTATAAGTTCGATCTGATCCGCGGAAAGCGGATAAACTTTATTCTCCGGAAGTTCGATATCAAAAGTAAACCTCGGTTTCATTACTTCGCCATTCATGTGCAGGTCTACCTGGAAGGGGAGTTGCTCTTTATAGTAATTCAGTTGTGTAGGGTCAGTTACTTCTTGCTGAATGAGATCGTAAGGAGGTGCCAGCACTTCATATATTGCTGTGACGTCCAGCGTCGTTCCTGCTACCGGGTCGCCGGCAAAAGTGATCGTACTCCCATCTTTAATAGCGAACTTCCGCTTAATGAAATTGTAGTTCAGTTGGTACGATCCGCCATGTAAAGCATAACTGCCGGAAAGGCTTATAGTGCCGCCGGGGCTTACTGCCGCGTTCAGAGTAGCGTCTCCCTGAACGCTTAAAAAATCGCCCGATGACTGGTCGATGATCAGGCTGAATTGCGCACTTTTATCAACAGAAATATTTACATTGAAATCGGCGCCTACGGTCATTTTATGTTTGATGGTATCCTCTTTTTTTGTAACCAGGTAATTGCCCCTGCCTGTATCTTTCATGTTGATGAAAGCAACTATACCTTTGCTTTCCTGTATCTCAGGTACAGTCTCCGGATTTACCACGGTAACGTTTGTACCCTTCAATATCTTGAGATCTCCATCAACAGATGGCGCAGAAGGTGTTCCGGTGACGCTTAGGTTTGTGGTTAAGAAAAGCCGGCCGTAAAAAGTACTGTTATCTTTCTTTGTCGAATTGATGGCCATCCAGTTTTTAGCGGAAACTTTCATATTCAACTTGATATCTGATAGGTCAGCTATATTGACATCACCGTTAACTACTGCTTTGTTGTCAGCGCTGTCGTGGATGGTGAAGTTATTAAAGGAAATAGCTGAATTTGCAAACTGTATCGTTTCTGCGGGCATGCGGAAAGTTGCATTTAATTGACTGACGGTGGTGACCAGGCTGTCCGTTTTTAACGTGCCGGTTATTTGCGGCGAGGCTATAGTGCCCTTTGCTGTGAGTTTGCCTCTTATATAGCCGTGACTGTTTCGCACCTGGTTTTGTGCAATGGTCTCAAAGCTATGAAGGGCCAGTGCGTTCATGTCGATGTCGAAATTATAATCGTCACCGTTATTTTGCGCCAGGTAGTATGTTCCATTGAGTGCAATATCATTCCCCTGGCCTTTCAGCGTCACTTTGGTATCCAACGCGTTTTCCTGCTGCGTATTTACCTGTGCATGAAAATCACCGAGCGTGTCGCCAAGGATACAAAGTTTTTGTATTTGCAAGTCGATCGTCATTTTTAACGATGGTGTCATTTGCTGTATGGTCACGTTCCCATTCAAAGCGCCATCAGCAAGCAACGTGTCGTTGTGACTGACCACATCTGTGATGTTAGATAACAGGAAATTGGCGAAGTCGATTTTTAATGGGGTGTTGAGACGGGCCTCTTCGCTATGTGCCGTAATGGATTGGTTGCTGTCACTGATTGAAAATCCCTGAACATAAAAGCCATCCTTAGTTATGACGATCCGGTTGGGTTCGGCGACTTTCCAGGTTTTATAGTTTAATTTCAGGCCTGGCTGCAACCGCACTACCTGTGAGTCTCCTGCGCTTTGCATAGATGCGACCACGGCAAATCTTTCCTTCTTCCCCTCATCGGATAAACTAATGTTGGTTGTCAGGCTGCCTTTATCCAGGTTGCCATGGATATTTGCGTACCATAACGCCATATTGCCCTGCGCGACCCGGTCTATTGTAGCCAGATAAGTAAATGCTGAGTCCGCTCCATTTACACTGATCTTTGCATTTTCAATAGAAGTGGAGCTATACACAACGTTTGGAGCGATTACATTCAGGGTTAAATATTTCGGGGAGAGCGCACCATCGATATGAATAGAGTCGAAAGAAGTAAGGCCGGGAAGTAAGCCGTGGAGCATAGGTTTGTCTATTACGTGCGCCAATATTTTAAGCCCATAATCGGGAGGCAGGTTTACGGTGTCTGTTGCCTTTTGTTGCGATGCTGTGACGCCATTTTTTGTGCTGTCGCCGGATTGAAACTTATAGTGCCGGTTTATATGCTCTTCGATAATGGGAACTATCTTGGTGAGGGGAGTTTTACCTGTTATGGTAGCCTGCATTACATCAAGGTTGGCAAAAATGTTCTGGCCTGTATCAGTACTTGGGCGGGAAATGACATACATACTGTCGAGGTAATACCTCTTGCCGTTGGCATTAATAACCGGCTGCCACCAGGTAAAGCTGCCCTTTGGATAGTCGGGGTCAAGTACCGGAAAATCCAAATGAATGAGCCCCCGCGCACGGAATTCGGTACTATATAATTTTAGTGCGCGGAAATCAATACTATCTAGTCGGATGTCCGCTTTTACGCCTGGATATTTACCGGTAAAGTCGGCCTCGCCGGTTAGCTGCACCTGGAAATTAGAATCGACGGAAATAAAATCCATCTTTCCAACCCGTGCGGCGACCTTTGCATGCATTTTTAGATTGTGATAATTGTAACCTTTTATTTGCGCTCCGTCCACGTCTGCGTCAACAGCAGCCGCCATTGTCTTAATGCCAAAGCTTTCGCCCTTGATCTTAACGTTCGCGGAAACGTCGCCCATTAAGGAATCTTTCTTAAGGATATGGCCAATGTTCAAGCCATCTGTTTTTACAAAAAGATCATACAGCTCTTTGCCCTTACCCTGCGATGTCGATACCGAGCCTTTCACGTATGCTCTGCCATCGGTGCATACTAAAAGTACGTCCGCATTGTAATCCATTTCTGTTCCCGCAACGAGGCCCGTTACACCAAATTTATCAGGCAGGCGGATGGACGACAACGTGGAATCCGGCACAAATGAAGCGATATCTTTTCTCGAAGAAACAAAGCGGGTTATATGCAGGTTATAGCTAAGCGCTTTTGGGTCGGGTAGGCCGCTGAACCTGCCGTTGAGCTCAACCAGTGTATTGGTGAGTCCGGCCGTGTAGAGATGCGCTATGTTTAAATTGTCAAGTGTACCGGTTATTGCGGCCTCGACCTTAATAGTTGCGTTTTTAAATTTGTTGAATATTTCCTGGTCGTTCAGTTGCGGGGCGAACAGCAACACGTCTGGCATGCTTACCGTACTGTTTTTTACATCCAGTATCAACTGCAATGTCTGGGTGCGTTTTTGCAAAACTGCCAGCGATGGATAATGAACTTCAATATGATCTTGCAGGGTAGTGTTGGGCGTTTGGAGATATAGATTTTTCAGAATGGCACCTTGCGGGTCATAATGGAAAACTGTTCTTAATTCTTTTACATTTAGCCCGCATTGCTCTGTTCCTGTGAAGTGTTTTATATCTCCGGCGATCGTATCGGAAGTATATAAAAGATCGTGCATGGCAAGTGTTGTGTTTTGAAAGTACATGTGGGCATAATCCATGCCTGTTTTTTGCCTTGGTACACTGTTGTTGTCCATTTTGAAACTAACCGACGAAAGGCCTATATCCCCGGCAGTAATATGCCATCCTGCGGTAGTGTCTATTTTTATCAAGGTATCTACAAAAGCTGGCGCCGTAGAAAGTGCACCCATAGTCAGTGCGATGTCGGAATTATTTAGCAGGAGCTTCTTTACGTCAATGACATTGTCAGCGAGGGAGAATTTATTCAGTTGCAGGTTGGCCTTGCCGAGTTTTAGTCCGAATAAAAGTTTATGCAGGGCATCATTGTAGTGGAACCCTATTTGTTCCAGGTCCAGGTTATCGGCTATAAGGTTCAATTTGGTTTTTGTAGTGTCCTGTTTTGCCGGCAGGTAAGAACTATCCTGTGAAAACGTCGTTTGCAGCCCGGACACACTAAGGTCTTTTACGTGGAAAAGCATTTTATCCAGGTCCAGTTTTTTCATCTTGAGGTCGAGATGATCGAGGTCAACGGCCAGGCGCATGCCGCCGGCATAGTCGTCAAAATGTATGTGCACATCATCGAATTTCAACCGGTCCAGATCGATCTGGAACGAAGATGAGGCTGTGTCCTTTGCCTTAGAAGGGTCTTTGGGTTTGTTCCCGGTAAAGGCTGTGATGATGTAGGAGAAATTATAAGTAGTATCTGCCCGGTTGCGGTATATATGGGAATGTATGCCTCTGAACACGAGTTCCTGCACATCCACCTGTTTATGGATGAGCTTTAACATAGCCAGGTCTATTTTTAATTCCTGTGCCGAGAGCAGCGTATCCTTATTTTCATCGAGGAAGAGCACGTCATTCAGCACGACATACTTGGGTAGTCCGTAACCAAGGTGTCCAATATGGACGACGGTTTTTAGTTTGCTTTTCAAATAAGACTCGGCTCTTCCACGCACAAAACTTTGCCCCCACGGTGTATTGAGGTATACTACTGCCCCCAATAACAGGAACAGTAAACTGCAAATAATGTATAGTGTTATTTTTAAACCTTTACGCATGCGCACTTAGTAGCTTATAAAAATTGTACCCGACCGTGAAAATTGGAAAGCGATTTTCGAAAAATTATATGTTTTACTGCGCTTCCGGATAAGGAAAGCAGTTTTTCCGTGGAGAATTTTTATTCGTTCGGATTGCAAATAGAGAACAAAATGTGAGCAGTATTGTGTTCACTTTCCGATACAGAAAGTAACTTGTCAATACTGGTAGGAAGCTTGGCTATTCAAGGTACAAATAGGGTACAGCTATTTATTCAAATAGATCACACATATACGGCCATTGAGTTGACTTGATCTTTTTTGTAAAATGATCCGGCAGGTGATTTATGAAATTGAATTCAATCTTTTTCCGGCAAATGCGCTCATTCTTTTGAAAAGCATTTTCAACAGATTTCGGTAAGTGTTATCGCCTGAGTGCAGCTACATCGACAAATAATGAGTAATCGACCGCATTTTGTATTAACCTTATACAACATTTGTAGATTGCGTTCCGGCGTCTATTATAGAATGCCAATTATACTTTCCAAGTGTTAACATGGCATTAGTAAAGAAATCCGTACAAAGTTATATATTTATAACCAATTCATTACAGTCCGAATAATTTCTTATCACAACTGAAACTCCACAACCTTTGCCGATAGTCGTGAATTGAACAACCATTACCAATTGATGTTGTGAGAATCTAGCGTACACGAACGTGCCGATTAATATTTTCTTAAAAAAATAAAATAAAGCGTATGATCAATTTTACCCCCAAGGTTTCTGTTAATTTTTTGCGTGTCGTTGCAGTTAGACTAAATGTGCTGAAAACATTTGTGTTAGGACTTTCGCTAGCCTGCTGCGCCTTATCCGCTGACGGGCAAGTTGCAACCAATTACACCTATTCTGCCACAACAAGTACTTATACTCCATTGGCAACATCGACTCCGGTTTTCCCAGCCGGGTGGTGCTCTCTGGTGTCTAATATACCATTGCCGTTCGTGTTCTACTTTAACGGCAAAGGCTACTCAAATATATGGGTAAGTGCCAATGGTTTTATTACGTTTGGCGCAAATCCGCCCACAGCATCCAACAACAACCCAATTGGTGAAAACGATGGCTTTGACGGATCCGTTTCCGGGTTCGGCTTGAATAACCCTGGTTTTTCCGGGGCAATAGTTGATGCGTTGAATGCGAATCCTGTGGTTTATGGAATACAGACCAGCGGAGGTAATACGGTCTTTGTTATTCAGTGGTCGAATGCGGAAAGGATACCCGTGCGGCCGGCTGGTAATGTTGATGCGATTACGTTCCAGATCAGGCTTATTCAGAATACTAATGTCGTTGAATTGAAATATGGCGCATGTACAACTGACGTTACTTTTTTATATCCCAATCTATGGTCGCCGGTAGTAGGCCTAGGCGGATCGAACATCCTGGATTTTAACAACCTGCAGACTTCTTCGAACACGTGGACAATTGGAGGAATTACGGCCGGTACCAGTCCGTCTTCTTACATGCAATTCAGTGATGTTTCAACGACTGCCATTATTCCGTCTGGACTTACATTTGATTGGGCACCCTCTTTAGGAATTAGCCCTTCTGCCTGCTCAGGCACACCTTCTGCACCAACAGCGGTTGCTTCGGCAGGCACAACGTGCGGTGCCGTGTCTTTAGGTCTCAGTGGCCTCCCTAATTCTACAGGCCTCACTTACCAATGGTATAGTTCGCCAACCGGCTTGGCGGGTTCGTGGAACGTGGTAGCCGGTGCTACCAATGCTTCCTATACAACCACTCCGACGGCTGCAATTTATTTTGAGTGCTTAGTGTCTTGCGGAGCGAATTCGGTTTTTTCATCCTCACTGGCAATAGGGCATGAAAGTGCCTGCCCTGCGGTACCGCTTTACTACTATAGCCAATTATACAATACCGATTACAGTGGCACTGGCCTAACCATCGGCAGTTTTAGTATACCAACTGGCCCTAATACCTGTGGCAGTTCTTTTAATGACGCATCAGCTTCCGCGTCGGGTTATGGGCTTTATAACACAGGCACCACCGGCGCGAATTATGTGGATCTTACTTACTTAAAGCCAATAGAATTACAAGTAGGCACGACCTATTCGGGTGGCACGCTCACCGCGGGTTTTACTAATGCTATGAACGCCGCCGTTTGGATAGACTTTAATGATGACGGGTTGTTTACCGGCGTTGGCGAAAACGTAGGAACTGTTACTGCGTTTACCAATACAACGACGGGGAATTTGTCGATTGCCATTCCGGCTGTGGGCGCCGGTGCATATTATGGCTTGCACCGCATGCGTGTGCGTGCTTGTGAGGGGACTGCCCTGGGCGGCCCGGCGGCCGCGGCCATTAGCCCCACTGCAGCCTATACTACTTTTGGATCAGGCAGGCACCAGGGTATAACAAAGGATTACCTGGTAGATATTCAGCCTCCCAATCAAATAATTGCGGCAAGCCCCGTAGTGCCGCCGGCTTACATTTGCTTACCAGGGGCGGTGGAAACACTAACAGCGACCACGAACATCAGCACGGGTACGGCGGCAGGAGAAATTTATACTTATACATGGACAGGGCCATCCGGTTACGGCACTAGCTCCAGTTCATCAGTCAATACGACGACTTTTTCTCCAACAAGTACAGCTTATTCCGGAGTGTATTCGGTGATGCCTGTAGTCGACGGTGCGCAGGCATGCGCGCTCGGCACCATTGATGTGACAGTAGCTACGTCTGTATCTGCGCCTACGGCTCCGCCATTGAGTGGTCTGACGATAACGGGAAACACTTACCGCGGTGCTAGTAACATTACGTTCACTCCTTTTACAACAGCACCCAATGGCTACCTTATTATTGCGACCAATTCCAGTACTCCTCCCGCGAATCCAACAAATGGCACAACTTATGCCACCGGCGCTACTGGCTTATTTGGTGCGGGAAGTGTAATTGTCAGCGGATCTGTATACAGTAACGCGCCGCCTTACAGCACAACCTCTTTGAATTCTAATTCACTCTATTATCTTTATGTATATCCATTCAATATAGATTGCAGCGGGCCGAAGTACTACGATGGCTATCCCACACTTATCGGGAATACATTAATAACCTGCATCGCGCCACCTACAGGGCTTACCACTTCTGCTCCGACGGGCAGTACTATCCATCTGAACTGGACGGCAGCCGTTGCGGGTGGTGACCCAGCTACCGTGGTCGCTCCGGCAACGTTTACTTATGTAGTCAACGCCTACCTTGATGCTGGTTTGACAATTGAAGCGGTCGGATACCCGATCAACGTAGGTGCCGTTACCGCTTATACCGCGACTGGTCTTGGTGAGGGCACAACGTACTATTTCACAGTAGCTTCAACTGCAACCGGGGCTTGCGGTACTACAAGTAATACCGCGTCCAACACTACCACATGTGCCGGTACGGCGGGTGTACCAGATCTTCAAAACTTTGATGGCAGCACAGTCGGCACACTTGGACCGAACTGCTGGCAGGGCAACGCGACACAGTTTGGTGGCGCGGGGGGCGTTTACACAAATGGAGACCTTTTCGGTTCACCGTTCATTCCGCACAGCGGCAGTGACTATTACATTTTTTCAGGAAGTATTTATGGAACGGTTGGCGCAAATCAATGGCTGATGTCTCCCGGATTCTCTCTTACACCGGGTATATACCATATTAATTTCTGGTACATTACTAACAGTGCATGGACTGGCCTGACTGCTCAATACAATGCTTCTGGCACGCTTCCTTCCAATACTACAACACCGGCAACATCAGGAGGTACAACCATAGGAACGCCACTCACAAATTTTTCAGTAGGTACCTGGACGCGCTATTCGGCTTCCATTACAGTGCCCACCACCGGAACATACTATTTCGATATCGACGCGCAAACCAACGGCACCAGTTTAAACCTGGCTTTGGATGATTTTGAGATATGCAAGGTGCCGACAGTTACGGTCACTAACAGTACGCCGCCGTATTGCGCTACCACTTCCGTTAACTTGGGTTCGGCAGGCAGTTCCGGTGTTAATGCGTATTTTTGGTCAGGCCCCGCCTCATATAGCTCAACACTTGCTAATCCGGTATTGACTGGTGTAGGTGCAGGTGTTTATACATATTCGCTTACCGGCGTGAATGATCCCATTGCATCGGGCTTTGGAGGATATTGTAGTTCAGCGGTTGCGGCAACAACGTTTTCCGTGGCGCCGGGTCCTTCTTCGATCTCGGGAACACGTAATATTTGCCCAGGTGCTACAACTACGCTTACAGATGCCACAACTGGAGGAACATGGAGCAGCAGTACCGCGGCGGTGGCCACCGTTGTAGGATCAACAGGTGTTGTAACCGGTATTGCAGCGGGAACGACTATTATTTCCTATACTGCCGGTTGCGGATATGCGACTGCTGTAGTTACGGTTAACTATCTTCCTGGTCCAATTAATGGAACATTGACCGTTTGCAGTGGATCCGCGACGTCTCTCAGCGATTATATTGGTGGCGGCGTCTGGAGCACTTCCGGGGGGCTGGCCACTGTAGGATCTTCCTCTGGCATCGTTACCGGAGTATCGGGCGGCACTGCAGTTATTACTTATTCTTTTGGCGGAGTGTGCAATGCTTTTGCCACCGTAACTGTAAACTCAGCTCCGGTCGCAGGCACAATTACGGGGCCTGGAACAGTGTGTACGGGCGCTACGATTACATTGACCGATCTCACAGCGAGCGGAGGCACAGGCACCTGGAGTAGCAGTAATACAGCGGTAGGCACGATCAGTGCAGGAGGCATTGTAGGTGGCATAACTGCCGGGACGACAACGATCAGGTATACGGTATCATCTGTGACCTGCGGTACGGTCACCGCTACAACTGTCGTTACAGTAAATGCGACACCAGTTGCAGGTACGGTTTCCGGGCCAACCTCGGTATGCCCGGGCTCAACAATTACGCTGACAGACGCAACCGCCAGCGGTGGCACCGGCGCTTGGATCAGCAGCAATATTGCAGTGGGTACAGTAAGCGCAGCCGGCGCTGTTTATGGAGTGAGTGCAGGAACAACCACAATTAGTCATACCGAAACATCAGGCACATGCGTTGCAACGGCGACATTGATCGTTACCGTGAATATAGCTCCAGTTGCCGGAACGATCACCGGTCCCGGAGGCGCCTGTTCGGGGAGTACGATTACACTAACTGATGCGACAGCTTCGGGCGGTGCTGGTACCTGGAGCAGTAGTAATACTGCCGTAGGTACGATCAGCTCCGCTGGGATCGTTTATGGTGTTGGCACTGGTACAACAACTATAAGTTATACCGTCTCCAGTGTTTCCTGTGGCACTGTTACGGCAACAAAGATCATTACTGTCAACGTAACCGCCGCTGCTGGCACAATTACCGGGCCTGGCGCTCTATGTACTGGTTCAACTATCACCCTTAGTGATGCGACAGCGGTTGGCGGTGCCGGAGTGTGGAGCAGCACCAATACAGGCGTAGGAACTGTAGGTTCTATATCGGGTATAGTGTATGGAGTAAGCGCCGGAACAACCATTATCAGTTATACGTTAGCTACTGTGTCGTGTGGTACAGTTACAGCAACAACAGTGGTTACTGTTAATACAACACCGGTAGCTGGTGCGATTACCGGCCCGGGTTTAGTATGTGCTGGAGCAACGATAACCCTGACAGATGCCACTGCAAGTGGTGGTTCAGGGTCATGGAGCAGCAGCAATACCGGGGTAGGAACAATTGATCCTGTTTCAGGTATAGTATACGGAGTAAGTGCAGGCACGACAACGAT
>CAIVEW010000001.1 GCA_903905065.1 uncultured Bacteroidota bacterium | reverse complement strand
GATCAATTCTAACTGTCTAACCATTTTTTCTTAATAAACTCTTTTCCAATTCCTGACTTCAAATATACTTCTCTATTTCTTGCTTCAATTCTTGTTTCAAATGATTCAAAAAAGAACAAAGACCAAGGTTTGTATGCCTTTGTTGATTTGTTTTCTCCTCTATTATGCCTCTGCAACCTTGCCTCCACATCTGCGGTCATTCCAACATAAAAGTGGCCAGTTACACTGCTTCTTATAACGTATACAAAGAACATCCTTTTTAACTTTATCCCATGACCCGAATTGGATTCGAACCAGTGACCCCCAGCCCTGCCTGCCGGCAGGCAGGTTAGAAGGCTGGTGCTCTATCCAGCTGAGCTACCGGGCCGGCAGTCAACCTACTTTACAAAAAGTTCTCAGACGAACGAATTCGTTCAAGCGGGTGCGAAGTTAAAAAAAATAAAGGACTTGCCCTATCAGAATTTGGCCTGTGGCTTCAATAAACTTTAGCCTGGATTTCAGCGTCGGATGGGGCTTACTGCTTTGGCTTTTCTGGCTCGTCCATGGGGGGCTGCTCACCGTCCTGCAATATCCTTGCCTGCATCAGGCCGCGCAGGTATTTCCACGAATCATTATCCCATTTAAAACCATCATATTCTCCGCTAGGCACGAAAGTATATTTGCGGTGCGGGTCGTTCATCTGTGAGACTAATTTGTCAAAAACAACAACCTGCTTTTCCTCGTCCCAGTTCATAGACACTTGCGTGCCTTTCTTGTATTCCAGTATGAACCTGTTTACCCGCCGCTGTGGGAAATTCTCAGACACGACGCCGAATATTGGAGCTCCAAAAGTGACGCCATGCTCATCTATTGTCAGCGGGTCCAGCACTTTTCTGTTACTTACCGGGCTAGACTCATTCAGCCCGAACAGGGTATATACTTTATGCCCTTCTACCTCATGTGTCATAATACGGTAGTAGATGGCTCCAAACCATTTTCCGTTAGTCAGTATGCTGTCTTCAGCGCCCTTACCCACTTCCTCGGTATAGTCGTGCAGTCCGTAGAGTTTCAATTTTTCCCCCGGCATCTGTATGGCGCCATAATAGTGTTTGGTGAGCACACCTGCCACCACAGCCCAGTTGAATATCCGGAAGCCATTGTCATCTGAATAGATAATATTTATCTTGTCCTTGAGCTTATCGAAAGGGTATAAATAAGAATTTGGAATCTTCAGCGCTCTTACCAACTGCCTTACGAAACGCTCGCTGTAAACAATATGGTCATCAGGAATGAAGGAGTCATACATGGAGTCTGAAGTGATGATCATGGAGTCTTCCATTATATGAAACTTGTCCATATCCTGTGGCGCAATGCCCTGGGAAAAAGCCGCTCCGCGCGACAACATAAAAACAAAAACAAAAGCTGCGAAGACCCTGCATATGCCCGCACAACAATATTTATTATTCACCATTGCTTTATTTTGAATAAGTCAAACCTAAACATTTTTTTGTTAAAAACTATATAAGGGGATATTTGCTCCGGAAGATTATGCTTTCCAAATAGTTTAGCTGCGGCACAGCATTTGAACATTTTCAAACCTGCCTGCCGGCAGGCAAGTTTGCACATTTTCAAATTAATGCTCTATTTTCGGGTAAAATTAAGCACTGCTGATGCACCTTGTACAACAGATACTTTTCATAATACTCGCAGGGACCGCCATTTATATTTTTGCGAAAAAGATCAGGGAAATGCGCCGCAACATTTTGCTGGGGCGGGATGAAGACCTGAACGATAACAAGAGTCAGCGGTGGAAAAATATGGTACTGCTGGCGCTGGGGCAGAAAAAAATGTTCAAAAGGCCGGTACCAGCTATCCTGCACTTGTTCGTGTATGCCGGTTTTATCATTATCAACGCGGAGATACTGGAGATATTCCTGGACGGAGCGCTTGGTATGCACCGCTTGTTTGCGCCTGTGCTCGGCGGGCTTTATGCATTTCTGATAGGCTTTTTCGAGATACTGGCGGCTTTGGTGCTTATAGGCTGCGCAATATTCCTTATTCGCAGGAACATCCTGAAAGTAAAGCGCCTTAATATGAAGGAGCTTAATGGCTGGCCTCGTGAAGATGCCAACCTCATCCTCATCACTGAGATAATCCTCATGGCGTTGTTTCTTACCATGAACACTGCAGACCAATCGCTTCAGAAGCTAGGAGCAGAGCACTATACGCCTACATCGCCTTTCTGGATCACCAGCAACTTTACCGGTATGTTTTCAGGCCTTTCTGCAGGCACTTTGGTTGCTATAGAACGTACTTGCTGGTGGCTGCATATCATAGGCGTGTTCGCCTTCCTGAATTATCTGCCATACTCCAAACACTTCCATATACTGCTCGCATTCCCCAATGCTTACTATTCTAAATTGACACCGCAAGGCGAGGCAAAGAACATGCCGGAGATCCAGAATGAGGTATTGTATATGATGGAGCCCGACAAAGCACCGGCCGCGCCAACAGAGCCCGCGGAGCATAAAAATTTTGGTGCAAAGGATGTTACAGACCTGAGTTGGAAAAACCTGCTTGATGCCTACTCATGTACCGAGTGTGGCCGCTGCACGTCGGTGTGCCCGGCAAATCTCACCGGTAAGAAGCTTTCTCCACGGAAGATAATGATGGATACCCGAGACCGCCTGGAGGAAGTAGGTAAGAACATTAATGCCAACAAAGAGTTTAAACCCGATGGTAAGCAACTAATAAACGACTACATAACGGTAGAAGAATTGCGTGCCTGTACCACCTGCCAGGCTTGTGTTGAGGAATGCCCGGTAATGATAGATCCATTATCCATCATTATGCAACTGCGCCGCAGCCTCGTTATGGACGACAGCAATGCCCCTCAGGAGTGGAACCTTATGTTTGGCAACATAGAAAACAACATGGCCCCATGGAAGTTCAGCCCGGATGACAGGGATGCGTGGGTGAATGGATGATATGTTTTAAACGTTGTTATGAGTTTTTATGAGTAAATTTGACAAGCTTTTAATCCAACTGCTTTCAGGAAATTCCGATAAGAATTTTAGGTTTGACGATATCATAAAAATATTGCAATCTTTAGATTTTCAAATGAGGATAAATGGTAGCCATCATATTTTCACTAAAAAAGAAGTCGTTGAAATAGTAAACCTCCAGCCAATAGATAACAAGGCGAAACCCTACCAGGTAAAACAAGTAAGAGAATTAATTATTAAATACAAACTATTGCCAAATGAAACAGGATCTGAATAAATATGAAGTGATAATTTATTGGAGCAAAGATGATGAATCGTTTATAGCGGAAGTTCCAGAATTACCTGGTTGTATGGCTGATGGCAATTCGTATACCGATGCAATCGAGAATGTGCAAACGATAATGTCAGAGTGGATTGAAACGGCAAAATCCTTGGGACGCAATATTCCCGAACCAAAAGGAAAGCTAATGTACGCTTAGACAAACGGCTCTTAAATTCTTACTCTTGAATTTTTAATTATGACGATAAAATCAATGTCCGAGTATACCGCTAATGGCGAACAACCCGAAGTACTCTTCTGGGTGGGCTGTGCCGGTAGTTTCGACCAAAGGGCTCAAAAAATAACGCGGGCTTTTACACAAATACTGGATAAGGTTGGCATCAAATTCGCCATTTTGGGCAAGGAAGAAATGTGCACCGGTGATCCTGCCCGCAGGGCCGGCAATGAATTCCTGTTCCAGATGATGGCCTACAACAACATTCATACGCTCAATGGTTACGGCATCAAAAAAGTGGTGACCATATGCCCCCACTGTTTCAATATTTTCAAGAATGAATATCCGGCGCTGGGCGGCAACTACGAAGTGATGCACCATACTACATTCCTGCAGCAGCTCATCAACGATGGAAGGGTGAAGCTGAAGGACGGAGGTGCTTTTAAAGGGAAGAAGATCACCTACCACGATAGCTGCTACCTGGGGCGTGGCAACAATATTTACGAAGCCCCGCGCGAAGTGCTGCAGGCATTTGATACTGAGCTTATAGAAATGAAGCGCTGCCGCAGCAACGGCATGTGCTGCGGCGCCGGTGGCGCGCAGATGTTCAAGGAAGAAGAACCGGGCGCAACCCGTATCAATTTCGATAGGGCAGAGCAGGCGCTGGAGACAGGCGCGACCATTATTGCTGCCAACTGCCCCTTCTGCACTACCATGCTCACCGACGGCGTGAAGAACAAAGAAAAAGAAGACACGGTAAAAGTGATGGATATCGCAGAAATGGTGGCGATGTCGATATAAGTCAAAAGTTAAAAGTTAAAACCGTAGAGAATCCAGGTGGTAAATAAGGCTATAATCGTTTACAATGGCTAAAACAATGATTCTGGCATAATTTTGTAATCAAATGGGTAGCTCCCCTCCTGCCTACCGGCAGGCAGGTTAGGACGCAAAGCGGTATGAAAAACAAAACACTGGTATTAGGCGCGTCAGAAAATCCGGATAGGTATAGCAATAAGGCCATCCTTAAACTGCTCAGCAAGGGTAGGGAAGTGGTAGCCATTGGTAAAATTAAGGGGAGGGTGAATGGCGTGGAAATCAATACCCAGCCTATGCCGTCCGAAGATATAGATACGGTGACATTGTACCTAAATCCCCTGCACCAAAAGCCCTACTACGATTATATCATTTCACTAAAGCCCCGCCGCATCATCTTCAACCCAGGCGCTGAGAACGAGGAGTTGGAACGCATTGCGGCTCAGGAAGGTATAGATGTGCTGGAGGCATGTACATTGGTGATGCTGAGCACCGGGCAATATTAGTAAAATGTATGAGCAAAAACACAAGGCAACATAAGGTATAGCCCTTATGCGCCTTGTGGCAATCAAAACAAACAACTTAACAATTACATTTTCTCAAACTTTACCACCTTCGTACCCGCCTCTCCTCTTAATACGATGTAATAGATGCCTGCAGGAAAACGACAGATGTTTACTTTTGTATAAGCAGCAACAAGCGTTTGGTCAAGCATATGCGGTTGATTTTAGAATACAAACCTACCTCGCTCTTCTTTCTTTTTTATGCGTACAAATACCTGTTTTTAAAAATAGGTAGTTATACCTAGCTGGCCCAGCCAGCGCCGCTTTGCGGGCATAAAAAACACAAGGCACATAAGGTATAGCCCCTATGCGCCCCGTGGTATTTAACACACACATCAAAAAAACTACATCTTCTCAAACTTCACCACCTTGGTACCGAGTTCCCCTCTCAGTGTGAGGTAGTAAAGGCCTGCTGGCAAACCCTTTACGTTAACGGTTGTTTGGGCTGTATTTATTTGTTGCGTCATCATCAACTGGCCTACTGTATTGGTGACAGTAAGTGAGGTATACGTGCCATCTGTTTTTACGGTCAGCTGGTCGTTTACAGGGTTCGGATATACCGCTACTTTCGAAGCATTCGTCATTGTAGTAACACCTGTGGTGATGCCAATTTCCGTCTGTGCACTATCGGTCATTACTACCTCATTATCGTCAAAGTAGATGCCCGCCTGGTTGTAGATTACGGTGCCACCAGGTAAGCCGGCCTTGGTATTGATGGTGAAGGTGACCATTCCCTGGCATTGTCCATGATGAGAGCTATCCAGCAGGTTGATGTTCGGGAAGTCGAATTTCAGCACATTGTGGCCTGCTGCGTCCTTGCTTATAGTTGTAAATACCTGTGCAGTCGCTGATTCCAGCTTAAATGAATGTATATCCAGGTCGTTGGAAAGCGTGTCCTGCACGTGGATATTCTGCGCCGGGGCGTTACCGGTATTCTCAAATACTATTTTGTAATCGAGATTGGTGCCGGCAGTTACTGCTCCGTGCGGCATTACCGATTTTTCATTTGGGTCGTAAGAAGCGGTGACCGTATCCACACGTACTATTGTGTTATTTGCAGGGTTTAGGTCCCCGGTTATGGGTGTCAGTACATAACTGCTCTGTATAGTGTCTCCTGGTATCAGCCATGCGCCCGGTACATCGAAATGAGCGCTGATATCGACCGGTGCGGTAGCAGAAATCGCAGGAATGTTCCATGTGATCACGTTTCCAACAACTGATGAGGGCACAGGATAGGCATAAGAAAAATTGTACTTCGGGCTGAAGGTCATAGTAAGTGTGCCGGTTTGAGCAGTACAAAATGCATTCTGCAACTCCACGTCTACGTCTGACATATGCCGGCCCGGTCCGCCAACATTTACGATCTCGCTCAGATCAAACCCGCTGGAACTGCCACAAACAAACCCCATGAGACGAGTGCCATGACTCACTCCTGCGGTATCATACACTATTCCACTGCCTGGGCAGGAAACCACAACGCCCGCCGGAGGTGTCAATAGCTTAAAAGCATATACGGTACCTGCGGGCACGCCATACGCTGTACTATAATAGGCGCCGGTTGCTGTTATTGTGTCCAGTGGTACCCCTGCTGAGTCAATTTCTACTGTAAGTGGCGTTAGTATAGCGCCATCTCCTGCATCGTAAAGGCAATTTGAATTGTTATCAAGATAAGGGGTAAGTGAGAGCGTACTGCAAATGGCAACATCGTCCGTCAAAGTGGTTGAGTCGATATGGGCTCCGCTGGGGTTTATTAAAATGCACTTCATGGTGTAAGAACCGGCAGTGGCATAGGCATGAGAGAAAAAGGCCATACTATCGGCGGGGTCGGTTTCGCTCGTGCCATCTCCAAAATAAGTCAACAGCGTGTTACCCGGGGTATACCCGGACATAGGTGCATAATAACTCTCGGTATCGCATCCATGAGTAATATACACACCGACGATCGTCTGTGCGTTTGTTCGTACGGCCAATATGGAGCAGAAAATAAATGCGCAAAGGCCCAGGTAAAGTGTTTTTTTCATAAAATTGGTTTTTGGGGTTAAGACAATGGTTCAGATATATAGACGATAAGACAAGAGGAAATGTGAGTGAAAAATAAAATTATTTTTTATTATTAATTGTAGGTTAAAGTCAGGTGCAAAAAATAGCAATCCTTGTTACAAAAAAGACTTAATCCAAATCCCGTAAATTCTATTAAATTTGCGCCTGCCTGCGGTAGGCAGGCACTTCAAACAAAAGCACATGGCAGTTTTAGTAAATAAGGAATCAAGGGTTATCGTTCAAGGCTTTACGGGAACGGAAGGTACTTTTCATGCTACACAGATGATAGAATACGGCACTAACGTGGTAGGTGGTGTTACCCCGGCAAAAGGCGGTACCCAGCACCTGGATAAGCCGGTATTCAATACTGTAAAAGACGCAGTAGACGGCACCGGAGCGGATGTATCCATCATTTTCGTACCACCGGCTTTTGCCGCAGATGCTATTATGGAAGCTGCAGACGCCGGCATTAAAGTCATCATCTGCATCACAGAGGGCATACCAGTTCAGGACATGGTAAAAGCCCGTGAATTCATAAAAGGCCGCAATTGCCGGTTAATTGGGCCGAACTGCCCCGGTGTGATCACTGCAGGCGAAGCTAAAGTAGGCATCATGCCCGGTTTTGTATTCAAACCCGGCCGTATAGGTATAGTTTCAAAGTCAGGTACACTTACTTACGAAGCTGCCGATCAGGCCGTGAAAGCCGGCCTTGGTGTATCTACAGCTATCGGTATCGGTGGAGACCCGATCATCGGGACAACTACCAAGGAGGCAGTAGAACTGCTGATGAACGACCCGGAAACGGACGGTATCATCATGATAGGGGAGATAGGCGGTAATATGGAAGCTGAAGCAGCCTACTGGCTGAAGAACAATATGAATAAACCTGTGGTTGGCTTTATCGCCGGCCAGACAGCTCCTGCAGGCCGTCGTATGGGCCACGCAGGCGCTATCATCGGCGGTGCTGATGATACGGCTGCTGCAAAAATGAAGATTATGCGTGAGTGTGGCATTCACGTGGTAGACAGTCCTGCTAACATTGGCAAAACAATGGCCGATGTGCTTGCAGTTACAGCCTAAAGGCAAACTCAAAAAAAAACCAAAATCCAGGAACTATAGCGTCCCCGGCAAATGCCGGGGATTTTTGTTTTATAGTTGTACAGTGATGAAAATAGGGTGTTCCGTAGAGACTTGCAATGCAACGTCTTTACACGCGCAAGTTCACAGCAGTACAGTCCGCTCCGTTTTGGATTTTGTTTTTTCCCTTTTTGCATTTCTGCTGCGTGGTGGCATCATTATTGGGTAAGACCTTGAAAGACACGGATTAACACCATATTCACAGTTTTTGGACTGCATATTGAACTACAACCGATACACCACTAAATCAACATAAAATGAAAAAGACAATGAACCGATTAATGAGCGCTGCATTGCTGAGCTTGTTACTTATCGCCGGCAGTTGGCAAAAAGTAGCAGCACAGGATGTAACCGTTTCTTACCAGACATTCTACGATAATTTGTCTCCCTACGGACAATGGGTCAGCGACCCGCAGTATGGTAATGTATTTGTACCTAACGAAGGGGGGGACTTTCGCCCATACGGTAGCCGCGGCCACTGGGTAATGACCGACTACGGTAATACCTGGGTATCAGATGATCCGTGGGGCTGGGCCTGCTATCACTATGGCCGCTGGACTTACGACCCCTACTATGGCTGGGTTTGGATACCGGGTTATGAATGGGCGCCCGCATGGGTCAGCTGGCGCTTCGGCGGTGGGGATTGCGGATGGGCGCCACTTGGGCCCGGTGCGGGACTTGCCTATGATTGTCCATCAAGCTGGTGGATATTCGTGAGCCCTGAGTATATGTATCAACCCAATTGTATCCATTACTGGAGAGGCCCTAGCTACAATAACACGTACATTCATAGGACCAGCCTGGTGAATAACTATTATGTAGACAATGGTACCCATGTTCGGTACAACTATGGGCCACGTGGCGAAGAAATTCAGCGTTACACCCATCAGCCCGTACCTGTCTATCACGTATCACAGTCTGACAGGCCTGGAGAATCCGGCATCAACGGAAACAGGGTAAGCATGTACCGCCCGGCAGTGAACAGGGCAACTGCAAGCACAGCCCGTCCCGCTAATGTCATAGCAGCGCCAAGAGCTATAGGCGCTCCCCAAAATCATACTAATATTACTGCAGCAAAACAACCTGCGTTCAGGCAGCAGATCCAACAAACTGGAGGCAGGCCACAGGGGCAGCAGCAGCCAGCAGGCCGACCACAGCCGCCACAGCAGAGACCGCAACCGCAACAACAGCCGCAACAGCGTCCTCAGCCACAGGAAAGGCCGCAACCACAACAGCGCCCACAACCGCAGCAAAGGCCGCAGCCACAGCAACAATCGCAACAGCGCCCTCAGCCACAGGAACGGCCGCAACCACAACAGCGTCCTCAGCCACAGCAAAGGCCGCAACCGCAACAACAGCAGCAACCACAGCAGCGTCCGCAGCCGCAGCAGAGGCCAGAACCACCCGTTCAAAGGCAACAGCCAATGCCGCAACAGCGCCCGCAACCTATGCAGCCTCCTCACAATGAGCCTCCCCGTGAGGCACCGCATGAGGCACCACACGAAGGCGGCAGAAGATAAAAACAAGTTTCAAAAAGCCCAAACCCCGTAAATCCGCAGGGTTTGGGCTTTTTGTTTTGGAATCTGTTCTTTGTAGTTCGGTAGTTCGGCTTCGCCCACTATTTAAAAATTAGTAAAAGGCCTCTTCGAAGTGGACGATCTCCTTCACCTGTTCGCCATCCAGTAAGATGCTGATTATATCAAACCGGATGAAAAGATACTGCGGGTTTTCGCAGATAAATGCCTCGGCTGCGCTTTTTATGAATCTTTGTTTACTGCGGTTCACCGCCTCCTCCGGAAAGCCGAAATCGAAATTTGTGCGTGTCTTTATTTCGATGATGACTGCCATATCATCTTTTAAAGCAATGATATCAATTTCCTTTTTGCCGCACCGCCAGTTACGATGAAGTATAATATAACCTTTATTTAGCAAAAAGTTAGCGGCTATTTGTTCGCCCTTTATCCCAATTTTATTATGTTTGGACACTTAAATGATCAATATCAGATGAAAAAGCTAGTTCTGGATTTTCCGATACAATTACATGAGGCTATAATAATAGGAAAAAATTACCGATTCATAACTTCCCCGGGTGAATTTAGCAATGTAATAGTTACCGGCCTTGGCGGCAGTGGCATCGGTGGCTCCATAGTTCAAAACTATGTCTTCGACAAGATGAAAATTCCCTTCATCGTCAACAAAGATTATTTTCTCCCGGCATTTGTAAATAAGAAGTCGCTCGTTATTGTGTGTTCCTATTCCGGCAATACCGAAGAGACGCTTGCTGCGCTGTACCAGGCGCAGAAGGCGAAAGCAACGATCATATGTATTACATCAGGAGGCAAGGTTGCAGAGTTTGCCAATAAGAAAAATATTGACTGCATTTTAGTGCCTGCAGGTATGCCGCCACGCTCGTGTATCGGCTATTCACTAGTTCAGATATTGTATGTCCTCGGGTACTTTGGCTTGATCGAAAATAAGTTTGAGGCAGAAATAAAAAGAGCGATCAAAACGATGACCGAGGGCGAAAAAGAAACGCAGAAAAAAGCAGCTGTGATCGCAAAGAAGGTATTCGGTAAAATGCCGATAATATATTCTGCCAGCCATTTTGAGGGCGTTGCCGTGCGCTTCCGTCAACAACTTAATGAGAACAGCAAAATGCTTTGCTGGCATGGCGCCATACCAGAAATGAATCATAACGAGCTGGTAGGGTGGAGAGATGACGCAAAAGACAAAGCGGTGCTCATATTGCGTACCAAAGAGGATTATGATCGGGTGCAGACAAGGATGGAGATCAATAAAAAAGTATTCAAAAAGTACACTTCCACCATCATAGAAATATATGCCGAGGGCAAAAGCTATTGGGAAGAGGTTTTCTACTTTATTCACCTTACCGACTGGGTTTCCGTAATACTGGCCGACCTCCGGCAAGTGGATGCTACGGAAGTAAAAGTGATCGACTTTCTGAAAAAGTCACTTTCAAAAATTTAGGCTTTTTTGTCCTGCAGTGTGCTGCCATCTGTGAGGGTGTTGGTATCTGCATTGTATTACTTTTCCACATTTACACATTTGCAATTAATTAGGCGATTAATCTATTGAGCCATTGCTCAATTAAACTTACATTTGCAGAATTTGTTTTTTCATGGCTCAAACTAATACGCAATCCCCGGCCTGGTTACTGTTGCAGGACGGTACGCTCTTTAAAGGCACGTCTTTTGGTGCAAAAGGAACTGCCGGTGGCGAAATATGCTTTAATACCGGTATGACCGGTTACCAGGAAGTTTTCACTGATCCATCTTACAAAGGCCAGGTGCTGATCATGAACACAGCTTATATTGGCAACTACGGCGTTAAAAACGATGATGTGGAAAGCGATTCGATAAAGATCAGCGGCCTGATCTGTAAGAATGTGTCCAAGCGATATTCCCGCATGATCGCCGATGACAGCCTCGAAAATTACCTGGTGAGCAACAACCTGGTGGCGATATGCGACGTGGACACCCGCGCACTGGTGCAGCATATCCGCAGCAAGGGCGCTATGAACTGTATTATATCCACTGAACTGACTGATGAAAAGAGCCTCACTGAAGCGCTGGCAAAAGTGCCGGATATGGCGGGGCTTGAACTATCGTCGCAGGTATCGGCAAAGGAAGCGTACAATTTGGGCAATCCGGATGCGTCAATCCGGATCGCAGTAATGGACTATGGGGTAAAGATCAAAATATTACAGTGTCTCACTGACAGGGGCGCATACCTTAAAGTTTTCCCAGCTAAGACCAGCGTTGAAGAACTAAAAAAGTTTGAGCCACATGGTTATTTCATATCCAACGGCCCCGGCGATCCGGCTTCAATGGACTATGCCGTGAACACGGTAAAGGATATTCTCGCCACCAATAAGCCATTCTTTGGTATCTGCCTTGGCCATCAATTACTTGCACGGGCAAACGATATACCTACCTACAAAATGCACCACGGTCATCGCGGACTGAACCACCCGGTAAAAAACCTGATCACCGGAAGGTCAGAGATCACTACCCAAAACCACGGCTTTGGTGTAGATCCCGAAGCTGTAAAGAAAGCCGATCACATAGAAGTAACGCATGTGAACCTGAACGATGGTTCGATAGAAGGGATAAGGATGAAGAATAAACCGGCCTTTTCGGTGCAATATCACCCCGAAGCAACACCTGGCCCGCATGACAGCAGGTATTTGTTTGACCAGTTTTTGGAGATGATAAATCTCACCCCAAACCCGTAAAGCCCGCCCGGCCATGCCGTTCGGAAGGGGGGGGCTTAGCTGGCTAGCAAGTATTCGGCCTTTGAATGATCTAATGAGCAGCTAGCGTTTTCAATTTTTGGTTTTAACTTTTGACATTTAACTTTTAAATGAAACAGGAAAAAATTCTCATCATAGGGGCCGGTGGGCAAATAGGCGTAGAACTTACACTGGCTTTGCGCGAAGTATATGGCAATGACAATGTTATCGCCACCGACATTAAAGAGGCTCACCCTCTGCTGAAGGACAACGGCCCGTATGAACACTTGAATGCTATGGATGCAGCCGCTACCCATGCGCTTGTGAAGAAAGAAGGCATTACCCAGATATACTTACTCGCCGCGCTGCTGTCTGCTACAGGTGAAAAAGATCCGCATAAGGCATGGGCGATAAACATGCAAAGCCTGTTGCAAACATTGGAGCTTGGCGTACAGGAAAAGCTGACCAAAATATACTGGCCAAGCTCTATTGCTGTCTTTGGCCCAACTACACCTCATGAGCAGACGCCCCAGCAGACCATAATAGAGCCGCGAACGGTATATGGAGTTAGTAAGTATGCCGGCGAGCTCTGGTGCCAATATTACAACCAGCGCTGGGGCCTGGACGTGCGCAGCATACGCTATCCCGGCCTCATAAGCTGGAAATCGGAACCAGGAGGCGGCACAACAGACTATGCGGTAGAGATATATCACGAAGCGCTGAAAAACAAAAAATATACCTGCTTCCTTTCCGAGAACACTTACCTCCCCATGATGTACATGGATGATGCTATCCGGGCTACCATAAAGTTGATGGAAGCCCCTGCGGAGCAGATGAAAACCCGCATGGCTTACAACATATCTGCATTGAGTTTTTCGCCGAAAGAGATCGCCGCCGCCATACAAAAGCACATCCCGGAGTTTAGTATCGACTACAAGCCAGATTTCCGCCAGGCAATAGCCGATGGCTGGCCCATGAGCATTGACGATGCTGCTGCCCGCAAGGACTGGGGTTGGAAAAACGAATTTGATCTGGATAAGATGACCGCTGATATGTTACAGCATTTGAGGGAGAAAATAGTGTAAAACCATCGCAGGTTTTTTTATGGGTTGCCAGGTTAATTAATGTGAAAAATGGTTGTTTCAAATGATTTATCCCCGACATTTGCTGATCGAAATAACCAGCAAAGATGAGGAGTTCAAATAAAGTCATTCTGGGTACACTTTTTTGTGCGGCAGTATCTGCTACAGCTAAGGGGCAGGATATCAAAAATTCACAGGATAGTTCCGGGCATCATTCTGCCAGTGCAACTTCCTCCCATGTTCATGGCGGTTTTTTTGGCTTTTTACGGCGTCATCATAATAATAGCTCCAGTACTAGCTCCGGAAATCTATCGCACACGCCGCGTACTGGCGGTTTTGGAAATACGCTTCGTGGCGCATCTTCGTAGTTGCCGGTGGTCTGCTTCTTGTGGTAAGTCCATTCTTTTAGCGTAAAAAATACAGCCTTTATTTTTTCGGGCTGATGTTGATATTGATTAACAAATTATGCTTTTTTAACCCAACTTTCTCTCCTATAACATCGAGGGGACACGCTAGTTATTAGTTCAAAATATAAAAATTCCATACATTTTTTTGTCTGTAAAACAGTATTGTATATTTCCATTCAATTTAAATTACATTAATAGGGAATAATTTAATAACTTACTAACACAAAAATCAGGCAATGGCTTTTTAGAATACGAACTTTAGAACGGCGCACTATGAATAAACTGAATTTGCTGATATTGGAAGACATGATGACGGATGCGGAACTGATCATCCTCACCTTGCAGCGCTCAGGAATGGATTTTGGTTATACAATAACAATCGATAGCGAGAGTTTTATCAGCGCCATTGAGCAACAAAGATTTGATGCTATACTCGCCGATAACTCATTACCTCAATTTAGTGGGGTAGAAGCCCTCAGAATAATAAACGACCGTAAGATCATCACCCCATTTATATTAGTTACCGGCTCTATTTCAGAGGAATATGCCGTTAGTATCATGAAAGAGGGGGCGTGTGACTACATCCTTAAGGACCGACTGCAACGGCTGCCTAATGCAGTGCTGAGCGCAATACACAAATATCGTATTGAGGAAGAGCGAAAAAAATTCCTGGACGAGGTTATAGCAAATGAGGCGCTGCTCAAAGAGGCCGAACAGCTAGCTCATTTCGGGAGCTGGGAGCGAGACCTGTTGAACAACACGGAGCGCTGGTCAGATGAGCAATTCCGTATCCTGGGATATACACCCGGGGAGATAGAGCCGTCTGTGGACACCTACCTGAAAATGGTACACCATGACGAGCGGGAATTGGTAAGGCAAACAATTGACTATACGATAAAACACCGCGACCGGCATAAATACTCCTGCAGGATAGTCAGCAAGGATGGGACTTTAAAGCATATTTATGCGGAGATAGCTGTTGCGCGTGATGCAGATAACAACGTGGTGCGTATAAACGGATTTATCAGGGATGTGACGGAGACCGTTCACGCTACAAAGTCGCTTCAAAAATCAGAAGCTAACCTCCGGGCGATCTTCGATAATACGGAAACTGCTTACATATTGCTTGATGCTGATCTGAAGGTCGTGTCGTTTAATCAACTTGCTTATAAAATATCGATTGAGTTACTGGAGAAACCCCTTTCAGATGGCAATAAAGCCATTGAATATTTTGATGAAGAAGCCCGGCCAATGGTTAGAATGTATTTACAGAATGTGCTAAGGGGCTCCTCGATCGGCTATGAAATGAATTTTCCGCACCCCGATGCTTATGGCAAGTGGTTCAATATAGATTACTACCCCGTTTGGAACAATGAAAAGCAGGTGCTTGGCGTGGTTATGGCCATCACCGAAATAACCGCGAAAAAAGTGTCGGAACTGCAGGAGAAAAAGATAACGGCTGAATTGATGCAGCGTAACCAGGATCTCGAGCAATTTGCGTATATCATTTCCCACAATTTACGCTCTCCGGTAGCTAACATTATTGGCATTACGGATGCCCTGGTTGAGGGCAATCTTGATGACGATGACCGGCAGGTGTTTATGGAGGGCCTTACTATTTCCGTTAAAAAACTGGACAGTACCATAATTGACCTGAACGATATTTTGCAAGTTAAGAATGTGGTAGTCGGCAATAAAGAAAAAATTCATTTCTCACAAATCGTAGATGATATAAAATTCAGTATCGGCGGCCTGCTGGATGATAAAGGCGTGATGATCAACAGCGATTTCTCAGAGGTAGATGAGGTGTCGACTTTCAAGAGTTATATGCTGAGCATATTTTACAACCTGATCTCAAACAGCATAAAGTATAAGCAATCGGACCTGGCGCCGGTTATTGATATCAAGAGTCGGAAACTTGCCGACAAGATAGAGTTGTCGTTCAAAGATAACAGTATAGGCATGGACCTGGAAACTAAAAGCGAACAGATATTTGGTCTTTATAAGCGATTTCATCCGCAACTTGCCGAAGGCAAAGGTATGGGTCTGTTCATGGTAAAAACCCAGGTGGAAACGCTTGGCGGAAAGATCAGTGTGCAAAGCAAAGTAAATGAAGGGACCGAATTCAAAATTGAATTTGACATAAAAACCTTCGCTAATTGATTTACTGCCATTGGGTTACAAAAAACTGATTGGAAGAAGATTTTTTTATTCTAAAAAAAGATTTGTTTAGTTTAGGTAATTCTTAGCCTGCAATTCTTTCTTGTTTAAAACGGGCTGCTGCAAACGGAATGGCCAGGATGGAAAATATTAATGAACATTTTCGGAGAATATTTGAATCATCGCCCGACCTGTATCTTTTATTGTCGCCCGACCTGAGGATCGTTGATGCCAGCGATGCCTATTTAAATGCTACGCATACAAACCGGCAGGAAATAACTGGCCACCAGTTGTTTGATATATTCCCGGACAACCCACAAGACCCCAACGCCGATGGTGTATCCAACCTGGGGGCCTCGCTGGCGTATGTGCTGCAACACAAGTCGCCTCATTCAATGAACGTGCAGAAATATGATATCCCCACACCCTCAGGTGCGTTTGAGGAAAGATTTTGGAAACCGTTAAACAGCCCGGTGCTGAATACGGAGGGCACGGTTATCTACATCATCCACAAGGTGGAGGACGTAACCGCACAGGAACTCGCAAAGAGAGAAGCGGAGCAGCACCAAAGAGAGACTCAGGATCTGAGGGCTGCGGAGAAAATCCATATCGAAAACTTAAAGGAGAGTGAGGCCCGCTTTTTTAAGATATTCAACCTAAGCCCGGTTGCCACACTTATGGCAGAAGCACCAAGTGGAAAATTAATACACATTAATAAGGCCTTCCAAAAATTGTTTGGCATAAACAATGAAACTGCCGTAGGTAAGACGTTGACTGAATTAAAGATCAACGATGAATCAAAACGTGACGAAATGAGAAAGCAGATTGCCGCTAACGGCAATCGGTTAAATGAGTTTGAGTTGGAGATACCTATAAGTGGCGGTGAGATCAAAAATATGCTTTTGTCTCTTGAAGCATTAGAACTGGATAATAAGTCGTGTTTCCTGGTCACCCTGGTTGATATTACTCAGCGGAAACAAATGGAAATTTCTTTGAATAAAGCTAACCATTTCCTGGACACTATTCTTGAGAACATTCCGGACATGGTTTTTGTAAAAGACGCGAAGGATCTGAAGTTTGTCCGTTTTAACAAGGCTGGTGAACGACTGCTCGGTTTTTCGAGCGAAGACCTCATCGGCAAGAGTGATTATGATTTTTTCCCTCCCGAGCAGGCAGATTTCTTCATTTCGAAGGATAGGGCAGTGTTGAATGAAAAAAAATTACTGATAATAGACGAAGAGCCCATACAAACGAAAAAAGGAGAGCGTTGGCTCCACACCAAGAAGATCCCGATAGTGGAGAATGGGAAGCCGATATACCTGGTGGGTATTTCAGCAGATATAACGGAACAAAAGAAACACCAGGACGCTATAGTGCAGCTAAATAAAGAACTCGAAGCTTTTTCTTATTCCGTGTCCCATGATCTGCGGACGCCTTTAAGGGCGATTACCGGTTACTCGCAGATACTCCAGGAAGACTATTCGAAACTTATTGACGATGAGGGGCGGAGGTTGCTGAATGTAATTAGCAATAACGCCGAGAAAATGGGTGTACTTATCGATGATCTTCTTCGGTTTTCCAGATTGGGAAAAAAGGAACTTCAGAAAAAAGAAACGGATATGCATGCGCTTGCCGCGGCATCGATAAATGAGATCATCAGGGGGAAAGCATATAGTGCGGAAATAAAAAACGATATTAACCATAACGTCAGTTCTGATGAAAGCCTGATGAAACTGGTACTGATAAATCTCATCAGCAATGCTTTAAAATATTCATCGAAAAAAGAAAAACCCATTGTGGAAATAAGATCGCAGGCTAAAGGCGATGAGATCGTATTTTCAGTGAAAGATAATGGGGTGGGGTTTGACATGCGTTATGCGGATAAGCTATTTGGCGTTTTTCAGCGGCTCCATTCTATGGAGGAGTTTGAAGGCACAGGCGTGGGCCTTGCGATCGTGCAGCGTATCGTCACCAAGCATGGAGGAAAGGTTTGGGCAGAAGCAATAGTAAATGAAGGGGCAACTTTGTATTTTTCAATTCCGAATAACTAAAACCAAGGCCATGGAAACAGCAGACATAGAAATTCTTCTGGTTGAAGACAACCCGAACGATGCAGAACTCACGATAAGGGCATTAAAAAAAAAACAACCTGATCAATAAAATAATCCACCTGAAAGATGGTGCCGAGGCCCTTGATTTTATTTATTGTGAGGGTGCTTATCAGGGGCAACAACGAAGCGTTAAACCACGAGTGATTTTGCTGGACCTAAAGATGCCCAAAGTAAATGGCATAGAGGTACTAAGGCGGTTAAAGTCTGATCCGTCAACGAAACAAATTCCAGTGGTGGTACTGACGTCGTCAAATGAAGACCCGGATGTGGCTACCTGTTATGGGCTTGGCGTGAACAGTTATATCGTTAAACCGGTGGGTTTTGATAATTTTACCCAGGCTGTAGCTCAATTAGGTTTCTATTGGATGCTGCTCAACCAGCCGCCTGCTATGTGAGTTTGAAACGTGTTTTGATCGAGGCGTATTCCAGACATACAATCCTTACGGATTTGCGGTAGTTGCTTCTTCAGCCGACCGCGCGTCATCAGGGGCGTTGGCAAGATCCCGGTCTATAGCGTATAGGGCGTCTCCGCCTGCTTTTTCACCACCTGCAATTTTTATCCTGGACATAAGGTTGAGCGCAAGAGTTTCTTCTTCGATCTGCTCTTTTACAAACCACTGCATAAAATTCCAGGTTGCCCAGTCTTTCTCTTCCAGGCTCAGATTCACCAGGTTGTAGATCTCTTTTGTGTTTTCCACTTCTGAGCTAAATACTTTTTCAAAGCAGTTATTCAGGCTGATAGGGTCGGCATCCGGGGCGGGGATCGCAACCACCGAAACCTTGCCGTTTCGCTGCAATATGTACTCCACTATCTTCATCATATGATTACGCTCTTCGCCGGAGTGGCGGAACAAGAAATTGGCTACGCCGTCAAACCCCTTATCAGCAGCCCATGCGGCATACGATAGGTATACCTGTGCGGCATGTGCTTCCTTGGTCATTTGCGCATTCAGCGCTTTTTCTATAGTTTTTGTGAGTCGTGATGTGTCCATGATAACCGAACCACTTAAAAAATGTGCCACCAGGAACATTCTAAGAATATATTCTAATTGTTTAGTGGCAACAAATGCGGCAAAGCCTGGCGAGTTGGTATTACATGGAATCAATTAACTTTGTCATTACCAAACAATCCCAATTCCAGATTCCCAACTTCTAATTCCCCAAAAATGATCCTTCAGCAGCCAATTAATGATAACTTAGAATTGCTTGCCCGGCAGGTGGTAGAGGGGTTTATACTTGGGCTGCATAAGAGTCCTTTTCACGGTTTTTCTGTTGAGTTTGCGGAGCACAGATTGTATAATCAGGGCGACCCGCTACGCCATATAGACTGGCGGGTATACGGCCGCACCGATAAACTGTTCATTAAGCGATTTGAAGAGGAAACCAACCTGCGCTGCTGCCTGGTGTTGGATACATCCTCATCCATGCAGTTTCCTAAAGACACGAAGAAGATAAATAAGCTGCAGTTTTCGTGTGTGGCAACAGCCAGCCTGCTACAGCTATTGAAGCGGCAACTGGATGCCGGTTCCCTGGCTTTATTTGATGACAAGGTCAATTACCTTTCCGATTGCCGCTCTTCGCCCAGCCACTACCGCATGCTGATGAATGAGCTGCAACGGACCTTAAACCTTTCCACAGAAAATAAGGTAACTAATGCCGCAGCGGCGCTGCACCTGGTGGCGGAACAAATGCACAAAAGATCGCTGATTATTATTTTTAGCGATATGATGGATGATGCAGACAACATAGAGGATGTATTTGCTGCGTTACAGCACTTGCGCTACAACAAGCATGAGGTTATCCTTTTTCACGTAATGGACGGCGCTTTGGAAATGGATTTTGAATTTGAGAACAGACCATATGAGTTTGTAGACATGGAGAGCGGGGAACGCATAAAATTACAGCCTCAGCAGATCAAAGAACAATACATTAGTAAAATGCGTCATTTTCAGGAGATGGTCGAAAACCGTTGCCACCAATACCAAATAGATAGGGTAGCCGTGGACCTCTCCAAACCTGTGGAAGAAGTACTGCACGCTTTTTTAATAAAGCGGAACAAATTGATGTAATCAAAGTTTTTTTTGCTACCTTTGCAACCCCGTTTAAATAGTTGGCAGTTGCCAGTTAACAGTCAGCGCGGCAGTTTGTTGTCCGCAGTACAATTGCAACTGTAAACTGCAGGCTGAAAACTGAGAACTGCAAACTGTGAACTGAAATGAAGCATAACCGGGAACATGAAATAGCCTGGCAGGGATTAAAACCCGGACCGCATACCTACGTGTACGATATAGATGATCGTTTCATGGAGGCACATGAGGTTGACGAAAGTTTTAGTAACTGGGATGCGCGTATCACACTGATCTTTGACAAGCATGAAAGTTTTTTCATGTGCCATTTTGATGTAGATGGGAATGTTACTGTGCCGTGTGACCGGTGTGGCGACGACTTTAAGCTGAGGCTCTGGGACGAATTTAACCTGGTGATCAAGCTCATTGGTGATGATGGTGCAGATATTGAGGATGAGGACGATGTAGTTTTTATTCCAAGGAGTGAAACGGTGATTGACATCGGCAATTGGTTGTATGAGTTTATTATGCTCAGTGTGCCGTTGCAGCATATTCACCCGGACGATGCGAACGGCAGATCGGGATGTAACCCGGCGGCACTGAACCTGCTGGATAAGCTGTCTGAACCGCCTGAGTCAAATGAAAATCCGCTCTGGAAAGGGTTGGAAACACTTAAAGAAACTAACGGTGAAAAACCAAAGCGAAAGAAGTGATTTAGTAAATAACGTTGTAATTAATTGTAAATCAAATAAATAAAGTAAGATGCCTAATCCAAAAAGACGACACTCACAGCAGAGAGGCGCAAAACGTCGGACGCACTACAAGGCAGAAGCGGAAACATGGAGCGTGGACAGCGTAACTGGCGAAAGCCATCTGCGTCACCGTGCCCACTGGGTAGAAGGGAAACTCTACTATCGTGGCAAAGTAGTGGTTGACAAAGCTCCGGCAGCAGCTACTGAGGGTGAAAAAAATCAATAACTTATTATTTTCAGTTAATGAAGATAGGGCTTGACATTATGGGCGGGGACTATGCCCCCGCCGAACCCGTAAAAGGCGTGCGATCGTATTTTGAGCAAGTGCCTGACTCGTCAGTGCACCTGCTGCTCATAGGTGATGCAGTTGCCGCAGCCCCGTACCTTTCGTTATTAGATGCGTATCAGCACCGCTTCACCTTCATTGAAGCTGCGGAGGTGATAGGTATGCACGAACACCCCACCAAGGCGCTGAAAGAGAAGCCAAACTCCAGCATTGCAGTGGGTTTCGGCCTGCTCATGAAGGGTAAGATCGATGCATTTATCAGTGCCGGCAATACCGGCGCTATGATGGTGGGCGCTATGTATACCGTCAAGGCTATTGATGGCATTCTTCGCCCCACTATTGCTACGCCCATGCCACGCACAGATGGCAAGTACAACTTCCTCCTCGACTCGGGTATTAACGCCGACTGCAAGCCAGAGCACCTGGTACAGTTTGCTGAAATGGGCTCCCTCTACTCGCAGTATGTGCTGGGCGTAGAAAAGCCGCGCGTAGGCCTGCTAAACCTTGGCGAAGAAGAAGGCAAGGGCAATATCCTTTGCCAGGCTACCTATCCGCTATTGAAAGAAAATACCAATATCAATTTCATTGGCAATGTAGAGGGCCGGGATGTGTTCATTAGTAAAGCCGAAGTAATAGTTTGCGAAGGTTTCGTGGGCAATGTACTGCTAAAAATGGCAGAGTCTATCTACGACATTTTTAAGGTACAAAAAGGTTTTAACGACCCTTTCCTCGACGATTTCAATTTTGAGAAATACGGTGGTACTCCGATCCTGGGTATCAACGCCCCTGTGATCATCAGCCATGGTATAGCGCACGCTTATGCTTTCAGGAATATGATTGATGCGGCGGAAAAAATAGTGAGTTCCAATCTTATTGCTGTTATTAAGGAGCAATTCAAGCAAGCTGCCGTTTAATTTTTATTAGTTTATTACACAGTTCATATGCAGCGTATCTATTGTATCAGCGGCATGGGCGCAGATGAGCGAGTGTTTAGAAAACTTTCTATACCGGGTTATGAGCTCGTGCCTGTGAAGTGGGTGGCTTATGACAAAAAAGATACACTGTCGACTTACGCGCGAAAACTCACACTGCAAATACCAGGCGATAACCCCATTGTGCTCGGGCTATCCCTGGGAGGTATGCTCTCTGTGGAGATTGGCAAAATAATCAAGGCCAGCAAGATATTCCTCATCTCAAGTGCGAAAACCTCCTCTGAACTGCCGCGCATCGGGCAAAAGCCATTTCTGAAAAATCTTATCCAAAATTTGCCTTCTGGTTTCTTTGGTCATACAAGCCTGATGAATACAAAGATGATAGGTGCAGAAAATGATGAAGACCGGAAACTGCTGGTAGATATGATGCGCGACACAGATCCCGGCTTTATCAAATGGTCGCTGGGAGCGGTTGTTGGATGGAACAATACCACCTATCCTAAAGAGGTGATCCACATCCACGGCACTGCCGACCGTATCATCCCCGCCAAAAATGTTAAGCCCGACCATTGGGTAAAAGGCGGCTCCCACATTATGATCGTTAATAGGGCCGATGAAGTGAGCAGAATAATTTCCGGTTATCTGTCTGCTTAGTTAATTTTACAAAGACGGCGTTCATCATGATCCTGGTAAAACATATAGATACCCCTGTGGGTAAAATGCGCATCGGCGCCAGCGATGAAGGCATTTGCCTGTTCGACTTCCAATACCGGAAGAGTATCGATACCATCATGAAGCGTATTGAAACGCTCAGCGGGCAGCAATTTGCAGAGGGGGAGCATCCGCATTTTAAAGTGTTGGAGCAACAGATCGGTGAGTATTTCTTAGGTACAAGAAAGGAATTCGATCTGCCGCTCAATCTCGTCGGTACACCTTTCCAGAAACGGGTATGGGAGGGATTACTAACGATACCTTATGGCGAAACAAGGTCTTATAAACAGCAGTCCATATTTCTGGGCGATGAAAAGGCCATACGGGCGGTAGCGGGGGCAAATGGTGAAAATGGTATTGCGATCATTATTCCTTGCCACAGGGTAATAGGCGCCAATGGCAGCCTTACCGGCTATGGCGGCGGCCTGCACCGCAAGAAATGGTTATTGGACCATGAATGGAAGCACAGCGGTAAGAGCGGGCAGGGGGAGTTGTTTGGCTAAGTTATCTTATATTTACAGAGTAAAATTTTAAAAGGTATGGGTCTTATTTATGCCGATATTGAATTGATTAACGGTGATGATCTTGCAATGTCGCGCAGGCATATAATCGGCGAAGAAGAAGTAAAACGTATGCATGTGAATATGTTGGTTGACACAGGCTCTTACATGCTTGCCATCAATGAAAGTATACAGCAACAGTTACAATTTCCGGTAATGGAAAAACGGAAAGCCCAGCTTGCTAATAGTCAGATCGTAGAGTGTGATGTCGTTGGTTGGGTTGAATTGAGATTTAAAAACCGGGCTACAACCTGCCGGGCAATCGTGTTACCGGGTGACAGCGAACCACTGCTTGGGGCGATTCCACTAGAAGATATGGACGTGTTAATTCATCCCCAGAGACAAGAGCTCATTGTAAATCCTGATCACCCCTATTTTGCAGTGACGAAATTGAAATAATCAGACTAGGTTCAACTAAACAGCCGGTGGCAACAATGCATCCACAAAATATTGCACTGCCAGTGCATAGCCATCCATGCCTAGACCGCTTATAGAGCCTTTGCATTTTGAGGAAATGAACGAAGTTTTGCGGTAATCCTCGCGTGCCAATACATTGGAAATATGCACTTCTACCACTGGTACGCCGATGGCGCTTACCGCATCAGCTAAAGCAATGCTGGTGTGTGTGTACGCCCCGGCGTTGAGCACGATGCCATTCATCATACCCATACAGTTGTGCAGGTAGTTGATGAGTTCACCTTCCACATTGCTTTGATAGCAATGCAGGTGTACGAGTGGAAAACGCTTAGTTAATTGCTTTAAATAATGGTCCAGCGTCTGGTGCCCATATATTTCCGGCTCCCGGGTACCAAGGAGATTGAGGTTAGGACCGTTGACAATGGCGATGTGAAGCATAATGCAAGATAGTAAAAACCCCAAACCCCTAAAGGGGCTTTTCTTCTGTTTTTGAAATTCAGCAAAAGTGCTAAATCTGGCTTTTCAGTTGCCTGCTTGAAATAGCTACATTTGTGGTTCCCCTCCTGCCTACCGGCAGGCAGGTTAGGGGAGTGGTCTATGTGGGACGCATACATTAAAGGTTTTAGGGCTTATCTCATGCTGGAGCGGTCTATGTCGGAAAATACGATAGAGGCTTACTTGCACGATGTGGCTATGCTGCGGGACCATCTCGCCGATGCCTATCCCGGTGTGGGTGTTGAGCGCATAGAACTGGAGCATCTGCAGTCGCTGCTGGTGAATATCAACGAACTGGGACTCTCCGCAGGTACGCAGGCAAGGGTGCTTAGCGGCATCAAGTCTTTTTATCGTTACCTGCTGCTGGAGGAAGTGGTGAAGAAAGATCCCACCGAGTTACTGGATGCACCCAAGCTACGGCGTTCATTACCCCACGTGCTGAGCCTGGCTGAAATAGACCAGCTATTCGCTGCCATCGATCACAGCACGCCCGAAGGCCAGCGCAATCATGCTATGCTCGAAACCATGTATAGCTGCGGGTTACGGGTGAGTGAACTGATAGGCCTGCGGCTTACAAATCTATACATGGACGTGGGCTTCATAAAGGTTGTAGGAAAAGGCAATAAAGAACGGCTTGTGCCCATAGGTGAGGCTGCCGTAAAATACATACTGTTATACAAAGAACACATCAGGAACCACCTGCCCAAAATAAAGAAAGGCGATGAAGACATTGTATTTCTTAACAGGCGCGGCGGTGCACTCTCACGGGTAATGGTGTTTATGATACTCAAAAATCTCGCACTCAAAATAGGGCTGAAACAAAATATCCATCCGCATACGCTGCGACATTCATTTGCCACGCACCTTGTAGAGGGCGGTGCAGACCTACGCGCCGTACAGGAAATGATGGGGCATAAAAGCATTACCACCACGGAGATATACACACACCTGGACCGCGGCTATCTACGGCAAACGCTGGAGAAGTACCATCCGAGGTTTAGGAATTAGGTCCTTCAACATGCCGAGGTATATGCGTTCAGCAAGCAGTTACGGAGATCAGTAGTGATTAGTGCGCTACCACAGAAAAGAGTGTATTCGCGCCTGCGGACGTAGGGAACCAATCCCAGTTATACACACCAGACTCGGCATATACATCCGTATTACCTTCCAAGAAGTAATAACCAATATCATAAGTGAGCCCGTCATTTGGTAAATAAGGATATTCATGCGTAAAATAAGAATTCGAATAGTTCACTTGTAGCGAGTTGATCACGTAAGGACTCACATTTGTTATTCTCAGGAAGAAGTACGCAGCGGAAACGTCAAAAGGTTCAGTGAGATAGTCGCCGTTTATTGGAAAATGGTCTGTAAAGTCTGACCACGTGATAACCTCACCAAAACCGCCGGCGGTATGGACATTCGTCGCCTGCAGCACGCTTCCCGCCGGGCCAGTGAAATCAACTGAACTCTTAGCGGTAATAACATACGCAGTTCCGTTTAAAGTTATATTCAGATCAGTGTAGGAATTGTTCTGGTAAGTAATAGTGGAGTTCTCGCAATGAGCGCCGGTATAACCGGCGGGACACGAACACGACCCACCAGAACATGCGCCACCGTTCTGGCAGAGTACGCCTTTGCAAGGATCTTTTTTACACGAGGAGTATATAACTGTGCCAAATGCGGCCAGGGTAATAAATGCGGTAAGTAAAAATACTTTTGTTTGTTTCATTTCAGCGTTTTGAGGTGGTTAGTGATTTTTGTTTTCCGTACTAGAATTGTGCCAAGTGCTTCCAATCGTAAAATTAGCCCTTTTTAGAAGACCTTCATTTTTAATAACAACTTAATTACAAATATACTTTTCGGGCGGACTAATTACTTTTTGTTTGGCTGGATATCTGTTCCGAAAGCGAATTTGCCCAGTTTATCAACATACTTTTCTCCCGCTCGGTAAGTATTGCATCTTTGTGTATCCAGGTATAGCTGGAAAGCGGCATCCCGCCCTCCTGCACCTCTTTAGCGAGTTTCTTCAGCTTCCGGGCTTGTTTTTCTGGCGGCCGAGTGCCAAATTCCGAGAAATTCAGCTCGCGCTTACCCTCGCTAATATGATCATTGAGCCACCAGGCCACAGGTTGTATGTTATTATACCATGGGTACCGCGTATTGTTGCTATGACAGTCCATACAGGCTTTGTCCAGAACTAAGTGTATGCTGTCAGGCACGGAATATAGAGCGGCGATATCCTGTGGTGAGGCTACTGTGTTTACATTTTTTGCCGGGTGGAAGAACTGTATTGCCAGCAGCGCCACAGCAAGCCCTATTAATGTGTACTTTACGATCTTACGAGTCCTGGTCTGTGCCATGTTTTTGTTTTATAAAATTCACCTAATGTACTTCCTGCAAATACTTCACGCCCATATTTTTTTTCCTGTTCCCTTCGTTGTTATACTCTGCTGCGCCCGTGGCTTTGTCAACGAGTTCCAGCACCGGCACTTGTTTCAGTCCTTCTTTTACCACTCCGCACCGCACATAATAGGTTTCACCGAACTTTACATCCAGTCTCAGTTCTTTATGTTCCCCTTTTTTTGCCCATAGTGTTACCGGGCCTTCTTTAAATAAACTCAACGAATCGCGCGACTTGCTTTTGGTTTCGCAGATCACGCTGTCGCTGTTCATGCGAATGTAATACGATCCGGCTAGCGCAATGGTGTCTTTTAGCCGGTAGATGAAGATATTTGCATGTGGTTCGGTCGCGGCATGTGAGATAGGCTTGTGTATCTGTTTCCATATTGAATCCCGGAAAGCCGGTGCATAATAGACATCTGCCTTTATCCGGTAGCATTTGCTGATGAAAGCCGGTGGGGCCAGTTCTGTGATCTTAACCACATTTCCGCCCATGGCCCGGGCCTTGTTCTTGGCTTCTGCCACGGCCTCTTCATAATCGCAATGCGTGGCAGTGGCATTATTGCCAGCATTTATGGAGCCTACTTTCGGCGCATTCGGCGGGGCTGGTGTCTTTAGTGGAACGATTATTATTGTGTCCTGGTTGCTTTGGGCAAACAGTAAAGCGGGAAATATTAGCAGCAGGAAGATGGAAAACCATTTCATGGGACGAAAATAGTGAATTCACTTTGATTGCCTTTAGCAGCTATTGCTTACATACGAACGTAATTATGCTTGAGAAAATTGGACGCTATGAATAATACACTGACCCGCCTTGAAATTGAAGTATTAGACCGTTTCATTCCCACTCATTATTTCGATGAGTTAAACGGACTGAAAGTTGCCATACACGAGTACCTGCAAACCGAAAAACAACATTTTATTGAAACCGCTGCAGTTACCGCTGAGCAGGATTATCAGTCATTGTCGGCACGTACTGTATTGGACATCTCACAATTTCTGCTTAAGAATGAGTTTCATGTAGGCCGGGAAGGCGGGAAGTTTGTAATAACAGAGAAGGGGAAGCATTTAAAGACAGTGGGCTCCCTTAGTGAATATGCGCTCTGGGAAAAGGAGCATAAGGCCAAACTCATCTCAGATATACGCACGATACAGCAAAAAGGCTACCTGGAAAGCACTCAGCCTACCCATGCGGAACTGTCGCATCATCCTATGGATGAGGAAAGAAAAAGTAATTTGGTGTACTACATCCTCATCATTATCGCGATCATCGTATTCTGCATAATTGGCAAGTACCATAAATTCGACTAAGCGCTGTACTTTTAGAAATGGCGAAAACCTCAAATAAAATGAATAAGGAGTGGCATGAAAGCCACCCTATGCCTAAAAACCCCACGCTGGAACAACGTATGGAATGGCATATAGAACACGCCAGGCACTGCCATTGCAGGCCCATTCCGCCGAAGCTGCAGGACGAAATAAATAAGAGAAAAGCATAAGCCAGCGGCTAGAGGATTAGCAGAATAGAACGCCGCCGCGTACATTTACGGGATAAATAACGATGGGAAAGGAGACGATAATTTATGCCATAATGATATTGCTGCAGGCAGGTATCATCATTTATTTTGTAAGGCGCAACCGTATGCTGAAGAAACAGGTGCCGTCAAAAGAACCCGCCCCGGATGTTGACTCGTACTATGGGCTGCGAAACCTGGCGATCAACGTAACGCCCGCCCAGTTGAAACTTACGATACCCGGTGATGAAACACTGGTGTATGGTGTGGTGATGGACTGCGATCTCGGAGATGCCATCGTAACATTGACTGCCTATATCACCGGCGCTGCGAATATCTATTTCAGCACTGGTGGCGGGCGGACGGGAGGCGGAAAAAGCCCGGCGGTAGGCGAAGCTGCCGTGGAACTGGTTACAGCCGCGCAGGATTATGTTGGCCGGGCCATCCGCGTTACAGCGACGGAAGAGTGCGACAAAGGCTGTGTGCGGTTTTACTTGCTCACCAATAAGGGCATATATGCGGCACAGGAGCAGTTGTTGCACATTGAAGATGGCACTTCGGCATGGCTGGTTTTGTTTGAGAAAGGTAACGAAATGGTGAACCTGATGCACAATAGCGGCAACGGCATTTTGCCTCATTAATGGTAACTGAAATCTCACAAGAAAAATGATCAGGACGGCACAATTCAAAGACCTGGAAAGCATTACAGAGATATATAACCAGGCTATAGACGCAAAATTTCAAACTGGCTTTACAGAGCGGGTGCGGGTGGAAGACCGGGTTGCGTGGTTTTATGAACATACTCACGATAAGTTTCCGTTGGTTGTTTATATGGTTGACGATGTGGTGGCAGGCTGGCTGAGCATAAGCCCATACCGGGCGGGGAGGGGAGCGCTGCGCTATACCGTGGAGATCAGTTATTTTGTACATAGTGATTATAAGAAAATGGGCATTGGCTCGCAATTATTGGTATACGGCATCAACGCAGCCCGCCGACTGCATTATAAAACGGCTATAGCCATAATACTTGATAAGAATGAAGCCAGTGTGAAGCTGGTGGAGAAATTTGGGTTTCACAGATGGGCGTTTCTGCCGGGAGTGGCTGATTTTGATGGGGTGGAGTGTAATCATCTCTATTATGGGATGAAGTTAAATGAGGAGTGATTTTGCGCTGGTGCGAGCGTGTGATATTGTGAGCGGCAAATCAACAGAAATACTATTTTTGCCGATCTCTATGTTCCGGTATTTTGTTTTCTTGTTTTGCTGTCTAGTTGTCGTGCCTAGCTATGCGCAGGAGCAAAGCCCAATGGCCGGGTTTGGCATTGAAGCTAATGCACTTGGTGGAAAGGTGATAAAACACACCCGTAAATTTACGGCGCCCATTCCTCCATTTTCGTCAGCGTTCGATGTCAATTTTATATGGCAGACCTATGGAAAGAAAGACTGGCAGCAGCGGCGCAGGTTCCCGCTCATAGGGGTTGGTGTTACTTATACCGATTATGGGTCGAACCAGATCTTTGGCAATTGTATAGGTATTTACCCCAATCTGCAGGTGCCGCTTATTCGGGGCAAAAATTTAGAATGGACGTTACGGTTTGGCGACGGGCTGGGCTATGTGACCCGGAAATACCAGGCCACCGCGCCGGTAGATACGCTGAATAACGCCATAGGCAGCCATCTCAACGATTTTGCGGTTTTTATGACGGATGTACGCTATCATGTCAATGAGCACTGGCAGGTGCAGGTGGGCGCTAACTTTACGCATATCTCTGATGCCGATTATCATCAGCCAAACCTGGGCGTGAATATGGGTGGTTTACATGTAGGGGTGCAGTATTTTCCGGTTACCAACCGACCAACCAGGATCATTAAGGACCTGCCCAAACTTAGTAACAGGTGGTTATTCGAGTTTCGTTACGGCATGTCTTTTAAAGAGGCACGTGCCCCGAAAACAGGAGATCCTACGGCTCCGGCTTATATCGGCACAGCCTATATAAGCAGGCGCTGGCTGGGTAAAAACAAGATGTTTGCCGGTGTTGACTATGCCTATCACAAAGATGTGTACGACTTCCTTGTGAATTATGGCGTAGACTATGGCCACGAGAAGAACCATTCCTGGGACGGTGCTTTTTTTGTTGGTAATGAGTTCCTGGAGGGCAGGGTGGGACTGGTAACGCAGCTTGGTGTCTATTACCACCAGACGTTTTTGAAATTTGATCCTTTTTATGAGAAAATAGGCGTCAATTTTTATCTTATTAAGACTGAGCACGGCGCTCTAAAAGAGTTGTTCCTTTCTGCCATGCTGCTTACCCACGAGATCACCGCAGAATATGCTGAATTCGGCATTGGCGCAGGGTTTTGATCTTCATGCTTTAGCCAGGTTCGTTATGATAAAGTTTGTTACCGGTACTATTGTTCTGTAGAACAATGATATTGCGGGAATTACAAGGGCCTCAATGCTGAAATGATGCGCGTGATGCTCGTTTTCGTGTGTTAGATGCTTCTGGTTCATAAAACAGCCATTTGTTAATCATTTGCAAATGACATGCCAAACTTCATTTTATTTTGGAATTCCAAAAACCGTATTTTTTCTGCAATAAAAATACGATGTTATTTATTTGAAAACAAGCAAGTTAAACATTACTAATAAAAATGTTTAATAATTCTTCGGAAAATGTTTTGCGCTTTCGGAAAGTCGATATACATTTGTATTAACAAATCAATCACAAGCGCTTCACAAAACATTAAAGAATATGAAAAAGATACTCCTAATCGCAGCCATCACAATCATCAGCGCACCAGGCGCTTTTGCACAGAAACGCGTTGTTGAGAACGCCGGCAAAGAAGTTGCCCTCGTTCCCGCCAAAGACGCTAAAGTACTCACAGACAGAAAAGCCTGTGCCATCTCCAACAAATCTGTTGATCGTACTATTACGGTTCGTATAGAAGAGTCGGTAATGGTTAATGATTACTTACAAAAAAGAATAAAGGTGATCGAGAAGATCGGGCCTAAGGAGCAGAAGTTCGTAGGGTATGCCGGCTGCGAGGCTAACGTTCTTGGCGAAAAATGCGCCGGTTACAAGATTTTGCTTGCATACTATGACGACGCTCGCTCTGCAGCACCACAGATGAACGTAAAGTCGGCAGATGCAGTTGCAATGCTGAAATAAAAAAAATATCCTTTAGCTATAATGAATAAAACCGTCGCAGTCTGACTGTGAGCGGTTTTATTTTTTATTTAATGCGCCTAAAAAACTAATCGCTAATTTTGCAATAGATCAGTGTTTTCCCGAATGAAAAGTGTGCTAACGATATTGCTATGCCTGTTTGCTACGTCTTCGTGGGCCGACCAGTATGTGATTACAAGTGACACTAAAGTTTTCGCAGGTAACGAATTGCATGCCAAAGTTTTAGGTCAATTGGGTAAAAACTCTATTGTTGAAGCGGAGCATATAAACGGTGGCTGGTATAAGATACACTACAATGGCGGGGACGGCTATGTGCAGAAGAAATTCCTGCAGGAAAAAAGTACACCTATGCCAGAGGAAGAAGGTGGCGATTCCAACACCATGTATATTTTTGGCGGGTCGGCCCTGGCGCTAATGGCCATAGTTGGCGGAGCATGGTTCCGGTATGCACCAAGGAAAAAAGAGCGAAAAAAGAACCTGGTAATCACACCGCAGATGATCGCCCATTGGTATCAATGCCGGCACTGCAGTATATATATACAAAAAAATACAGAAGCAAGTATCACCGGTTGCGAAAAGGCACATGCGCACCATTGGATAAAGCTAGGGCAGGTAGGCGAGCATAAATACATCTGTAAAAAATGCAGTACCATTATTAATGTGGTATCTGAGCCCGCTGAGGATGGCTGCAGGGACGGTGGGCAGCATCACTGGAAAAAAGTCTGAAATTTAAGCGTCGAAGATGCTTTCGTATATTTCCTTCAGGGTCATGGAAATATTTAAACTTTGCAGCTCTATACTTTCTTCAATATTTTGATACACAGTTAGTAGCCAGCCATTACTTGTAGTGTTGTTCCATATTCTTACATCCGGTCTTTCGGAGTCCACTATCACATATTCATTTAGGCTTGCGATGTCCTGGTATAGCCTGAATTTTTCTACGAGATCGTACCTTTTCGTAGTTGGTGAGAGTACTTCAAAGATCACCGTTGGGTTTAATACATTCTGGTTATCATCGTTGAGTGTAAGTATGTTTCCACAGATAACAGAAACATCAGGGTAGGTGAAGAGTGTATTCTTTTCTATATGGATTCTCATGTCGCTGTTGAAAGGCTTGCACGGTGTGCCGTTTAGTTTTCCTCTCAGTGAATGGTAAATATTCCCACCAATCGCACTGTGGGATACAGTGCCGCCGGACATCGCAAAAACTTCACCCCTGTAATATTCATGCTTTTCAGTAGCTGCATCTTCCATTTCCAGGTACTCAGGTATACTGTAATTGTATTTTCCGTAGGCAGGGGCCGGTTCACATATTATCATAGCATAAAGATAAGAAATATGGTCTGCAGGTACTCATTTTTTCTTTTCTCATTACGTTTAAGAACTTTGTAGCGACACAGACTTATGACTAACGACTATCACGGCTATTCAAAAACACCATTGGCTAAAAAGCTGGGTATAAAGCCTGGCTTCAAATTGAAGCTGGTAAATGAGCCGGAATATTATTTCGAACTATTTACTGATATGCCGGAAAACGTTGATACAAAGGCTGCAGACAAAATGGATATAATTCACTTTTTCACCAAAGATGAAAAAGAGCTCAAGCATCTGCTGCCGAAACTAAAAAACGAGATCGTTCAAAATGGTATTATATGGGTTTCCTGGCCTAAAAAATCAACCAAAGTAGTCAGCAATGTGAGTGAAAATATGATCCGCGACACTGCATTAAGTATCGGCCTTGTAGATATTAAAGTATGTGCGGTAGATGAAACTTGGTCTGGTCTGAAATTAGTAATACCTGTGAAAGACAGAGTGGCAGAAGGTTAATTAGTGAAAAGGCTAAAAGGTCAAAGGATGGTGAAGTGACGGCGTTACGACCATAACCCCGTTTTGGTAATAAGGGCGTCATGCCAATCCTTTAATCAGGAAAATCAAGGTTCAGACGGAATTTTAACTTTTAAATTTAGTATTTCTATTACCTTTGGCAGCATCAATTCTTAGACCAAAACAATGAGGAAAAATATAGCATTGCTCGCAGGTGGGTATTCGGGAGAATATGTAATTTCTATACAAACAGCGGAGACCATCGAAAAAAACCTTGACGAGAAACTATATCGTGTTTTCAAGATCATTATTACTAAGAACGAATGGTATCATGAATTTGATGGAAAAAAAGTCGAAGTTGATAAGAATGATTTTTCACTCACTGTAAATAGCGAAAAAATAAAATTTGACTGCGTATTCATCGCCATGCATGGCACTCCCGGTGAGGACGGGCGCTTCCAGGGATATC